>JAZDKY010000025.1:0-2747 GCA_043802525.1 bacterium
TTTGCTTCTTCACCCACGGCCAAAACGCGGTTCGTGCCCGCCTGAATCGCCACTACGGAAGGTTCCCGGATGACAATGCCCCGGTCGCGAACGTAAACCAGCGTGTTAGCCGTGCCTAAATCGATTCCAATGTCGTTTGAAAACAGCCCAAGAAAGCGATCGAACATGAAAATTTTCCTTTATCCCTTTGTAAATACGGAGATTACGCGTACTTTGCGAAACTAGCGCCACAGCGTCAAGAGAAAATCCCCCGCAGCGCCCCTGATCGCGAATCACCCCTGCGTCTTCTCCTCCGGACCTCCGACCAGCGGCTTGGCAACCAGCTCGAGCGGATCGTTCTGTATGGGCCGCCGCTCGATCCGCGCGACCAGACTTTTCACAAATAACTCCCGCCGCTTCTCCTTTTCCTCGCGCGACAGACTTCTCATGTCGAGATAGCCGGCCGCCATGGCGTGGTGACCACCCACCGACCCCTGCTTCCGCACCAGGCTCTTGAGCAGGTGCCCGCACCGCGCGCCCTTCTGCTCACTGCGGACGGACACCAGCAGGTTGTCGCCGTGATACGCCGTGCAGAAGGCCCAGGTCACCCGCTCCATCAGGCACAGGAGCTCCGCGACTTCGGCGACAATCTCCGGCTGCTCGACGGCATCCAAGTGCGTCCACGAGACCCGGCCGTACACGAGCGCCTTTCGGATCGCCTCCTGGAGTTGGGCGTAGTACGACTTCGGAAGCGGGGCGTGCCGGATCTTGCCGATGATGGTCATATTCGAGCGTGCCAGAAGCGTCGTGTAGGCCTCCAGATCCATGTCCGTGCAGCTGCGGCAAAGATCGAGCGTATCCGCCGCAATGGCGTAGGCCATGACCGAGGCCAGCCACTTCGGGATCTGGATACCCGCCGCCGTCAGATATCCGTACATCATGCTCACGGTCGCCCCCGTGCCGATCCGGACCTCCGCAAAGATTTCGCCCCACTTCTTCTTCGTGGTGAACGGGTGGTGATCGAATACGGCCACGGGCCTTCCGAACGAGGGCACGGTCACGTTGCCCGACCACGGCGCGGTGTCCACGAACACGCACGGCACGCGGTGCTTGGGAGCGCGGATATCCTCGAGAAGGTGCCAGCGGTAGCGGCAGTGGCGGAGCAGTTCACGATTCTCGGCGCGCGAAACCATGCCGGTGAAAACGATCTGTCCATGTACGTGGTATCGTTCGGCGAGGAGGAGGTGCATCGCGGCGGCGGAGGCAAGCGCGTCCGGATCGGGGTAATCGTGAGGGATAATCAGGACCTTGCCCTTCTGAGGGAGGATCGTCCCCAGCTCATCGAGCCGTTTCCTGGCCTGGTTCAGAAGAGCTTCGTCCATGATGCGCTCGACCTATGAAAACCGTTCAATCCGCTTGAGAATGTCGTTTCGAAACCGATCTGCCATCTCGCTGACGTACTCCGCCGGATCGATTCTGTCATCGCGGAGAAGCGGCGTCAGGTCCATCGCCACACTCAGGGCAGTGGTCGCATCAACCTGGTGCGACTGGCTGTACGTCGCTGCCGTGCGCCGCCGGGCCGCCGCGGCCAAGTCGTAGCGCTTGCCGCCGCTGATTTGTGAATCGAAAACTGCGAGCAGGGCCACCTGGATATTCTCTCGGCGGGAGACGTCCCATTTCACTTTTTCGCCGTTGGGCATCCAGTCCAGATCACGCCAGACCTCGCCGCCGTAGAATTTTCGAGGGCGCATCTTCGGCGGGAGCGAACGTAGCGCCTCGATCGTCCGCAGCGCCAGCGCGACGTGCGTATCGTGCTTGTCCGCGAGATTGTGGCCAATGATCACGTCCGGCTTCGCAGCCAGGACTACTTTGCAGAGATCTTCGCGTACATCCTTCCCTTTCGGGCTTTTCACGGCGGAGCTGGGATGGCCGAGCATGGCCAGTGCGCCGAACTCGCCGACGACCGCCGCCTTCCGCTGCTCGTGTTTTCGCACTACCTGCATCTGTTTATCGGTGTACCGGGCGTACAGGCCGGCACGCGCACTTCCGGCGCCGTCGGTCACCACGACACCCATGAACCACCGGTCCGACCGGCCGAAGCAATCAAGGATCGCATGCGGCGCCATGATCTCGACGTCGTCATGATGCGCCGCGATGCACATCGAGGTGGTCCGAGAAAGAGCCCTGGAAATGGGCAGACCATCGGGGACAAAAATCTCGGCGGTGGAACGGGCGAGTTTCATGGGATGATCCCTCTTACTCGTACTCCTACTCGAAAACAACTCAAAACGGGGAAACGCATGGAGCGCGAATGCATCAGCCTGCCCTCAGGCCGGAGCAACCGGGGTGTGGGCACCCCGGCTCCATCGAGGACGAGAGCGACGACGAGGACGATAGGATCCTACTCCAGCGCTTTGAAACACAGCGTGGCGTTGTGACCGCCGAAGCCCAGCGAGTTGTTCAGGCAAGCCCTGACTTTCGCCTCGCGGGCCTTGTTGGGAACGTAGTCCAGATCGCAGGACAGATCGGGCGTTTCGTAGTTGATGGTGGGCGGAATGATCCCCTTCTGAATCGCCATCGCGCAGACAATGGATTCCACGGCTCCGGCGGCGCCGAGCAGGTGCCCGATCATCGACTTCGTGGAACTGATTGCCACTTTGCGCGCATGTTCGCCCAATGCAACCTTGATGGCGAGCGTCTCGCATTTGTCATTCAACTCGGTGCTGGTGCCGTGAGCATTGATGTAATCGATCTGGTCCGCCCGCAGG
>JAZDKY010000026.1:0-2216 GCA_043802525.1 bacterium
CGGCGCCAGGTACTTCGTCCCCAGGTTCGGCGTCGCCCCCGGAGCAGGGTCCACAATCACATTGTTCTGATTAAGATCCTGGTACCCGCTCGCCGTCAGCTTCACATGCAACGTCTGCGCCGGCAGCCACACGTTCCCAGGAAATAGTCCATCCCCCTGGCTCTGCCATGGCGTCTTGTAGCTCGCATAGAATGGGTCCCCATTCATCACGTAGTTCGTCAGGTACCCGCTCGCCGCCAGGAACGCGATCCCGGTGCCCCCGATCCGCGCATGCGTATCCGCATCCCGCACCTCCCCGTCCGCACGGATCTTCCCGATGAACGAGAACCCCACCGATCCCGCAATCTGCCCGATCCATACCTGCTGCGCTTGGATGTACTTCGGATCCCCATACGCCGCGTTCCATGGATTGACCACCTGGTTCGGCCAGTTCGGATCCTCCACCGGCACACAGTTCGGGTCCGACGAGTACACCGCCAACAGATGCGTGCCCCCCGCCACGTACGGGTAACTCACCGCCACGCTCCCGTTGAAGTACTTCAAATCCCCGTCCAGGCTCGCGAACGATCCCGTCGGCAATGCGTTCGTCGTCGGCCAGATCGCCGCGATCACGATCAGCACCCCATCCCCCGCGGGAATATCCACGATTAGTTCGTAACTGCCTGGCCCCGAGCCGTTGGTCACGTACTGGCTCACCTGCACGAAATACATCCCCTCGGCGGGGAAGTTCAGTCCCGTCAATTCGCCTTCCTCTCGTCCAAAGTCATCGACGTGGTCAACCTTGACCAGTTGTCCATCCCCGCCGAGATAGTACACGTCCAACACCGTATCCACGTTCGTGCTCAAATGAATCGTCTCGATGTCATACACGTAGTTGGTCTGGGCATAGAACCACACCCAGTCTTCGTCGTTGAGCGTGTGGAGCGTGTGCTGCTCGAACGTTCCTACGTAGTACGGATGGGCGAGTGTGTGAGCGTCGTCGACTTCGTACTTGTCCGGCCGGATCACTTCGCTTTGAACCGCAGGCGATACATCCCCCACGTTGTCTTCCGCATAGAACGTCAGCGTGTAACTCCCCGCGTTGGTGAACTCTTCGTACAGGGCCTCGTACCGGTTGCTCGCGGCGTTGTAGGTCAGATCAACCCGAACCAGGTCCCCCGTCTCGTCGTACTCCGGCGGCGTGATCACGCACCACACGTTCGATATCCCGTCCACGTCGGTCACTTGGGCCGCCCAGAGGATCAAGGCCGTTTCGTTGGTCAGCACCGTGGGCGGAATCACCTGCCCGATGTTCGGCCCCTCCCCACCCGTCGCAAACGCCGCCCCCAGGTACCTTGTGTTCGCCACGTTCCCGTCCTGGTTCTTCTCGCTGAGGATTCCGTCCCCGTCGTCATCCAGACCCGAGCGCTGCCGCACCAGGCCCGATGCCCGCCGGATCGCCTTCCGGGCCTTCGTCTCCGCCTGTCCGATCGTCTTGCCGCCGAAGATTTCCGACAGGAAATACTCGGAGAAGCTGACCGTCCCTCCTTCGTCCATCAGACTCGGGTGTCCCGCCCGCGTGCTGGCAATCACGATCCGCTCCCGTGAAGCGGGCGCCAGCAGGTTGGTGCTCCATCCCCCTGACCCGTTGAACTCCAGGATCACGTTCACGGCACGGTTCGAGAGCTGGTACCCGTCCAGCCATGCGTCCAGGTTCGTGGCGGCGAGAACGTCCGTTCCATTCAGCCGCAGCGTGTCGTTCGTCCCAAAGCCGATGAGGTAAACGTCAAGCTTCTGCGAGGCGGAATGCGCCCAGTTCGTGATCGCATCCGCCAAGTTCGCAAGCGTGGCGTCGCCGTCCACATCCGCGTTGGTCGTCACCACGTTGAGGAACTGGATTGTATTCGAGTTAAAGAGACGAGCCTGGAGCGTCTCATAAGCGTGCCGTGCGATAAGCTGAACGTTGCTTTCGGAGCCACCCGCCACCAGCACGGCACGCTCCACGAAATTCGACTGCGTGATGTAGCTCTGTTTCGGCAGCGAAACCCCACCCCAGATGTCCTTGGCCAGAAAGATCACCTTGTACACCCCCGGCTCCGTGAATCCGTCGAAGGTCGTCTCGTATCGGTTCAACGTCGTGTTGTAGAGAAGATCCAGTTCCGGAATGTTGAGAACGGGTATGCCCGCGTTGGTGTTCGGGTTGTGGCTCGGCGGAACGATCAGGCACCAGGTGCGCT
>JAZDKY010000027.1:0-2342 GCA_043802525.1 bacterium
TCCGTACGATGTACTCCCTCGTCGCATTTTTGCTCATCTTCATGACCCCATTCTTTCGGTGTCATGATTTTGACGCAACACCCCTATTTACCCTCTCTTCCCTTCCTCTCTTTCGGTGTCATTTATTTTGAGGCAATGCGCGATCCCGGACTTTTGTGAAAAAAAACTTGTCGACATTCATCTTTCATGCTGACATATGCGTGCGGTGCAGTGGTTGCCGCATTAAACTGAAAGATGGGGGAGGAAATATGATGCTGGGTATTCAGGATCCCGCGGTTTGGCTCGCCTATATTCTCTGCATTTTCAGCACGCTGCTGTGCGTAGTGTACGGATTCATCAACTGGAACAAGGGCGAAGAGCCCGTGAAGCCGGAAGACACGGCGTGGGCGAAGGAAGAAAAAACCGAAGTCGAAGACGCCGTCTAAGGCGAACCAAGGAGAAACGAACTCATGGACCTTTTCACTTTCATCGTTGTCCTGATTTACCTGTTGGCGACGGGCTACCTCGGCTACCAAGGCTATCGTCAAACCAAGACCGCGGCGGATTATCTCGTCGCGGGACGCAGCGCGCACCCGGTGGTCATGGCTCTCTCGTACGGCGCCACGTTCATCAGCACGTCCGCGATCGTGGGCTTCGGCGGTGTGGCGGCGAACTTCGGCATGGGCCTGCTGTGGCTCACGTTCATGAACATCTTCGTGGGCATCTTCATCGCGTTCGTGGTGCTGGGCAACCCGACGCGCCGGATGGGCCATCACCTCGATGCGCACACCTTCCCGGAACTGATGGCCAAGCGCTACAACAGCAAGTTCCTCCACGTGTTCAGCGCGCTGGTGATCTTCTGCTTCATGCCGCTCTACGCAACGGCGGTCATCATCGGCGGCGCGGAATTCATGGGACCGATCTTCCACGTCTCCTACGAAACCGCGCTCTACATCTTCTCCCTGATCGTCGCCGCGTATGTCATCGCCGGCGGCCTGAAGGGCGTCATGATGACCGATGCGCTCCAGGGATTGATCATGCTCGTCGGCATGATCATCCTGATCGTTGCGACCTACACGATGCTGGGCGGAATTGTTCCGGCCCACCAGGCGCTCGCCAGCCTTGACGATCAAGTCCCGAAATTCCTCACGACCATCGGCCACCAGGGCTGGACCTCGATGCCGAAGTTCGGCTGGTCCGCCGCAGGCACGGCGATGCCACAGGCGGTCCAGTACCACATGTGGTGGATCATGGTGACCACGATTGTCATGGGCGTGGGCATCGGCGTGCTGGCCCAGCCCCAACTCATCGTCCGTTTCATGACCGTGAAGTCCAAGCAGGCGCTGAACCGCGCTGTCATTTCGGGAGGTATCTTCATCCTGTTCATGACGGGCGTTGCCTTCGTCATTGGCGCGCTGTCGAACGTCTATTTCGCCCAGAAAGAGCAGATCAAGTGCCAGGTGGTCAGCGACAACGTGCTGATGGATCCCGGCGCCGACAAGAAAGGCAAGCTGACTCTCGTCCCGGAGAATCCTGCCGAGGACGTCAAGGCACGCGCCGCACGGTTCGTGAGCTACCGCCTGCCGGGAGAGGACGAGGAGGTGCCTCTGAAATACGTGCTCCGGACGGACAAGATGGTCATAACCCGGAGCGAGGATGGCAAGACGGACCTGGTTGAGCCTCGCCTCGTATCCATCACGAGAACCGTGACGCTCGGTACGACGATGCAGGGCAACACCGATACGATCATCCCGAAATACATCGGCGGCGCCATGCCCCGCTGGTTCGGCGTCATCTTCATGCTGACCCTGCTTGCCGCGGCCATGAGCACCCTCTCCAGCCAGTTCCACACCATCGGAACGGCGCTCGGGCGCGACATCTTCGAGCAGTCGGTGCACCAGAAGCATTCCACGAAATCCATCCTGATCACCCGGCTGGGTATCGTGGTGGGCCTGGTCGTATCCGTCTGGATGGCCAAGACAATCCGCGGGAACATCATCGCACTGGCGACGGCGATCTTCTTCGGGCTGTGCGCGTCCTCGTTCCTGCCGGCGTTTGTCGGCGGGCTGTTCTCGAAGCGGATGAGTCGCGCGGCGGCCATTTCGTCCCTGCTGGTCGGCTTCTTCACGAGCATGTTCTGGCTGGCCTTCGTGAACGGGAAGACCGCGGGCGGTCTTGGGCTCTGCAAGTTCCTCTTCGCGCGGGACAACCTGGTGCCGCCGACGTGGAGCGTGACGTGGACCGTTGTGGATCCTCTGATCGTCGCGTTGCCGCTGTCGATCCTCACGGCAATCGTGGTCATGCTCATCACGAAGCCGATGGATAAGGCTTACGCGGACTACTGCTTCGGCGGGCAGAAGCCG
>JAZDKY010000028.1:0-2554 GCA_043802525.1 bacterium
GGTGATGCTGGTCAGGATGAAGGTCGTCAGGTCCTCGGTCATCTGTTTGACCTCGATGTTGTCGAGGACGATGAGCGGGTTCTGCGAGCCGTCGGTGTAGTTGGCCGCATCGGTGCTTTTCTTCTGCTGGGGCTCGCCGTAGAGCAGCGCCGAAATCAGCTTGCTCGCGGTGGTCTTGCCCGAGCCCGCGGGACCCTCGAACCGGGTCATGGGCCTCGTGCCGGCGAAATCGATCAAGAGGAAACAGGAAAGCCACGAAAGGATCAGCACCCGATCCCCCGGCGCGCAGGTGAGATTGTTGAGAAGCAGTTCCACCAGGAGCCGGTCGGCTTCCGCAGGATCGGCGTCGGGAAGGAACCGGATCGGGGCCAGCTTCCGCGAGCCGTCCAGGATGACGCCGTCCGCATTGCCGCCGTTTTTGAGGATTTCGACCCCCTCGGGGGTGATCTTGGCGATCTCGTGGTCGATGTTGTTCAGGTTGAAGTAGACGGTCTCCCTGGCCACGTCCGTGTGAAGCCAGGAAAAATGCTCCCGCACCTGCCCGCGCTCCACCGCCAGGTTCGCCAGCACCTCGTAGAACGTCCTGCCGCCGCCGGTGGTCTGCACCATCCCGGTGTGCTTGTACATGAGGGACGCGTAGAGCCGCTTACGGCCGCGGTCCGGCGTATCCATCCACAGGATCGCGTCTTCGAAGAACATGAACGGCTCGCCCTGGGGCGTGCGGAAGAACCGTGCCCCGTGGGCCGCGAACCAATCGTAGGCGGCTTCGGCGGCGAGCGTGAAATCGGGCGCGCCGCGCTCCTCTTCGGTGGCGAGCAGCACCTCCTCGATCCGCGCCCGGCACGATCCGGGAGATGCATCCGAAGAGCGCTTTTCCCGCTTTCGCTCCTGTCTGGCCTGGGACCTCTGCTCTTTCTTCACCGCCCGCACCTGTTCGCGCAGAGTGGCCAGCGAGAGTCCCGTTTTGCCGAACCGCTCCTGAACGAGTTTCAGATGGCGGTTCTGCTCCAGCGGGGTGAGGTATGCGGCTTCGCGCAGAATCGGTTCGAGCAGCCGGTTGCGCTCTTCTTCGGAGACATCCGTCGGCAGATGGGAGATGCCGAACTCCAGGGGCGTCTCGGCCTTCGCCAGCAACTCTTCGAAGTCCTGGACCGAGTGACCCGCCACGAAGTAGTCGTTGACGTCGATCTTGGCTTCCGAGAGCAGACGCTCGGCCTCGCGGATTTCATCCGGGGTCCGACCATCGAGGCGTTTGGCCAGTTCGCGGACACCCACGGCGGCGTCGAGACCGAACCGCTCCCGCAATTCGCGGCGGGCGTTCTCGCGTCTTTCGTCCAGGGGAAGAACGGCAAGCCGGGTCTGTATCCGATGCTCGGAAAGGACTGCTGCAGTCTTGAGCGCGCCGTTCATCCCGGCCTGCGAGATCTCGTTGTCCTGACAGACGTAGACCGTCTTCACGTTGCGAAGACGCGGCAGCAGCCGCTCCCAATCCGCCTCGCGGATACGGACGGTCACCGGCGAGACCGCCGGGAAGCCATGCTCCATGAGCGAGATGCAGTCGGTTACGCCCTCGGTGATGATCAACCGCTCCGGGTCGGCGAGCAGGCAGTCCTCGTTGTAGAGGTGACTGTTGTCGATGCACGGGGCGATGTGTTTGCGGGTGTTTTCGTCGTGGACCGGGAGCTTCTTGTACTTGCCTTGTTCCCATGGCTTGTCAGGCGTCCACGGTGTCTTGCGGCCGATCATGAAAACGACGCGGCCGCGGCTCCAGTAGGGAAACACGATCCGCCGGTCGAAGAACGGATCGAGTCCGTCCTGGTTGGTCGGACGGAACGCGCCGGACGCGGCCAAATCCCGCGGTGAGAAGCCGCGTTCCTTGCCAGTCAGTTTCCGGACGATTCCTTCATCGCCGTCGTTGTCCGCATAGCCGATGAGGAGCCTGTCGATTGTCTCCACGGAAAGGCCGTACTTGGACCGGAGCCATTCAAGGATTTCGGGATTGTCCTTGAGCCGTCCGTGATAGTGTTCCGCCAATGCCGTCAGCACATCGTGGACCCGCAGTTCGACCAGGCGCTGGGCCTCGGCTTCGGCAACTTCCTCCGGCGAGAGTCCGTGCTTGGCCAAAGACGGCAGCCCGGCCTTGGCTGCGAGGAAATCGCGGGCATGTTGATGGCTCTCCGGCATGGGGCCGGACTTGCCCCGTGTCACCTGGCCCGACTGGATGAACTCCACGAGCTGGAGCACGTCGCCGCCGAGGCCGCAGCCGAAGCAATACCAACCCTGCTTGTCGAGCATGACATGAAGGGACCGGTGCGATTGGCTTTTGTGGTTCGGGCAGTCGCATTGGAGCAGGCGGTCGGATTCATGCAGGACGTGAGTGCCGAGCAGCTCCCGCGCGACCGCACCGATATCAACCTCGGTGATCCGCCGGTAATACTCCCTCACGTTGTTCTGACGTTCGAATGCCATGTGCGCTCCACTCCAAGAATGTCCATTCGCTAATGACCGGTCGTCGCGGGAACACAGGATTCCTCAAGGCGACCTGCATCCAGAA
>JAZDKY010000029.1:0-3230 GCA_043802525.1 bacterium
GGCGGTGCATCCGGGACTGAACCATAGCCGCTCGTTGTGACGGTTCGCGTCGTTGCCTTCGCCCTTGCCGACCGCCGCGCGACTGCCGTAAGCCTTGTTCGCGGAGTAGGCGTGAACGCGCCAGGTCGGCGGCATCTTGTCCTCGTGTTCCGCGGCGTAGCCCGCCAGCACGATCCGCAGCCGCTTGTCGCCGCCGTGACTGACGGCCCAATCGCGGACCGCCTCGGCGATGTCGTGGTTGTCAACGCGGTACAGGTCTTTGGCGCGAACGTCGCCGCTGTAGGGCGGGTCCAGGAACACGCCGACGGAATCGCCGTAGGCCATCGCGCCGTCGGTGACTACCCGCGCCCAGTCTCCGCAGCAGACGCGGACGCGGCGGAGGCGGGCGGCAAGGGCAAGAAAATAGTCTTGTAATCCGTCAGGATTCATCTTGGCCGTTTGGTGGCCCTCCGCGCCTAATAGCGGCCGTTGCCTGTTCACTCCCTGGCCCGCGTCGCTCAGGTGCGGCAGTTTCCTGTTCACTCCCCGGCCCGCGTCGCCGGTATTCATCACGACGCCATCGACGATCTGCCACGGCCCGTTGCCTTGACACCAGCCGGACCCGATCCAGGAGTTGATCCCCCACACCCACCAGCCCGCGACCTTGGCGTCGTAGAAGTCCGGGTCGGCCTCCATCGAGGCGATCCGCTTGCGCCCCTCGTTGACGAGCCAGATATGACGGGCGAGAAGGTCCGTCTCATTCACCGGCCAGTCGGCCCAATGCGCCACTTCATCCGGCGCAGCAGCAAGCGCCCGCCAGAAATTGCAGAGGTAGGCATCGGCGTCGTTCACCGTCTCCGCGCCGGTCCGCCAGCGGTCATCAGGGCGAGCCAAGAGGACCGCCCCGCTTCCAAAGAACGGTTCCACTAGATTATCAACAGCACCAAAAGCGTCCCAAACCTCTTTAGCCACTCTCCTCTTTCCCCCAAACCACGGAAATGGAGCTTTGAGATTTCCGGCGCTTGACACGGGAGTAGTTATCATCTACAATACTCCCATGAGGCAAGCAAATGGACAACTCGAAGGCGGCGAAAACAGACTCCCGGTTGGAACTGTTCGTGTACGGACCCGGTGGAATCGGGGCGAAAGGCAGCGAGCCTTTGTCAAGATTGCCCCGCCCAATCGCTGGCGGCTTCGGGCGGTGGTCGTATGGGAGTGCGCAAATGGCCCCGTTCCCCCTCGCTTAGGAATCCACCACCGCAACGGCGACACGCTTGACGACCGCCTTGAGAATCTTGAACTCGTCAGCAAGGCACAACACCTTGCGAAACACCGCCGCTCTTTCAAGGATCGTGCCATCGCGGGGCTTGTGGCGGCCCGGCGGAGACTCCGATGGTCAACTTCCAACCCGCTCAAGCGTGCCGCCATTAGGTCGGCAGTCCGCGCATACCTGGCGGGCCAAGGGACCATGAAGGGGGTTGCCGCTCGCTTTGGAATCTCTCCCCGGTCTATCTGGCTGCACCGCGACGACCAGCAGTAGTTGTCAACCAGGCCGAATGCGTCCCAAACGAGTCCGGCCACGCGGCGCTTCCCGCCGAACCAGGGAAACGGGGCAACGGGGACGGCCCTAGTCAGCACTTCGGGTTTCAGGTCTGACGTTGACATGGCCATCCTTGGCGTTGGGTCATTTCGGGGCGCTCCTTTATGGAATCCTTCTGTACTTCGGGAGCACGGCCGACCACTCCTTGCACACCGAGTCGGCGTCTTTTCCTTGTGGCGATCTTTCCGATCATTTCCTCCCGACATTTACGATCCTGTTTCAGCAAAGCGACTAGACGACGCCTGCGATATTTTCTGGCCTGCGAGAACGGCAACCAAATCGCCCACAGACCGCAACCATCGCATTGAACCTGCTCGTGCGTTTTTGACATTTCTTCCGCCCACTCAGTCCAAGCGTTATATCCGCTCGGACAGCGGGTGTGCTTTTCCTTCTGCGGGCACTTACCATCGTCGCCCAGGACGGACTTGCACTTGGGGCAACGGCGGCATGGCGGGCATTTATTGTGGGTCATTTCGGCCTCGCGTTGGCGTCGATGCGCCGGAATGTCAGCGCCCATACCCAGGGGTTTACGTCAAAGCCCAAGCGCCTCTTGGCGTTAATGTCGTCCCACCCTTCGCTAAACGCAATCCGGGCGTTGCGGCGAAATGTGTTTCTGCCTGGCCAATGGTAATCGCCATTCTCCTCGATAACGCCTTCAGCTAGGGCGTCTTCGTTGCTAATCTCCTGCACCCTCTGCACCCGCACATCGGTTATCTCAAGCGTGATGCGCGAGGCCCAACGGGGCATGAAGCGGGCGGGTAGAACTGGCCGCTTCCATTCCCACAATACATCGGCCCGACCGGCGTCTTCAATTTTCTCTAGCACCATGTTGCCATCTACAGCATATCGCGCAATTCCGACGCGTCGGTTGCCGGGTTGACCGTCACCGCGCAAACTCTCCTTCACCCACAGCCGTTCGCCGGGGATGCCGTAGGGACAATGGAGGCGAAGGGACGTGCCATCAGCCCGGACCCTTAGTAGAATTGTGTCGCCTTCTGGTGGCGGCCAACGCCGTGCCGCCCATTCGTCTATCGGCGTTGTAATTACTCTCCGCGTCTGCGTCTTCTCGCCAGCAAGCAAGGCCGGGATCATCACCGCCGACATCAAGATCGGATGCTCTTTCATAGTGTCACCTTCGGCCACTGGCGGATTTGGAGGTCGCGGGCCATATCTTCCGGGCTATGTACGATCTTGGCGACTTCCCACGCGGTCTTGAGGGCGATGCGCGACAGTCCCGGCCCAGGCCGGCGCCAACAAATAGACAGGCAGAGAACAACGCGCTTGTACCAGTGCCAGAGCGCGCCGTGCGGACGATAGTAGACGTACAGTGGTCCGCCCGTATCCGGGTCGCGAACATCGGTCGGCAGGAGGTAGGTCATGTCGCGTCTCCTTCGGGGATGAACACCAGGACGGCAATGTCATGTTCCGCCGGTTCACGGAAGGGTATAGACACACCGACGCAGCCGAAAAGTATCTTTGCCTCCACCATCTTCCCCGGCAAGACGCGGGCATTATAGGATTGCCCGCCGACAATGACCGTATTTATCGCGGTATCGCCGTATCGCCACGGCGTCAGTTCCACCATCGCGTATCGCTTCGGCGGATTGAACTCCTGAGGCGGGGGTTTCGGTTTCACCCCGGCCAGTTCATC
>JAZDKY010000030.1:0-41063 GCA_043802525.1 bacterium
TTCTTTTCGACCGACACCTCGTCGCGTCCCCCGCGCGCCGACCTGAACGACCAATCACCGGGGCGCTTCTTGGACGCGCCGCTTCAGTTTCCCGAGATACAAGATCGTTGAATACTGAAACGAACTTGTAACTTCAATGCGCTAGCTGCGGAGGATGTACAAGCCGCGGCCCGCCTGCTTGAACCGCTTGTCCTTCGCCAGCGTCTGGAAAATGATCGTCCGGAACGTCTTGGATGCCGACCGGTAGCCGACCTTCTGGACACCGCCCATGATGTCCGCCACGCGGGTCGGCTTGTCCTTGTGCAGGACCTGGAAAATGGCGTCCGCCAGCGTGAGCTTGTTCTTGAACCGGCGTCCGCTCCCTCCGGCCGCGGGGACACTCACCGCCCGTTCCTCGCCACCGACGCACGAAATGGCCTCCTCCGTCGCCTTCAGTTGCTTGACCAGCGACTTCCGCCGCTTGTGGAGTTTCACAAGCTGGCGATTGCGCCGCTTGATCTCAGCATACATCTCCGGAATGCTGATTGAGCCCAAGTCATTGTTTTTCCGCATGTCACGCTCCTTCTAATTCCAACCTGTCTCCGCATAGACGGCTCGAACATCGAGCCCACTCACTGATCGATCTATGCAGAACCATATTGCACACTAACTCAGAATAGGAGAATGTCTAATGCTTGTCAGCAAAAACTGACAAACTTCTACAATACCTGACGGCCTTCGATGGCACGGGCGAGCGTCACGTGGTCCGCGTACGCAATGCCACTGCCCGCTGGAATGCCCCGCGCCAGGCGCGTGACACGCACGTTCCGGGTGGCCACGGCGTCGTGAATAAATGACGACGTTGCATCGCTTTCGACGTCCGCATCCAGTGCAAGCATGACCTCCGTTATGCCGTCCCGCGCGATCCGGGCCAGGAGCGATTCGATACCGGCTTCACGGACGCCCTCCCCGCGCGCTGGCGAGAGCCGGCCGCCGAGCGAATGGTATCTGCCGCGAAATGCACCCGCGCGCTCGATGAGGAGAATGTCGGCCGGGTCATCCACAACGCAGAGGAGCCGGTCGTCGCGCCGGGCATCCGTGCACAACGAACATGGGTCCTCGGATCGCAAGGTTACATTCCCGCACCGGCCGCAACGGGTGACTTGCGCGTCGACGTCCCTCAGGGCCGTGATGAGGTCGCGGACCAGTCCATTGCGATCGCGAGCCAGCGCATGCACCATCCGTTCCGCGGAGCGCCGGCCGACGCCCGGCAGCTTTCGAAACAAGGAGGCGAGTTTTTCGAGCGGTTCCAGCGCGTTCATCGGGACGGTTCGATCATAGACCCGGTATGCCCAGCCCACCGGTGATCTTCGCCATTTCCTTCTGTGCGGAATCGCGCGCCATCTCCAAGGCGCCGTTGACCGCGGCCTTGACGAGGTCTTCCAACATCTCGAGGTCGGACGGGTCGGCGGCCTTCGGGTCGATCGTGATGCGGTCCATCGACATGTCGCCCCGCACGGTGGCCGTCACGGCGCCGCCGCCCGCGGAAAATTCATAGGTGCGCTCCGCCAGTTCCGCCTGCAACTTCTGCACGTTCTTCTGCATCGAGGCGGCCTGCTGCATCAGTTTCATCATGTTGACCATGCGACGACTCTCCTGGTGTCATGTCTCACAATTTCCAAGGCCATGGTAATTGTGAGATACGACACTTAAATGACTGCGTTACTCGCGAATGTCGATGATATCCCCGTTGAAGGATTCCAAGGCGCGCTTGACCGCGGGCTCCTGGATCCATTCCTTCCGGCTTTTCTTGTCACGGGACTCCACCGGCGTCGAGGGCCCGGCCCCCTTCCCGCCCGACGCCTGCGAAACCGGCTGCCGGTCCGCGGGCAGATGCTTTGCGTCGTTCGCGCTGAGCACCGTGTACGAGACGGCCACGGGATGCTTGAACATCTCCTCGATCACGGCCTGGATCGCCTTGTTGTTGCGCGGGAGATCCAGCGCATCCCGCTTGGATGCAAATTCCGGATCGAACCCGATAACGAGCTTGTCGTGAGACATCTCGACAGGTTTCGCATCGAGAAGGCAACTTTTCGCCAGCATGGCCAGCTGGCCCACACGCTCAACAAACGAGTGCCAGTTCCGGGTCAGCCGCTCGAGTTCGGTCCCGCCTTCCTCAACAGGCCCTGCAGGGATTGCCCGTCGCTCGGAATACGCCACCGGCGCCGGCCGCCCGGCCTGCGCCGGCGTGGCAGGCCGGGCGGCCGAAGCAGACGCGGGCGGCGCCGCGGGCGCGATGCCGGCCGCGGCCTTGAGTTCGTTGACCTTCTTCAGGAGATCGTCGATAGACACCGCCGTCGCGGCGCGGGCGCACCGGATCAGGAACAGTTCAAGAACCGTCCGCCGCGACAGTGCCGTTCTGATCTGGCCCTGCAAATCAATCAGGTGGTCGACCATGCCGGCGATCCGGCCGGGCGCGATGCCGGCGGCGATGGCTTTAAGCGAAGCGGCCTGGGGTTCGGGCAGGTCGTGGTCGGCCGACATGTCGCCCGCATACGCGATGACGAGCAGGTTGCGGAAAAAATCGAGCAGTTCGGATGAAAGCCGCTGCAGGTCCTTGCCCGCGGCGTCAAGGTCCGCGACAACGGAGAGCAGGCCAGGCACGTCGCCGCGCACCATCGCGCCGGCCAGGTCCTCGAGGGACTTGCGTGCGACAAGGCCGAAGACGGACAGGACATCGCCCTCCGTGATTTTGAGTCCGCGGAAGGCAATGAGCTGGTCGAGCGCGGACTCCGCATCGCGCAACCCGCCCTCCGCACCGCGCGCGATGGCAAGCACGGCATCCTCGTGAATCTCGACGCCTTCAGCCGCGGCAATCTTGTTCAACTGGCCCACGATGTCCCTGGTCGTGATGCGCCGCAGGTCGAAACGCTGGCACCGCGACAGAATCGTGGTGATGACTTTGTGCGGTTCGGTCGTCGCAAACACGAACTTCACGTGGTCAGGCGGCTCCTCAAGCGTCTTGAGGAGCGCGTTGAACGCGGAGGTCGAAAGCATGTGGACTTCGTCGATGATGTAGATCTTGAACGGCCCGCGCGATGGCGCGTAGCGAACGTTGTCGCGGAGTTCCCGTACCTGGTCGACCGTATTGTTCGACGCGCCGTCGATCTCGAGCACGTCGAGGTTGTTGCCTTCCGTGATTTCGCGGCACGAATTGCACTCGCCGCACGGCGTTCCCGTCGGTCCCTTGGCGCAATTCAGCGCCTTGGCCATGATGCGCGCGATGGTGGTCTTGCCCACGCCGCGCGGGCCGACGAAAATGTACGCATGCGCGATGCGTCCGCTCGTGATCGCGTTCTTGAGCGCGTCCGTGACATGGGCCTGGCCGACCACTTCGTCAAACTGCTGCGGCCGCCATTTTCGAGCTAGTACTTCGTAGGACATGGAGCTTCCCGGGAGTGATGGAGTGATGGAGTATTGGAGTGTTGGGGACGGCCTGTCATCCCATCACTCCACCACCCCATCCCTCCATCACTCCATTCTTCAAAAAAACGGCCATGCACCTTTGCTCGACGGTTCCTTTCGATGAGCGGGTCCGGGCTGCGGCTCCAGCCAGGTTGACCTACGGCACCCGGAAACATGGGCGTACCGTTGCTACCTTCCGGTCCTCGCGGGGTTTACCGGTCTCCGTCGCATAGGGCCCAGCCTTCAACACCGCCGTCCGAATCGCTCAACCGTCCGTTGCCGCCTCACAAAGGCGTCGACCCTGCTTTAGCGGGTTGCAGGTCATCCGGCTTTCGCCGGACTCAGGGCACCGCTACCTCCCCGTCTAGCACGGCCACGGGTAACCTACTTGCACGGGCGAGGAATGGCAAGAACCCGCGCTACGTAGCAAGCGCCGTGGCTACAAAGCGAATATTCAAGCACGGCCACGACCCACACCCACCGGCGTGCGACTGCGGGCGGTGACAACTGTGACAGATGCGGGTACCATGGACGGCAGGTCCATGAATATCATCCTGGTACAACCTCCGGATCCGGTCATGCCCGTCGTGCCCCTCGACTCGACCTACGGCGATGCCGTCCGCTTTGTGCCGCCGTGGAGCCTGCTTTGCCTGCGATCCTACCTGTTGAACAAGACGAAGCACCGGTGTGACCTTGTCGACTGTCGGCTTTTCTCCGACATCGAGTCAAACTACTTGGAAACACTGCGCGCTGTGCCGGAGCCCAGGCTGGTCGTGGTGAACACGCCGAGCCTGTCGCTCGGACAGGCCGTTGCGGTCGCTGAAATGACGAAGGCCAACTTTCCCGCTACGCCGGTTGTCCTGTGCGGGCAGCACCCGTCGAAGTTTCCGGACCGGCTCGGATCGATTCCCCACGTCGACTACGCGATCGCGGGCGATCCCGAGCCGGTGCTCAAGAACCTGATCAATTTCATCGATACCGATGCGCGGTTGTCCCGCGTTCAGGGCCTCATCAAAACCGGGATGTTTGCGTCCGGCCCATCGTGGCTGACCGACCTGCGCGGCCTTGCGTTACCGGACTGGCAGGGCGTTTTCTGGCCGGCCTACAAGGCCGGCCCGCGCCAGACCGGATGGCGGGCCAAGGTCCGCGTCTCGCGCGGCCACACAGGCCAGCCGGCCGATAGGGCGTTCCGGCATGCCGGCGAACCGCTGCGCATCTGGCCTCTGGATCGTATCGCCGCATGTATGCAACGCTGCGCGCACCAGGGCGTGGTCGAAGTCTTCGTGGACGACCCTCCAGGCGTGTGGACCCCTGACCGTCTCCGTGCCTGGTGCATGGCACTGCGGGATGAGCGCAACACCCAGGCGTGGGCTTTCCAGACGTTGCCTGCAGCGTTCTCCGTCGAGACCGCGACACTCCTGTACTCGGCAGGCTGTCGCCGGATGGAAATTCTTTTTCCGTCCTCGGACGCCGATATCCTGCGTCGCTACGGATGCGATCTCCATCTTCACCGGATCGCCGCCGCTGTGCGCGCGCTGCACAGTGCCGGCATCCAGGTCAAGGCCTGCTTCTGGCTCGGCGGCCCCGAGGAGGGCCCGGGCGAAGTATCGCGTGTGGTCCGCATTCTACGCCGGCTCGGCTTCTGTCACTTCTCGCTCAAGGCCTTCCCGTTCGCGTTCGACGCACCGATCTATGAAGACATGCCGCTCAACGAGAGCAAGCCGCAGATCGACACGTGGCTGAGTTGGGCGCGCCATCCGTGGACCGAGGAACGCCCCATTCCGCTATGGGGCGGCAAGGCGGCCCAGGCGCAGATAAGCCAAAGCATCGAAGACATCGAAAGAGCCATAGCCCGCAGCCCCCAGCGCAGGCTCCGCAGGATGATCAATACCATCCGTTCCAGGAACTGGATCCTCGAGATGGAAAACATGGCTCTCGGCCTGTTCATGCCGCAGGACAAACCGAAGGGCGGGTAGAGGATTCGTGGAAGCGTGGAGCGTCAGCGCGTAGCAGTGTCGCACGCACGCTCCTGACGCTCCTACGCTCCAACGCTCTGACAACGTCCGAGCCGCTCAAACAGCGCCGCGGTCAGGATCGGCAGCGCGATCGTGGCGTCGCAGATGACGCTGGCCTCGACGGCCTGCTTCTCATACTTGCCCCAGCTCTTCGACTCGGAAATCGTGCACCCGCTCAGTCCGCCGAAATCCGGGCGATCGGTCGTGATCCGCACGCCGTAGTGATAGCCTTCGGCCTGAACGCGACGGTCCTTGACCTTCATGTTGAGGTAGGGATAGACCTGCTGGGCCCAGTTCCGCGGGACGCCGCCGCCGACGCTGACCAGGCCCGCCCTTTTGAAAAGCACGATCTGGCCGGCAAAAAAATCGACGTCGCGCAGGGTGTCGAACACGACACGGATCCCCTTGCCCATCCGCTGGTTCTTGTTCCCGACGAGCACGTTCAGGCCCAGTTCACTGTCCGATACAGCCGGCACATAGATCATGACGCCGTTACAGGCAGCGGTGGTGATGATGCTATCCCCCGGCAGGAGACGTCCGAGCTGGCGGCAGAACGACATGGTGGAAATGACGCGCAAGGATCCCTCAACGTTATCGTAGCGCATCTTGGTCAACAGCTTGACGATGTTCTGCTCCGCTTTCCGGAAATCCGTCTCAGCGAGGTAGGTGTCGTAGATGCGGTTGATCGAAGCCTCGCGCAGTTCAAGGTCGTCCCCGAACTCGTTGCCGAGATAGTGGGCCTGGCCACCTTGCGCGACGGTGTTGCAGATGTCATGCGCCATGGTGGCGCCGGTACAGACGATCGCGTGGACCAATCCGTTCTCGATCAATCGCATGACCAGCAGCGCCATGCCCGCGGGAACCATCGCGCCGGCAAGGCTGACGACGCGGAAGCAATGCTTGTCCCGGCACATCGCCTCCCAGACGTCGAGCGCGTGTGCAAGGTTGCGGCCCTGGAAAGAGCAGTCGCCCAGCGCCGTCACGAGGCTTTCCACGGTCCGCGTGCACAACGGGTCGATGGGCCGGATTTTCTTTTTCAGGAGTTTCCTGGCTGACACGTGGCTCCTTCATGGAGGGACGCGCTTCGCGCGTCCGTCCGGATCGGGCACGCGGCGCGCGCCCCTCCGCTGATCCTGGCTATCTCTCGAAATACGTGTAACCGCGCAGGCCGACTTCGTAGGCGGCCATGATTTCGCGGCGTTCCTCGGCCGTGATGCGCCCCGCGCGGACCGCCTGCTCCGCGAATTTGCGTACCTGGTCAACCATGACCTGCGGATCGTATTCAACGTACGAGAGCACATCCGCCACGGTATCGCCCGCGATTTCCTTCGCGTACTCCACCTGGCCGTTCGCCGAGATGCGCACGCTGACGACGTTCGTGTCGCCCAGAAGGTTATGAAGGTCACCGAGCGTCTCCTGGTAGGCGCCGACGAGGAAGACACCCAGGTAGTAGTCGCCGGCCCCGTTCACATCGTGCAACGGCAGGGTCCGCTTGACGTCGCGCAGATCGATGAACCGGTCGATCTTGCCGTCGCAGTCGCACGTAATGTCGGCAAGGACCGCGTTGCGGCCGGGCCGCTCGGTCAGCCGGTGGATCGGCATGATCGGGAACAATTGCTCGATGGCCCACGAGTCGGGAAGCGACTGGAACACGCTGAAGTTCCCGAAATAGACGTCCGAAAGGACGGCATCGAGGTCTTCCAGTTCGTCGGGAATGTATTTCTTCTCGCGGCTCTCCTGCGCGATGCGGATGACAATGTGCCAGAAGATGCGCTCGGCCAGGCCGCGCTCACGCAGCGTCACGGCGCCCTGGTTGAACAGCGAACGGATCTCATCGCGGTAAAACACCGCATCGTTGTAGCACTCCTGGATGTTCTTCGCGGTCAGCAGGTTGTTGACGTCGAGGAGCCGCTGCAGGGTCTCGTGCGAACCCGTCGGCAACTGTTCAGGCAACGCGTACGGTTCAAACCGGCTCACATCAAAGATGTCGAAGAGCAGCACGGAGTGATGCGCCACGACCGCGCGACCTGACTCGCTGACGATGCTCGGGTGCGGAACACCCGCGCCGTTCGTCAATTGCATGATGCCTTCCACGATGTCCGCCGCATACTCATCCATCGTGTAGTTGGCACTGCTGGCGAAATTCGAGTGCGATCCGTCGTAGTCGACCGCCAGACCACCGCCGACATTCAGCAGGCCCATGCGCGCGCCTTCGCGGCACAGGTCCACGTACATCCGGCCTGCCTCGGTGATGCCCGCACGGATGCTGCGGATGTTCGGGATCTGCGAGCCAAGGTGGTAGTGCAACATCTCGAGGCAATCAAGGCGGTTCTCCTTCCGGAGCAGGTCGACCAGGTCGATGATCTGCGACGCACTGAGGCCGAACTGGCTCCGGTCGCCGCCCGATTCGTCCCAATGCCCGCCGGCCCGCGTCGCGAGCTTGGCGCGAACGCCGAGCCGGGGCTTCACGCCCATCCGCTCCGCGCGCGCAAGGATCAGGCCCACCTCGCTTGGCATTTCGATCACGAGGATCGTCTGCATGCCCATCTTGAGCGCATAGAGAGCAAGGTCGATGAATTCCTCGTCCTTGTAGCCGTTGCAGACGACGAGCGAATCGGGATCGCTGTTATACGCCAGCGCCGTGATCAGTTCCGCCTTGCTGCCGCACTCCAGCCCGTAGTGGAATTCGCGGCCGCAGGCGACGACGTCCTCGATCACCTGCTGCTGTTGATTGACCTTGACCGGATACACGCCGCGGTACTGGCCCTTGTAGTCCGCATCCGTGATGGCGTTGAGGAAACAGTCGTTCAGCTTCGCAATACGCGCGGCCAGGATGTCCCCGAACCGAAGGAGGACGGGCATGTTGATGCCGCGGGCCTTCAGGCCCTCCACGATGGCAACCATACTGACGCTGACCTCGCTCCCCTTCCCATGCGGCTTGACCACCACTTCGCCCTTGTCGGAGATGTCGAAGTAGCCGAGGCCCCAATTTCGAACATTATAAAGTTCGGCCGAGTTATCGATTGTCCAGCGCGTCAGCGCTTCCGCCTTCATGTACTGTTAAGTTCTCCCTGTGTGAGGGCACGCATCGCGCACCTTCCTTGGTGAGACAGAATAAGTCGGTCGCGCACAGGTGCAATAAGGAATTGTGAAAATCGCCAACCGCGTCAGCGCTTCCGCCTTCATGTACCCTCGTCGTACACCATCGTCTCGACCGTCCCGTCGGGTCGGATCAGGACTGCAACAGGGCACAGGGCCGCGTCATCGACGCAACACCCGGACCCGAAGGCCCCGTGTGTCCCTGTCATGGAGTGCGCAGGTCAGGCGTGAGCTCTGATCTGGCTTCGCCACGACTTGCCTGCGCCCTGTTGCCCGAATCTTGATTCGCGCAGACAAGGCGGCCCGCTTCGAACGGCGTAAACGACAACCTTGCCCGCGTTGCGCGGGGTCGCGGCTCGTCTCACCGCCAGAAGACGCGGATAGTCGAATATCCTACTCGACCTCGTGCCCCGGCACGCTGCAGGTGGGGCCGTGGTTCTTGTCGTTGAGCTGGTAGATGCCGCCGTCGGAGCAGACGGGCAAGTCGGTGAGGTAGGAGGGAATCAACTGCGTGACGGACATCGCCTCTTCGCCGCCATGGTCGACCTCGAACAGGGCCTTGGCGCCCTTGAGTTGATGCAGGTTCAGCACGCACGCGTTGGTGATCCCGCCGGACACGTCATAGACCGCCTCGATGCTCTCGGAATCGACCAGGTGGAGTTCACCGTTCGCGATGCTGATCGTGTACGTCGCCGTCGAGTCGCTGCCATGATGGAGACTGATCTGATTCGTCGACGGAAACTCGTAGTGGAAAAAGTTCGCGTCGGTGCCGACCCCAGCCCCATAGAACTCGATCGTCTGCGCCGCATCGCCCTGCTTCGTCCAGTGACCGACAACCTGCTGCGCGAGATCGTCAGCCCGGGCCCCATCGACGGACAGAAGAACTAGACCGCAGATCAACCATGTCTTCTTCATTTGTAACCCCATCGCACTTGAAATCACGTCAAGTTTAAGTCCAGGTGTGAACCCTCCGCCCCCGATGCTTCCTGACCCGTCACCGGAATCAACTAGACTGTTGCGCGCAAAACCTTCTGGTAGGCGAAACGCGAAATCTCATAAACCTGCAAGATGCGTCATGTAAAGATTCAAATGATGAGAATGGCCGGAAAACATCACGTCGTAGATTCGTCGCAAATTGCATCGATGTGCCACAGGCTGCCCTTCGGAACTATTCGTGCCGCCGCGAACAATTAGCTCGTCGATTGAACGACCGATCGTACAGACCCCCATCACGCCCCTTCCTCGCTCTTTCTTGCGCGCTCCTTGTCCTCTTCGCCCTGAACCCGGGCACGTTCGAGGGCGCGCGCTCTCTCGGCCTCGATGCTTTTGGCTTTCTCGACGTCGCCGTGCGCGCGCGCCTCGGCAAGGTCCCGCTGCGACATGATCTCGATCTGCGCAATCTTCGCCTTGGTCTGGCTTTCGATTTCGGCAATCGCCTTCTTCTGCTCATCCGTCAACGGCTTGAGCTTGCCATCCTTCTTCTCCAACCGCTCCATCGCCAGTTCGTACGCGCTTTTCATGGGACTCCCCGTCTCTTGCTCCTGGTTCATACGTTGGAGACACTGCCCGAGTGTCAGGTGTCGAGTGTCGAGGGGAAGAGTCCCCCCACCCGACACTCGACACTCGTCACTTTGCTGACCGCGCGCCTGCGCGCGTCAGCGGCACAAACCGCACGGGCATGATATTGTTTGTCCGGATCGACCCATCGCTCATCTTTTCGATCAGGAGAAGATCCTGCACACTCAGCGTCGGCCCCACCGGAATCACCATCCGGCCCCCCGCCTTCAGTTGCTCCACGAGCGGCACGGGCACATGGTCGGCGCCGGCTGTGACGATGATCCCGTCGAACGGCGCATGCTCCGGCCAGCCAACATACCCGTCGCCGATCCTCACATCAACATTCGTGTACCCGAGCCGGGCAAGCAGTTCCGCCGCCGTGCGACCGAGCTCAGGCAGGATTTCGATCGAATAAACACGTTTCACCACTTCGGCAAGCACCGCTGCCTGGTAGCCGGAGCCCGTGCCGATCTCGAGAACGGTGTCCTGCGGGCCGACCTGGATCAGTTCCGTCATGGCGGCAACGATGTACGGCTGCGAAATCGTCTGATCCATGCCGATCGGGAGCGGCTCGTCCGCGTAGGCGGCCGACCGGAAACGCTCGGGGACAAATTCGTGCCGCGGCACCCTGCGCATCGCCGCCAGGACCGCCGGGTCCCGGACACCGCGGCTGGCGATCGTGTCCCGCACCATGATCTTACGCTGCTCTGACATATCGTCCCTGCTTTCGGACGTCTCCTGCCGGCACCCCTCTTCGCCCGACAGGACGGCCACCAACATCATGGCGGAAAGCAGCGTCAATGCCTTCACAGGAGCCTCTCCGGTCGTGGCCGGTACTGAACTCAGATGTGGTCGCCCCGATCCGATCGGAGCGCATTCACGGCGACGGCTCGTGCTACGTAGCGAAGGAGCTTCGCTACTTCGCAGAGTAGCAAGCGCCGTGGCTACAACAACACAGTCAAAAAGGGCCGCACCACTTCGCCGCCATCCTTGATTTCCCGTCAACAACAGACCTCTTGCAACACCACAGCAATTCCACTACGTTTTGCGCTCCATTAAATCAACCCTTTTTAGAGGAGTAACTGCCATGTCACAGATCGCTGATGTTGTCGGACGTGAAATTCTCGATTCCCGCGGGAACCCGACGGTTGAAGTGGAAATCCAGCTCGAATCCGGCGTCATGGGCCGCGCGGCGGTCCCCTCGGGCGCCTCGACGGGCGAACACGAGGCCATCGAACTCCGCGACGGCGACAAGACCCGCTACCTCGGCAAGGGCGTGCTGAACGCGGTCAAGAACGTCAACGAAACGATCCGGGCCGAGATCGTCGGCCAGGACGCGCAGGACCAGGCCGGCCTGGACCGGGCCCTGATCGAACTCGACGGCACGGAAACCAAGTCCCGCCTCGGCGCCAACGCCATCCTCGGCGTCTCCATGGCCGCCGCCCACGCGTCGGCCATCGAATTGGGCCTTCCCCTCTTCCGCTACATCGGCGGCACGAACGCCAAGGTCCTTCCGGTCCCGATGATGAACATCCTGAACGGCGGCGCGCATTCGGACGCCCCGATCGATTTCCAGGAATTCATGATCATCCCCAAGGGCGCGCCGTCCTTTTCTGAAGGCCTGCGCATGGGCGCGGAAGTCTTCCACGCACTGAAGAGCGTGCTCAAGAAGGCGGGACTGAGCACCGCCGTCGGCGACGAGGGCGGCTTTGCCCCGGCTCTGTCGAGCAACGAACACGCGCTCACCGTGATCCTCGAGGCCATCGCCAAGGCCGGCTACACGCCGGGCCAGGACGTCTTCATCGCCCTTGACGTCGCGGCCAGCGAGTTCTACGACAAGGACAAAAAGAAGTACGTCTTCAAGAAGAGCGACAAGTCGGAACGCAGCGCTTCGGAGATGGTCGACTTCTATGCCGACTGGACCAGCAAGTACCCGATCATCAGTATCGAGGACGGCTGCTCCGAGAACGACTGGGACGGATGGAAACTCCTGACCGACCGCCTCGGCAAGAAGGTCCAGCTCGTCGGCGACGACCTGTTCGTGACCAACACGAGGTTCCTGAAGAAGGGCATCGATACCGGGACCGCCAATTCGATTCTCGTGAAAGTCAACCAGATCGGCACGCTGACCGAAACGCTCGAAGCGATTGAAATGGCCAAGCGCGCCCACTACACGGCCGTCATCAGCCACCGCTCGGGCGAGACCGAGGACGCCACCATTGCCGATATCGCGGTCGCCACCAACGCCGGCCAGATCAAGACCGGCTCGCTGAGTCGCACGGACCGGATCTGCAAGTACAACCAGCTCCTGCGCATCGAGCTGCTGCTGGGCGATACGGCCCTGTACGGCGTCTAGCCCCACGACCCGCATCTTTTGAACTTTGAACGCTGGACGCAAAACGTTTAGCGTTCAACGTTATTGGCGATGAACATCTGGGTCCTCATCTACCGCTTCGCGTGGACGACTCTCGCCGTCCTCCTGCTCCTGGCGCTCGTCGCGGCCTTCTACCCGCGCGTAAGCCAGTACCATGATTTGCAGCAGCAGCAGGCGAAGATGGAGGAGGATATCCGCATGGAAGAGGAACTGCTGAAACATCTGAAAATGAAGCAGGACCGGCTGCTTAACGACCCGCGCTTCGTCGAAAAGATCGCACGGGAAGAGCTAGGACTGACGAAGCCTGGCGAGACCGTCTTTAAGTTCACCGACGACGAGCCCTCCGGGACCACTCGCGCCACCAACCGCTGACCCGGAACGATCAACCATTAATGAAACCACGGATACACACGGATGGACACGAATTGGTGCTGAATTGAAGGACGCGGAGAATGCCAAGCCACCGGCAGTCGAATACTCTTCTTCCCGCATCCGTGTTAATCCGTGTGTATCCGTGGTTTCCCTCTGAATGGATCCGGCTAAGATGCTCGCCCCCATCTACACGCGAAAAACAGTCGGCACTTTCTGCTTCATCCTGATCGCGTTCTGCGCCGTCCTGCTCCTGCCCGGCCTGGGCTCGATCACCATGCAGCGCGAGCAGGAACTCCGTGTCGTGCTCACCGCCCGCCACATGGCCGAGGGCGGCGGATGGCTGCTTCCCGAGTTCCTCGGCGATTTCCGCTTCCGGAAACCACCCCTCATGTACTGGATCGTCGCGTCCACCTTCAAGCTGGCAGGAACGGCCACCTCCGCGTTTATCGCGCGTCTCCCCGGCGTGATCGCCGGCGCCCTGCTGGTCCTCAGCCTTTTCCTCGCCGGCGCCCGGCTCGTCGGGCGCAGGCGCGCCTTCCTGGCATCGGTCATCGGCATGACGTCGTTCATCTTCATGCGCCAGGCCCGGTTGATGGAGATCGATATCACGCTGGCCCTCTGCGTCACCCTGTCCACGATTTCCGGATATCTGGCCCTGACGCGCCGCGCGGAAGCGCTGCGGTGGTGGACCCTCGCGGGTATCGCCGGCGGGCTGGGCTTCCTCGCCAAGGGCCCGGCTGCACTGGCCCTGCCTCCTCTGGCCTGGCTCGCTTTCGCCGCCATGAACCCGCGCCGCTTGCGCGCCTTCATGGACCTGCGCGTCCTGCCGGGCCTTCTCGCCTGCATCCTGATCGGCGCGCCGTGGTACATCGCCATACGTAAGCTGGCTGAGAAGCAGATTGCGACGGAACTCACCGCGACCTTCGCGGAATCGCACCACCCGGGCCCCATCTACTACTACCTCTACACGCTGCTTCACGCGATGCTGCCGTGGAGCATCCTCCTGCCCTTCGCGCTGTGGGCCATCGCGCGGCACGGGCGACACCACTCCGGGCTGCGGTTCCTGCTGACCTGGTTCGCCACATCGTTCGCTGCCCTCAGCGTCGTCGACAGCAAACAGATCCACTACTGCACCCTGCTCCTGCCGCCATCGGCGCTCGTCCTCGGCTGGTACGCGGCCCGGTTCCTCGCCGTGCGCACGCCCGCGGTGCGCGCCTGTGCCCTGCGGTACGGCGCCGCCAGCCTCGTCCTGGCCATGGCCGCGGGCTCGGCGATCTACGCATGGTCCTGGCATCCGCAACGCGATCCGGACTATCTGATCCAGGACTTTGCCCGCAAGGCCCGCCCCCACGTCGCCGCCGCGCACGAATTGTTCATCACCGGCCCCGACACCGCGGCCCTCGAATTCTACGTCGCACGAAAACCGCGCTATCCCGCCGACCTCGCGTCCGCATGGAAGGACGCTCGCACCGGCGATGTCGTCCTCGTTTCGGGCAACCACCGGCGACCCATCGACCATGCCCTGCTCCCTGCCCCCCCTGCATTGGAAATGAAGAACCAGAAAGCGGAATTCATCCTCCTCTCGAAAACCGCCGGGCCGGCATCATGATGAATCGCAAAACAGCCCTGATTCTTTTCGCCGTCGCGCTGGTCGCCATCTTCTGGCGACTCGGCGAACGCGGACTGAATGAGCCCGACGAAGGGCGGTGCGCCGGCATCGCGAACGAAATGTACCGGTCGGGCGACTGGCTGACCCCGCGCCTCTACAACCAGGGCCATTTCAACAAGCCCCCGCTGCTCTACTGGAGCTCCGCAGCGCTGTTTCACGTCGCCGGCGTCAACGAAACCACCGCCCGTTTGCCGGCGGCTCTCGCGGGATTGGCTACGCTGCTCCTCACGTGGCTGATCGGGCGCCGGATGTTCGACACGGATACCGCCTTCGGCGCCGGTCTTATCCTCCTGACGTCACCGCTCTTTTTCGCCATGTCGCGCCTGATCGACCCGAACATGCTGCTGACCTGCTGGATCACGCTCGCGATGTGGGCCGCCATCGCCTGGATCCAGGACGGCCGGCGAATTCACCTGTGGATATTCTACATCGCCATCGCGCTGTCCTTCCTGACCAAGGGCCCGGTCGGAGTCGCCATCGCCTCGCTGGCCCTGGCCGGATACGCCCTTCGCCGCCCGGAATCGCTACCGTGGAGGCCCTTCCTGGCCGCGGGCCCCCTGGCCGTGGGATTCGTGCTCGCGTTGTCCTGGTTTTTCGTCGTGGCCTTGAGGAATCCAGACCTGTTCGATTTTTTCCTACGCCAGGAACTGTTCGACCGGATTTTCACCAAGCAACACCACCGCGGCGAGCCGGTCCTTTTCTACTTCGCCATCATCCCTGCCGCGATGCTGCCCTGGCTTCCGGCCATGCTGCGGTCGATCGCACAGGCTGCAAAGCAGTTCCGGACGGACTGGGCTGTCCGCCTCCTGTCCTTCTGGGTCCTGCTCCCGACCATCATGTTCAGCCTCGCCGGGTCCAAAATGCCCGCCTACATACTTCCGCTCCTGCCACCCCTTGCGCTTCTCGCTGCGCACGCGCTCCTCAGGACGCCGGTGCCGGCGTGGTTCAGCCGCGTTCAACTCGGCACCGCGGTGACGGTCGCCCTGGCTCTTCCGCTGGTGATGGCGATCCACGAAGGACGCATCCATGGATGGCAGCATCCGGTCTGGACGGCAAGCGATGCGCTCTGGCTGCTGCCCGCCGCGTTGGCGGCCGGCGCGTACATGTTCACAAAGGGCGTGCATCGCATCACGGCCTGCGCCGTCGTCCTGCTCTGCGCCTTCCTGCTGACGCTCGGGGTGATGACGCGGAACGAACTCAAGATAGGGCCCCATACGACGGTGCGCGGCATGTGCCGCGTCCTGCAATCGCAGTTGCAGCCGGGCGATCGCGTGGCCCTGCTCGCCCGCTTTCCGCGCGGCCTGAGTTTCTATCTCGATCATCCGATCACCATTCCGGAGGATAAGTTCGAGTTGCAGGTGCCGTCCGACCGCGAACGCTTGAAGGACACCCTGTTCAGCGACCCGATCGAAGTCTATCAATGGTTCGATTCAACGCAGCGGGTCTTCCTCATCACCAATGACAAGGCCGTGTCCAACATGATGACCGTCGTACGCACGAAACCGCACGAAGTCTACCGGGACGACCGCTACCTCGCGGTGCGGAACTTCGAGCCATGAACGCCGCCCCCATCCCGTCGTCATCGCGCGCGCTCGCGCTGATGATCAATCACCACCTCGGCAATTTTGTCGTATCGCTACCGTTCCTCGACGCCATCGCAGCGCCGTTCAATCAGCCCGTCGACCTGGTGGTGGACAGCCGCTACGCGTGCCTCGCGCAACTGCTCCCGCACGGCGGGAACGTGATTCCCTACCGGCAGCACCACCGCAGGAACGGCAAGCTGCGGCAGGCGGCGGATTTCGCGACGCTCATCCATCGCCTGAAAACCGCTCACTACGATGTGGTGTTTGATGTCGGTGGCGGCATTCAGTCGGTCACGTTCACCACGCTGACCTTTTCCCGGCACCGGATCGGGCTGGAAACATCGCGGCGCAGCTGGATGTACACGGAACGGCTGCCGCCGGATTCCGGAACACATGTATCCGACCGGTTCACGCCATTCATGACCCGTCTGGGCCTGCCCAAGGCAGGGCGCCTGCGGCTCAAGCCACCCGCCGACGCGTTTGCACGACTCAACGGCCAACTGCCCGAAATCCTGCGGGCCCCCGGCTTGCGACTCGCTGTGATGCATGGCGGCGCGGGTTATGAATTCCGCCAGTGGCCGAAGGAGCGTTTCGCGAAAACAGCCGACGTGCTGATCGCCGAGCGGGGCATGGGCGTGGTGTTCATCGGGGCCCCGGGAGAACAAGCCTTCCTCGACAGCCTCCTTGGACTCATGAAACACCGCGACCGCGCCGCGCATGTCATCGGGGAACTGGATGTCGTCCTTGCCCTGCTCGATCGCGCGGCGATCCTGATCTCCAACGAGAGCGGACCCACGCACCTCGCCGCAACGACGGACGTTCCGATCGTCACGATTTTCGGACCGAGCAAGGAATCGAATTGGCGGCCCGTGCGCGAGGAGAACCTCACCATCCTCCGCGGCGCCGCCTGCCCGCCCGAATGCCGCTGGGGCCAGTGCAAACACGGCCTGAAGTGCGTGATGAATGTTTCGGTTGAGAACGTGCTGACGGCCACAAGCCGCTACCTGTAATCCTAATCGTAATCCCTCATGGATCGGAGGAGATTGCGAGTACGATTAGGATTACGAGAAAGGGGGGAGACGGTCAATTCACCCGGTAGATCAGGTAGAACCCGAGGACTTCCGATATCACGACGGGGATCCACACGATCATGTCCGGGCGGAGTTCCGGGCTCCCCACCAGCGCGTTCGCGATGATGATGAAAAGGTAGAAGGCGAATACGAGCCCAAGGCTGATACCCACGCCGACGGTCGACTCCTTGCGTTTGGACTTCATCCCGAGCGGGATCCCCAGCAGCGTGAACGCGAAGCAGGATAGCGACAACGCGAGCCGCTTGTTCGCCTCCACCAGCATGCTCATGCGTTGGCGGAGCAGGTCCTCGTAGCGCAGTTCGGGGAAAACGGCTCTCACGTCGCGCGTCGCCTTCACGAGTTCCGTGAACGTCATATCGGCCACCTTGCGGCGCACGGTTTTTCGCTGCGACCCGGAAAAGTCGAGTTTGACGGGATAATGCTGGGCGTTGATGTAGTGCGACTTCTCCTCGGCGCTGCCCTTTTCCTTCTCCCGCTGGTCGATACGGACGTCGTACAGATCGACAAACATCACCTTCGCATCCCTGTCCACGCGGAGCTCGCCCGATTTTGCGCGCACGTTCCGGATCGGCCCATTCTCGCCCATCTCGTAGACGACGACGTCCTCAACGACCCTGCCGTTACGCGAGCCGACATAGATCATCAACCCGGGAAAGTCCCGCACGAACCGGCCCGGCTCCAGCAGGTTGATCGGCTCCTCGACGCCGATGTCAACCATCATCATGCGTACGGCGTGCCGGCACCGTGGAGCGACGCTCGTATTGATCAGGAAGCAGACCACGGAAAACGTGATCGACAGCATCACCAGCGGCGAGACGATCTGCCACATGCTGATGCCGCTGGCTTTCATCGCCGTGACTTCACCGTCGAAGGACAGTCGCCCGAACAGGAGCAGGACCGTCGTGATCACGCTCATGGGAATCGAGAACGTGAGCATGTAGGGGACGTTGTAGGCAAAGATTTTCAGGATGAACGCGCCCGACACGCCGCGCGCCGCCACGTCGATCGCCTTGACCACGACACCCAGGCACATGACGAACGTGAAAATCATCAAGGTCATCCCGAAAATGACCAGGTAATCCTGCGTCAGGTATTTATTGATCGTGCGCACGAAGAAGGTTTCAGGTGTCAGGTGTCAGGTGTCAGGACTGCTGACGGCTGGCGGCTTCCAGAGTATTGAAAAGCAACATGGTGATCGTCATCGGGCCTACTCCGCCGGGGACCGGTGTGATCGCCGACGCCTTTTCCTTCACGCGGGCAAAATCGACATCGCCCACGAGGCGAAAGCCCTTCGGATTCCCCGCATCTTCGATCCGGTTGACGCCGACGTCGATGACCACCGCGCCCTCGCGGATCATATCCGCTGTAACCGTGTTCGGACGGCCCGCCGCTGCAATCACGATATCCGCCTGCCGCGTGTGCTTCGCCACATCCCTGGTTCCGGTGTGGCAGATGGTGACCGTCGCATTGCCAAGTTCGTTCTTCTGCGAGAGCAGGTTGGCCAGCGGCCGGCCCACGATGTTGCTGCGGCCGATGACCACTACATGCGCGCCCCGCGTGGTGATGCCGGACCGCTTGAGCATGTGCAGGATGCCGTGCGGCGTACATGGAAGAAACGTCGGCAGCCCCAGCATCATGCGCCCGACACTCACGGGGTGGAACCCGTCGACGTCCTTCGCCGGGTCAATCGCATTCAAAACGTCGTACTCCATCCGCGCGTCCGGCAGCGGAAGCTGGACCAGGATGCCGTGGATCCCCGGATCGGCATTATGCGCCCGCACGACGCCGAGGATCTCATCCCTTGTAGCCGTAGCGGGAAGATGCGTCTCGCGCGAATACAGGCCCGCCTCGGCGCAGGCTTTTTCCTTGCCGGAGATGTACGACCGCGAAGCCGGATCGTCGCCCACCAACAGCACTCCCAGGCCCGGAGTGACACCACGCGATTTCAAGGCGGCGACTTCCGTCGCAAGCTCGCGCCGCATCTCCTGTGCAATCGCCTTTCCGTCTAGAATTCGTGCGCTCATGAAATCACACCTCGTCGTCGGATTCGCGACTGTAATGGGGAATGCGGACAACCTCAAGTGTAGCCACGGCTCTACGAGCCGTGCATTCATGTCGCGCGGGCACGCCTCGCCGAGGCGTGGCTACAGCGCCTTCGGGCTCAGGGCCGTCACCCGGCTCACCGAATTGGCATGGCATATCGCCATCGCCAGCGCGTCGGCGGCATTTTCTTCAGGAAGCTCGGCAAGGCCGAGCATCGCTGCCATCATTTTTCCGACCTGGCTCTTGTCGGCACCCCCGAAACCGACCAGTGCCTGCTTCATGCGGCGCGGCGCGTATTCGTAGACCGGCACGCCCGACGCCGCGCACGCTGCTATAACCACGCCTCGCGCCTCGCCCAGCACGACGGCCGTCTTCACGTTTTTGCAGAAGAAAATGCCCTCGATCGATACGGCGTCCGGCCGCGTGCGCTCGACGATTCTCCGGATCTCCACGTCAATGTGGTTCAGGCAGCGGGAATGCGATTGGGAGGCCGGCGTGGCAATGGTTCCCTGCTCGACCACCGTCATGCGGGAGCCTTTGGCATCGACAACACCGTAGCCGGTGCAGCGGAGAGAAGTGTCTACGCCGAGAACACGCATCTAGGAAACCTGGGCAAGCATGATCAACTGGCGCCGGCCAGGGCTTCCATGACCGCGTCGTCGATGCTGGCGTTCATGTACACGTTCTGCACGTCGTCCAGTTCTTCCAACGCATCGACAAATTTCATGATGTTCGCGGCCTTGTCCCGGTCTGAAATGGGAACCTGAAGGTCAGGAATGAGACTGACCTCCGAGGTCTCCGTCTGGATGCCAGCCTTCGCCAGCGCCTCGGCCAGTGCGGGGTACTGCGCCGGCTCGCAGGTCACTTCAAACACGTCGCCATCGCGGTTGACGTCTTCAGCACCGGCGTCCAGCGCGATTTCGATCAGCTTGTCCTCGTTCACATCCGCCGCGTTGACGACAATGCACCCTTTCCTCTTGAAGGACCGGGTGACACTCCCCTGCGCCGCGAGATTTCCACCATGCTTTGTAAAGGTGAAACGCACTTCCGACGCGGTCCGGTTCTTATTCTCAGACATGCACTGGACGATCAGGGAAATGCCGCCCGGCGCAAAGCCCTCGTAGACGATCTCTTCGAGAACCAAGCCTTCAATCTCGCCCGTGCCGCGCTTGATCGCGCGGTCGATGATGTCGGCCGACATGTTCGCCGCACGGGCCTTCACGATGAAAGCCCTCAGCGTGATGTTCGCGTTCGGATCGCCCCCGCCGGCTCGCGCCGCCACGGTGATCTCCTTGGATATCTTGCTGAACACCTTACCCCGGACCGCATCCGTTGCAGCCTTCTTGTGCTTGATGTTCTTCCACTTACTGTGCCCAGCCATGGTCTATAATCCCCTCGACACTCGACACCCGACACTCAGTCTTCGACCGGATGCAGCTTCTTCTGCGACTCGGCGATGATCTTCTGGGCCACGTTGCCGGGCACCACATCGTACCGCGCAAACGTCGTTTCGAAACTGCCCTGCCCGTGCGTGATGCTCCGCAACTCCGAGGCGTAGCGGAACACTTCCGATTGCGGGACCTCGGCCGTGATGACCTGCATCCCGTCCTCGCTGCCGATCCCGAGAATCCGGCCGCGGCGGTGATTGAGGTCGCCCGTGATATCGCCCATGTACTTGTCCGGAACCATGATCTTGACGTTCATGATCGGTTCCAGCAGCACCGGCTTTGCCTTGGTCATGCCCTCCGAAAACGCGCGGGCGCCGGCGATCTTGAAGGCGATTTCCGACGAGTCGACTTCGTGGTACGACCCGTCGTACACCGTGACGCGCGCGTTGACGACCGGGTACCCGGCGAGCGCGCCGCGGGTCATGCCTTCCAACAGGCCCTTTTCGATCGCGGGAAGGAAATTTCGCGGGATGGACGTGCCGACCAGCGCGTTGACAAACCAGGGCTCGGTCGACGAGGGAAGCGGCTCGACGCGGAGGTACACTTCGCCGTACTGCCCGCGGCCGCCCGATTGCTTCTTGTGCTTGTAGTGCCCCTCGGCCCGCGCCGTGATCGTCTCCTTGTACGGGACCTTCGGCGTGTTCAACACGACGTCGACGTTGCTCCGCTTCTTCATGCGGGCCACGGCGACATCGAGGTGGATGTCGCCCATGCCGGCCAGGATCAGTTCCCTCGTTTCGGTGTTGCGATCCACACGCAGGGTCGGGTCCTCCTCCGCCACGCGCTGCAGACCCACGCCGATCTTGTCATCGTCGCCCGCCGTCTTCGGCGTGACCGCCAGGGCCATGACCGGATTCGGAAAATCGACCGGCGCGTACTTGATGCTCTTCCCCGGCGCGCACAGCGTATCGCTGATGCCCGTGAACTTGAGCTTGGCCAGCGCAACGATGTCCCCCGCCCGCGCCTCCGGCACCATCTCGTCCTTCTTGCCGTTGAATACGTGCAATGGCCCCGTCCGTTCCTTCTGCTCCTGCGTCGCGTTGAACACATCGGAGTCGGCCTTCAACGTACCGCTGTAGATGCGCAGGAACGAGAGTTGGCCGACGTGCGGGTCATTGATCGACCGCCAGACCTTCGCGGAAAACGGCGCGTCCGGCCCGACCTCGACTGCGGAACCGTCCGCGGCCTTCGCGCCGCGGTCGATCGGCGAAGGAAACAGCCGGTGAATTTCATCGAGCAGCTCGGGAATGCCAAGGCCCTGAATCGACTCCACTTCGAACACCGGCACGAGATGCCCGCGCGCGATCGCGAGCCGCAGGCCGGCCGTCAGTTCGGCCTCGGAGAGATGCTCGCCGCCGAGGTACTTCTCCAATAACTTGTCATCCTCTTCGGCCGCATCTTCCTCGAGGATCCCCTTGTCCTTCTCGGCTTCCTCGGTCAGCTCCGCAGGGATCTCGCCCGCGAGGATGTCGACGATGGCATGCCGGTCGTGCGTGGGCAGTTCAACGGGCACGCATTTCCGGCCCCACAAGTCCTGGATGGCCTTGAGCGTCTCGTCGAAACTGACGTTGTCCTTGTCGAGCCCCGTGATCACGATGCCGCGCGGCAATCCAAGCTGCTCGCACCGGCACCAGGCGCGGGTCGTGCCGACCTGGATGCCCGACGCGGCGTCAATCACGACGAGCGCGGCGTCTGCGATCGACGTGGCGGCCGACACCTGCCCATGAAAATCCGCATAGCCCGGCGTATCGATCACGGTCAGGCCGAGTTTCTTTCCGGCCTTCGTCGCGTAGACGCCCTGGAAGGCCTTGGCCCATATGGAGATTTTTCGCTCTTTTTCCTCGTCCGACCAGTCCGCCGCGCTGCTCCCATTGGGAACGGAACCCTGCCGGTCGTTGATGCCAAGCTTGTACAGGATGGCATCGACCAGGGTGGTTTTTCCGCTGCCGGTGTGGCCGACAAGGACGACGTTTCGAACATCATTTACGGGGATATCTTTCATAGACTCCAACCTGTGATGAACGTGTTATTCAAAGGGAAGACGATTGATAGCGCAACCCGCCCGCTTTGGCAATTTTTTCCCCGCCTGACCCCTCCCAAGGGAGGCAGGGCGGTCGTTCTGTCCGCTACATTTCCTAAACAGGAGATAACAGAGTCAACAGAGGGTCAGAATTGTTCGGGTTCCTCCGTTTGCTCAGTTGCCTCCTGTTCAAATCCAGTCCGTATCTTTTCGTGTTTTTCGCGTTTCGTGGTCCCACTCCGAAGCGGCAATGTGGCCTGAAATTCCGCTATCCTGTCGGCATGGCGCGACGTGCACGGAACCTTCTCGACGGGAGTCGGGAGGGCGGGCAGGCAACCCTTGGAAGTTTCCGGCGTGATTTTTCCAGGCGTTGGGAATATCCCCGTCACGTCCAAACACCGCCCCGCGTGCGTCGGCGTCCACCTTGCCGACCGCGATAACGGCCCGGCATCGGCGGCGCTCAGGGTGGCGATCCGGTTCATGGCTTCGTTTTTACCCGTGGCGAGGTAGCGGATGAAGGGATGCATCCAGGACGGAGTCACCGGCAAATCCCCCGGCAACTGCCGCCGCTCTTCTGCCGGAAGATCCCGATCCGGCACCTGCTCGGAAAGTCCCGGCATGTTGGCCGCCGTTGCCCCCGTCGGTTGCAGCCGCTCACCGTCGCGCGTCGCACGGAGATCAAGGATCCGCAAACGGGCGAACTTCAGTGGGCCCATGTGTAATCCGGACTGACGATCGTCAATCTGGATTGTGCATGGGCGCTTGGAGCAACGAGGTTCCCGTGTGCGACAATTGGGCGCAGGGCCTGTCGCATCACAAATCCGGGCTCGATATGCTCCATCCGTGCCTCACGAGCTGGGTGCGCAAACGCAGGAGCGACCGCATCACGCGCCAGCAGGGTGACGTTGGAGAGGACGTGTTTCCTCCCCGTCAGGCGGGCGCAGAGGCGCGGCCACAAAACGAAAAATTGCAATTTACGGATGAATAGTTCTCTTCCATGCGCGGTTGAAGTTTCAGGTGAGGAGGACAGGCAGGCACCGCTACAACACGCGTTATCAAGATTCACCGGCGGGAGACAGGGCGCGCCTGGCTGTATTTTTGCGGGCGCCTCTTCAGCGCCTACTGCGTGGGCGTGTCCGGGGTCGGCCCCTCAAGCTTCGCCTTCATCTCGTCGGTCAGGTATTTCGAGTCGGACCAGGTCTTCCGCGCGTCAGGATCGATGAACAGCTTCTTGCTCACGAAAAGCACGTCGCGCCGGCTGACCTGGCCCATCAGCACGCCCTTCTCGACAACGGGAAGGCGGCGGAAGGAATTTTTCAGGAAGATATCAGCGACCTTGAACAGGTCATCGTCCGGCTCGATCGTCACCGCGCCCTTGGACATATAGTCGGCCACGATGCCCCCGGCGAGCTGATGAATGGCGCCGCTCACGAATACGCGAAGACAATCCTTCTCCGACAGAACACCAACCACGTGGTTCTGTTCGTCGACCACCGGCGCGCCGGATATGCGGTTCCGCAGCAGGATGGCAATGGCGTCGAAAATGTTCATCTCCGGGCGCATCGTCTGCAGGGTCTTCACCATGAAGTCCCGCGCTACAGGAATCGTACTCATCGTCGACCTCCGTTATACCAGTTCACAATGCGGAGTGATATCTATCAGCGCTGGTAGGACCCGCTGGTCAGGCAGCAGCCCTGATCCGGCTTTCGCCGTGACCCAGCGGGTCCACCCGGGCTTCGCCGGAGGCCTACGCCGAGGCGAGTGGCGGGCTGGGCCAGCCCGCCCTACCTCGAGCATTTATACGAGCGCACACCCGAATTATAGACGTCACGGGTAGAGATGGCAACTGACCTCTCGGCCCTGGATGTCGCGAAGCGCAGGCGCCACCGTCGCGCACTGCGGCATGACCTCCGGGCACCGCGTGTGGAACGGGCACCCAGGCGGCGGCCGCGCCGGCGACGGGACGTCGCCCGCAAGCACGATGCGCGACTTCCGTTCCTCACCCAGCGCGGGAACCGCGGACAACAGGGCCTGGGTGTACGGATGCAACGGTTGATCCATCACCTGCTCCGTCGGCCCTTCCTCAACGATCCGTCCGAGGTACATCACCGCCACGCGGTCCGCAAGGAATCGCACGACGCCAAGATCATGCGAAATGAAGAGATAGGACAGTCCATACTTGCCCTTCAATTCCTGCAGCAGATTGATCACCTGCGCCTGCACGGACACGTCAAGCGAACTGACCGGCTCGTCGCAGATCAGCAGCGAAGGACGCAGCGCCAGCGCCCGCGCGATGCAGATGCGCTGCCGCTGCCCGCCGGAAAATTCGAACGGATAGCGATGGAACGCGCTCTCGTCCATCCCCACGTCGGCCAGCAGAAGCGCCGCCGCCTCTTCTTTCGAACCCTCGAGGAGTCCGTGGGCCACGAGCCCCTCGGTGACGAGGTCCAGCACGGTCATGCGCGGATTCAACGCCGACTGCGGATCCTGGAAAACGAACTGCACATCGCGCCGGACCTTGCGCAGTTCCTCGTCCGTCATCGGCGCCATATCCTGTCCCAGGTAGAACACTGACCCGGACATGGGTTTCTCCAGTCCCACCATCGTCCTGCCCAGGGTGGTCTTCCCACACCCCGATTCGCCAACGAGCGCAAGCGTCTCGCCACGGCGTACCGCCAGGTTCACCCCGCTCACGGCCTGCACATGGCCCGCAACACGCGCGAAGACGCCACGCCGGATCGGGAACCAAGTGGAGAGGTCGCGGACGTGTATTAACGCCTCAGTCATTCTGTTCCTCCGGTAGGGCGCGGCGTCCCTGCCGCGCCGTCGGTGGCCGGCGGTCCGGGACGAACCGCCCTACCTTCATCGACAAGGAAACAGGCCGCACGACCGCCATGCGCCGTCGCGAACAATGGGGGCTTGCTTCCACGGCATCGCTCATGGACCTGCGGGCAACGATCCGCGAAATGGCAACCTTCCGGGTAGTTCAACGGTGACGGGACCTGGCCTGGAATGGATGTCAGTTTCCCTCCGCGTTTCTGCAATCGCGGAATCGAGGCGAGCAGGCCTTGCGTGTACGGATGGCGCGGGTCGGCAAAGATTTCGCGCACACCACCCTCCTCCGCCACGCGCGAGGCGTACATGACCAGGACCCGGTCGCACATTTCCCAGACGATACCCATGTCGTGCGTGATGAGGATCATCGCGGTCTTCTGGCTCTTCATCGCGCGGATGATGTCGAAAATCTGCGCCTGGATCGTGACGTCCAGCGCCGTCGTGGGTTCGTCGGCGATGATGAGGTCCGGATCGAGCATCAGCGCCGCCGCGATCATGACGCGCTGCCGCATGCCGCCCGACAGCTCATACGGAAATCTCGCCATGCATTCGGCCGCGTCCGGAATGCCGACCTTCCGCAGCCACTCCTCGCCGGTCCTTCGCGCGACAGTCGTCGGCATGTCGCCGTGCAGTTGCAGCGTCTCCGCGAGCTGGTCGCCGATGCGGACCAGCGGCGACAGGGCCGTCATCGGCTCCTGGAAAATCATGCTGATCTTTTTTCCGCGAATCTCGCGCAAGCGCGCGAGATTCACGGAAAAAAGGTCTTCACCTCGAAAGAACGCGCGCCCAGCGTCAATGCGTCCCGGCGGGCTTGGAATCAACCCGAGCAGACTCATGGCCGTGACCGTCTTCCCGCAGCCGGATTCTCCGACAATGCCCAGCACCTCGCCTTCGCACACGGAAAAGCTGACGTCGTCCACGGCGCGCACAATCCCCTCATCGGTCCGGAACGAAACCGACAAGTGCTCGACGCATAGAAGCGTCTCACCTGACACCTGAAACCTGACACCTGAAACCTGAGTCATTGCATTCTCGCGAATTTCCTGGGGTCAAACGCGGCCCGGACACCTTCGCCGATGAACACACACAGCAGCATGACAAGAAACAGGGCGAGCGACGGATACAGCACCAGCCACCATGCCCACGGGAAGTCCTGTGCTTGCGACAGCATTTCGCCCCAACTCGGCGTCGGCGGCGGGAGCCCGAACCCGAGAAAATCAAGGGCCGCGAGCGAGCCGACCGCGCCGACCAGCGAGAACGGGGCGAACGTGATGATCGGCACCAGCGCGTTCGGCAGGATGTGACGGAAAATGATCGCGCCCTTCGAGAGGCCCATGCACCGCGCCGCCTCGACAAAAGGCTGGCGGCGTAGGCGCAGGAACTCCGCGCGCATGTAGTACGAAATCCCGATCCAGTTAAAGACGCCGTAACACACCGTCAACAGGAGCAGGCTGCGCCCCAGCACGGAACCCAGCAGCATGACGATGTAAAGAAACGGGAGCGACTCCCAGATCTCGATCAACCGCTGGCCGAGGATGTCGCGCCAGCCGCCATGGAATCCCTGCCACGCCCCGATCAGCGTGCCCACAAACATCGAGCAACTCACCAGCACGAGCCCGAACGTGATCGACGTCCGAAGGCCGTACAGGATTCTCGCGCTCACATCCCGGCCCGCGCGGTCGATCCCCAGCGGATGACCCGGCACGGGCTTCAACGGAAACCGAACGTCTTCCTTCGCGAACGTGACACGATACGGCTGCCCCTCCAGCATCACGGACATCGGCTCCACCTCGCCTTCGAACCGCCGCTGCGCCGCCGCGGCAATGGCCGGATCCAGACCGCCATCCTTCGCGATGTCGGCGTCTTTTCCAAAGGTGTACGTCCTCACATCCGCCGCGTCCGGGATCTGCTCCCTCAACGTCAGACGCACCGTTTTCGGCGGCTGGCTGCGCGGGCTGAACGGCGGCAAGGAGATTTCGCCGGAGGCAACGCGTGCGGAGACCGCAGCGGACTCCCGGTTCTCAAAACGATCGCGGATCGCGGCGCGCATTCGGTCCGGCAGCGCACCGAGATCTGTAAGCGAGCGCCCTGCGATCAGTGTGTCGTCCGTACCGAAGAAGAAGCCCGCCACCGCGGAACGCGCGATCGTGAGGTCCTCGCGCACGTCCACACTGGCGACGCGCGGATCGGGCGCGACGTTCACCGTCACCGTCTCCGGCAGCTCTATCGACTCCGCTTTCAGGATTTCGAGCGGGCCGTAGGCAATGAACGGAAACACCATGCGCGCATCCGGCCGCTGTGCCCGGATGGCCTTGTAGTCAGGACGCGTGTTGATCCCGTTGCCGAGCAGCGCGTCCTCGGTGTAGTCGAACAGCACGGGCACGAAGACCCGGTCGTCCATCTTCACCCACAGCGGCCGGCTGTTGCAGATGAATTCCGAGCCGAGGCTGAGCGCGTACGCGGCGGCGAGAATCCAGAAGGACCACCATGCGCGGCGGAATTCGCGGAAGCGGCGGAACCGCTTGCGGGTGATCGGGTCCAGTTGTACGCCCAGTATCATCTTGTATGGAGTGCGGCGGCTTGACGCCGCTTTCGCGGCAGCGGCTTGACGCTGCCATCTGTGGCCGTTGCCGGGGCCGTCAAGCCGGCCCCGGACAAAGCGGCGTCAAGCCGCCGCACTCCAAAATAGTTGCGCGTTCTCATTTGTTGAAGTGAATCCGCGGGTCGATGAGCACGTAGCAGAAGTCCGAAAGGATCCGCCCGATCAGCCCGAGCAGCGCGGTCAGGGCCACGATGCCCATGAAGACCATGTAGTCACGGCTCATGATGACGTCGATGCTGAGCAGGCCCATGCCCGGAATCTCAAAGACCTTCTCGATCAGCACCGAACCCGCGAACATCACACTCAGCACGCCGCCGAAGCCCGTGGCGATCGGGATGAGGGCGTTCCGGAACGCGTGGCGCCAGATCGCGCGGCGTAACGTCGCGCCACGGGCCAGGACGGTGCGGATGTAGTCCTGGCCGATCTGCTCCATCAGCGAGTTCTTCATAAGCGTCGTCAGCAGCGCAAATTCGCCGACGACGTAGCAGGTCAACGGCAGGAACATGTGCATGAAGCGGTCGTGGATCTTGTCCGCGAGCGACAACGAATCAAAATGGTCGGCCTCGAATCCCGACACGGGGAAGATATCCGCGCCCCACGAGGTGGTCCCGCACAGCACCATCTTCAGCAGCATCCCGAACGCAAATGCGGGAATCGCGTAGCCGGTGAACACGACGATGCTGGAGGCCACGTCAAAGACCGCGCCGTGGCGAAGCGCCTTGGCAATGCCGAGCGGGATGCAGATCAGGTAGGCGAGCACGAAACTGGTGATGCCGAAGATCAGCGACACCCGGAACCGCGACTGGATGAGTTGCCAGACGGTCTTGTTCGGGTACTTGTAGGAATCGACCCTCATCCCCATCCGGTCGGTGACCAGCCAGGTCCAGTACCGCTGGAGGATGGGCTTGTCGAAGCCGAAGTGCGCCCGCAGGACCTTGATCTGCTCCTCGCTGATCCGGACCGCCTGCGCGCCCTTCTGCGACGTCCCGCCCCGCATCTGCAGGATCGCCTGCTCCACCGGCCCGCCCGGCACGAACTGGCAGAGCGTGAAACAAACAAACGTGATGCCGAGGAATGTCGGGATCACCAGGAGCAGGCGGCGGATGAAATAGCTCAATCGATCCATTTCGGAATTCAACCACGGATCAACACGGATGTACACGGATGGGAATTCTACTTCCCCATTTTCCATCCGTGTTCATCTGTGTCCATCCGTGGTTACCTGAATGTTTCGTCAAACGTGACCGAGGACGGTTTTCGAGGCAGGGCGTGGTCGTTCTTGCGCGCGTCCTCAAGGTCCGCTACCGCGTCCTCGTCATACCACCAGTAACCATACGCGGCGCTTTCATCGTCGTACTTGCTCAGCACGGTCGGAGGCGTGCCGAACTTGTTCCAGTACAGGAGCCGCGTGTAGTTGAGGTTCCAGAGCAGCACGTACGGGACCTCGGCGGCGATGATCTTGTCGATCCGGCGCAGAATGTCGTTGCGTTGCTGCACGTCGAAGATCGTTTTCTGTTCCTCGATCAGGGCATCAACCTTGTCATGCTTGAAGCCGGTGACATTCTGGCCCGCGGGGCGATCGGCTTCATTCGAGGACCAGAGCGATTCGGGATCCTTCCACAGCCCGCCACCCCACGCGGCCCAGGTCATGTCGAAGTTAAAGGCGTCCATGTCCTTGAGCCAGGCCGCCCAGTCCTTCTGCTCGATCTTCATCTCGATGCCGACGTCGCGCAGGTCTTCCTGGTAGATCACGAGGAACTTGTCCGATGACGCATCGCGCGTGAGGAACGTGATGGTCAGCGGTTTGCCGTCCCTCTCAAGGAGCCGCGTTTCGGGATTCGCGACCCAGCCCGCCTCCTTGAGTAGGGCACGCGCCTTGTCCTTGTCGTAGGCAATCAGCTCGTTTTCGCATGGATGCTTGCTGTCGTAGAGGTCTTCCCAGTACGAGCGGTGCAGGAAATACTGGTCGTACATCAACGTCTTGTTGAGCCGCGGGCGGTCGAGCAGGTGCGCGAGAGCCTTGCGGACGCGCACGTCGTTGAACGGCGGGCGGCGCAGGTTCATCGCGAAACCCTGGAACCCGACCGGCTCATGGTTGAAGACCTTCTGCTTCACGATCCAGTTCTTGTCGTAGGCGTCGCCCATCGCACGGACAACCCATTGCTGCGCGCTGTAGACCGGGTAGAGATCGATGTTCCCCTTCTTGAACGCCTCGAAGGCGTTGTCCTGGTCCTGGAAGAACATGAACTTCAGCGTCCTGAAATTGCCCGTATTCTGCCCGCGCTTCGCGTCCTTGTTCCAGTAGTCGTCGCGCCGCTCGATTTTCGCAAAGAGGCCCTCCTTGATTTCGCCGAGGCGGTACGCGCCCGAGACCACCGGGAACTCGAAATTAATCTTGTTGAAATCCTGCCCCGCGAAGGCGTGTTGGGGGAGGACGCGGAACCCGACGATCGCGAGCAGGTTGTTCCAGTGGACGGTCTTCGCCGTGAAACGAATCTCGATATCCGACACCACTTTGGGCGGATCGAAGCGCTCCAGGTCGATCTTGTGGGGCCCGGTCAGATTGTTCGGGTCCATGATCGTGTCGTACGTCCAGCGCACGTCCTGCGCCGTGATGGGCGTCCCGTCGCTCCACGTCGCCGAGGGATCGAGCTGCACCGTGAAGGTTTTCCTGTCGTCGGAGATGATCAGTTTCCGGGCCAGCGCGGGTTCGACTTCGAGGGTGACGGGATGGATGGAGAAGAGCGTGTCATAGAGCGAGCCGAAGAGCTGGCTCGAGAAGGCGTTCGGGTCGAGGTAGTAGTTGAAGCTCTTCGGGTACTGGTGCGCCATGATCGCGATCTCGCCGCCGACCACCGCGTCGGGGCTCGCGATCGAATTCGGCGCGTCCTGCCAGTCGTCCTTGGGGAAAACATCCTCCGCCTGGGCCGACAAAGCGAAGAGCCCACAGATCAACACAGATAAGCACAGCTTATCTGTGTTGATCTGTGAATATCTGTGGGCAACACATTCGTGCCTATTCGTGTTCATTCGTGGTTCCTATTGCTTCTCTGTCCTCAATCGCGGATCCAGGGCGTCGCGCAGGGCATCGCCAAGCAGGTTGAACGATAGCACAAGCAGGAACACCGCCAACGTGACAAACGTCATTTCCCACCAGACGCCCTGCCAGAGCCGCGTGCGGGCGTTGTTGATCATGATGCCCCAGGACGGCTCGCCCTGCACGCCAATGCCGAGGAAGCTCATGAACACCTCCGTGCCGATCGCGGCCGGGAACCGGAGCGTGAAGGTCACGATCACGATGTGCATCACGTTCGGCAGGATGTGCCGGAACAGGATGCGGGCGTGGCTGTAGCCCAACGACCGCGCGGCCAGGACATACGCGCGCTCCTTGTGCTTCATCACTTCCGCGCGGATCAGCCGGCACAGGCCCACCCACGTCGTCAGCCCGATGCCGAGGAAGATCCCCGTGAGCCCTTTCCCCACGACCATCGCGATGGCGAGGATGAAGAGCAGGCCCGGAATCGACGCAAACGTGGAGTAGAGCCAGACGATGAAATCGTCGAGCCGCCCACCGAAGTACCCCGCGAGACAACCGAGGATCAGCCCGATCGGGATCGCGATCATCGACGTGACGATGCCGACATGAAACGCCACGCGCGCGCCTTGGATCAGGCGCTGCAGCACGTCGCGGCCCAGGTTGTCCGTTCCCATCCAGTGCTCCACCCCCGGTGGCTGGAATTGCTGCGACAGGTCCTGGTGCTGGTACGGCGGCGTGATGTCCTTCCATTCGCACCACCGGTAGACGCCTTCGCCGTACAGCGCGAGGCACGCATAGAGCGCGACGATGATCAGGCAGGCCATGGCCAGCCGGCTGGAGCGGAGCCTCTGCCAGGCGCCACTCGCCACTCGACACTCGCCACTCGTCCTCATGACAGCCTCACCCTCGGATCGACGATGGAGTAACAAATGTCCGCCAACAAATTGACGAACAGGTACAGCACCGACCCGACCACGACGACGGCCCGGACGACGTCCACGTCGGCGTCATTGATCGCGTTGACGCTGAGGTAGCCGAGGCCCGGGATGCCGAAGTAGCTCTCGAGCAGCAGGCTGCCCGTGTAAAGAAAGGGAATCGACAGCGAGACATTGGTGATGACCGGGATCAGGGCGTTCTTGAGCACGTGGCGGAAGAGGACGCCGCCCGTGCCCACGCCCTTGGCGTAGGCGGTGCGAACGTAGTCCTTGTACATCTCGTCGAGCATGATCGAACGGTAGAACCGGACCTCGCTGCCCAGGCCGCTGACGACGCCAATCAGCACCGGGAGCGCGAGGTAGCTCCACGACGCAAAGCCCCAGACCGGGAACCAACTGAACTTGTACGCAAGCACGTACTGCCCCACCACGATCCACACGAGGTAGTTCACGCTCATGAGCACGGTCGACGCGAAGACCATCGCGCGGTCGGGCCAGCGCGCGCGATAGAACGCGCAGCCCAGCGATAGCGCCACGCTCAAAACCGTCTCCAGCACGAGGATCGGAACCGCCAGGCACAACGTCGGCCCGATCCCGTCGCGCAATATCTGCGACACCGGCAGGTTCGCGCTGCTGGAATAGCCGAGGTCAAACCGCGCGAGTTGCTTCAGGAAAAAGAAGAGCTGTGAGTCGAACGGATTGTCGACAAGCCGCACCAACTCAATGTCGCGGATGACAATGAAAGGATTTGAACCCATCAGCGACTGGATCACATTAGTCTCAGAAGGCAGACGGGCTCCGAACCTCGATCCATCCTCCCGTACGCACGTGAGCGACCACTCGTATCGGGCATCGGCGCGGAGCGGAAAGGCGAGAGGCATCTCGTAGTCCTGCCCGGCAACGAATTTCCAGCCCCCGGATGCAAGGTGCTCCACATTCGTGTCCGCGCTCAGCAAACCGGGCTGGAACGCGCGGGTGGGCACGCGCCACCCGAAAATGAGCGGCTTGTTGAAGCCCCTCTGCTCGTCGAATTCCTCGAGCGACTTCGGCGTCGCATTTTCCCCGAGCTTGATCAGGGCCGGACTGCCGCCGACGACGTTGAACAGCACAAACGTGACCAGGATGACCCCGAAAAATGTCGGGATCATCTGCAAAACGCGTCTGGTGATGTAGCGGATCATGAATCGTTTCCGCCGCCTTTCGTCCCCGGCGACCTTGCGTCGCCGGAACGAAAGTTCGGCTCCGGCGACGCAAGGTCGCCGGGCGCCAACGGGAGGGCGCCCCGATCCATCGGGGCGCCATGGACCGCTGGGCCAGCGGTCCCTACCGACGGCGCATCCACCCGATAGTACTTCTCCAAGCCCAATGCGAAGGGATGCATTTTGAAATTATGCACCCGCGGCTGGTGCAGCGTGAACACGAGCAGTTCCGAGGCGAAGATCCACGGGCTGTCCTCCACGACCACGTTCGCCATCTCGCGATACAGCACCGTGCGCTCCGGGGTGTCGCGCATGACACGCGCGCGTTCGTACAGCGCATCAAACGCGGGGTTCGCGTAATTGCTGTGGTTGGGCCCGGGCGAGGCGTTCTTACTGTAGAAGAGCTGCAGGAAATTGTCGGCATCCGGGTAGTCAGGAATCCAGCGCAACGTGTAGAGCTGCACCTGGCGCCGGTCGAGCTTGTCGAGGAAGGTCGGCCAGTTGTTATAGACGGGATTGATCACGACACCGATCTTGTCCATGAAACTGGTGAACAACTCAGCCGACTGGCGCAGTTCCAAGTCGTCGGCGCGACCGATATCCAACGCGATCTCCAGCCGGCGCCCGGTCGCGGGATTCTTGCCGTCCGGGTACCCCGCCTCCACGAGCAGCGCGCGGGCGCGGCCAAGGTCAAATGCGTACGGCAACGGTTGGTCGGGGCGGCCCTCCATGCCCTCCGGGATCGGACCGTTCGGCTGCGTGATGCGGTAGTTGTTCAACGTGATCCAGTCGTCGGGATTGAACGCACAGGCCATGGCCTGGCGCAACTTCAGGTTCTTCCCCAGCAGCGGGTCGTCCATGTTGAACCCGATGTAGCCGATGCTCTGCTCCGGATCGACGTGCAACTGCACGCCTTTCGCGGCGAGTTCAGGGAGAAGTTGCCGGTTGCTGTCGAGGACAACGTTCCAGTTGTCGCGCGAAATGTCGGAGGCGTCGAGACGGCCCGTCAGGAACATGAGCCATTGCGTCGCGGGATCGGCCACCGTGTAGGCAACGATGCGATCGATAAGCGGCAACGGTTTACCCGCGTCGGCGAGCAGTCCGGCCTCCGCATCGCCCGGCGCACCGTGCGCAGGATACGCATCGTTCCGCCGCGTTTCTTTCCATTTCGGATTCCGGACGTATTCAAGGCGATAGTTCCTTCGCCACGACTTCAGGATGTAGGCGCCTGTGCCCACCGGATGACTCGGAAACGCGTCGCCGTAGAATTCCACGGCCTCGCGCGGCACAGCCACGCAATGATGCATGGCCAGGACCCACAGGAGCTGCGCATAGGGCGCGGTCAACTCGATGCGGACCGTGTACCGATCCGTTGCCCTCAGTCCTTCCACCTCGGCTTCGTAGTCCGTCGCCTGTTCACCCGCCGACCGTTCGCGAAACCCGTTCAGTCCCTTGATGCGCCCGTCGAGGATCCACCAGCCGACCGATGCGTTTTTCTGGTCGGCCAGGCGCTTGATCGAATAGACCACGTCGTCAGCGGTGAACTCGCGCCCCTTCCCGCCCGTCGCCGCAAAACAGGGATCGTCCTGGAAAAAGACTCCCTTGCGCAGGTGGAAGACGTAGGTCAGCGCATCGTCCGAAACCTCCGGCATGCTTTCGGCGAGCAAGGGTTCGAGCCGGTACGGGCGGTCGAGGTAAGCGTGCTGGAGAAGGCCCTCGTAGATGCGGGCCAAGGCAAGGCCGGACGGGATGTCGTTGACCCGCACCGGATCAAAACCGCGAAGGCGGCTGGTATTAAGGTATAGCGTGGACGCGTCGTCGGACGACGATTCAAGGCGCGCGGTACAGCCAGACACAACGATGGCGAGGATTGGGAGCCAACGGAATGACCTCGCCATCCGGGGCAAGCGACCTCCTGCTATTGAGGAGCCGGTTCGGTCGAAGCTGCAGGCGCCGCGGCCGGAACCTCAACGGGCGCAGCGGCAGGAGCAGGTGCCGGGGCCGTATTCTCGGCATCATCCATGCCCTGCCCCGGAAGCAACGTCGTCGCCGGGCCTGCCGGTGCAGCCGCCACAGGTGCTGCGCCCTGCCCGGACGGTGCAGGGGCCGGCGCGGCCTGTTGGACAGGCATGTCACCCGTGCGCTCGTCGATGATCGACCGCTCATGACTCGACGTGAAAACAATCGCGAGAAGCAGCGTCGTCGCCAGGAACACGCAGGAGAGGATCACGGTGGCCCGGGTCAGGACATTGCCCGTACGGGAACCGAAAAGCGCTTCACCCATGCCCGCGCCAAACGCGAGGCCCATGCCCTGGCTACTCGACTTCTGGAGCAGGATCAGCCCGATCAGCATGACGCTGGTGGCCACTTCAATAACGATCAGGAGCACTCGAAGAATATCCATAGCCCTCTGCCTCTTGGTGTAGCCACGCATCTGCGATGCGTGCGTACATGTGAGCGCGGCTCACAGAGCCGCGGCTACACTACATGCCCGCCTTGACAATTTCCACAAACGATCGCGCTTCCAGGCTGGCCCCACCGACGAGGCCGCCGTCGATATCCGGCTGGCTGAACAACTCCTTCGCGTTCGAGCTTTTCACGCTGCCACCGTACTGGATGCGGATCGACTGGGCGACACTATCATCCGAAATTTCCTTAAGCAACTTGCGAATCAGCGCGTGGACTTCCTGCGCCTGCTCCGGCGACGCGGTTTTGCCCGTCCCGATCGCCCAGACCGGCTCGTACGCCACGATGACATCGGCCAACTCGCGCGAGCCCAGGCTCGCGAGGCTGCCGCGGATCTGCTTCGTGATCACCTTGGTCGTCAAGTTTCCCTCGCGCTCCGCCAGCGTTTCACCCACGCAAACAATCGGTTTCAGGTTCGCCGTAAGCGCCGCCTTCGCCTTCTTGTTGACGATCTCGTCGGTCTCGCCGAAGTACTGCCGCCGCTCGCTGTGCCCCAGGATCACGTAGTGGCAGAAGAGATCCCGCAGCATCTCCGCGGAAATCTCGCCCGTGAACGCGCCGGACCTCTCCCAGTGCATGTTCTGCGCGCCCAGGTACATGTGCGTGCCGGTCACGCCGGTGCCCACCGCCTGCAGCGCCGTGAACGGCGGACAGATCACGACGTCGACGTCCCGGCAATCGCCGAGATCCCGCTTGATTGATGTCACAAAATCCGTCGCCTCAGCGACGGTCTTGTTCATCTTCCAGTTGGCTGCGATTATTATTTTTCTCATAAATTCCTGTCGACGGTTTTCTTTCTCGCAAAATTCTGCCGCTGTAGCCACGGCTCTGCGAGCCGTGCCGGTTTCGATACGCACGCATCATAGATGCGTGGCTACACTTGGCCCTTGTCGGTCAGCGCCGCCACGCCGGGCAGTTCCTTGCCCTCCAGGAATTCAAGGCTCGCGCCGCCACCGGTGCTGATGTGCGAAATCCTGTCCGCCAGCCCGCTCTTGTTGATCGCGCTGACGCTGTCGCCGCCGCCGATGATGCTGGTGCACGGCGTGCCCGCGACGGCCTTCGCCACCGCGGTCGTTCCGTTCGAGAAGGGCTCCATTTCAAAACAGCCCATCGGACCGTTCCAGACCACCGTCTTCGCCTTCGCGATTTCCGCCGCATAGATCGCGGACGTCTTCGGCCCAATGTCCAACGCCATCCACCCGTCCGGGATACCGGCCTCGTCAACGATCTTGTGCTGGGCAGCCGCGTCAAACTTGTCAGCCACGACGTGGTCGACCGGCAGCAGCAACTTCACGTTCGCCGCTTTCGCTTTCTCGAGAATGTCCCCGGCAAGAGGCACCTTGTCCTCTTCCACGAGCGATTTCCCGACCGGAAGCCCCTTCGCGCGGTAGAAGGTGTACGCCATGGCGCCGCCGATCAGGAGCGCGTCGACCTTGCCGAGCAGGTTGATGATGACGTTGACCTTGTCGCTGACCTTCGCCCCGCCGAGGATCGCAACGAACGGCCGCTCCGGGTTGGCAAGGGCCTTGCCCATGTACTCAATTTCCTTCTCCATGAGGAAACCGGCCACGTTGGTGGAAAAGAACTTCGTGATGACCGCCGTCGACGCATGCGCGCGGTGCGCGGTCCCGAACGCGTCGTTCACGTAGATGTCGCCGAGGCTCGCGAGTTGCTTCGCGAACTCCTCCTGCTTCACCTTCATCTCCGCCTTGGCCGCCTTCTTCTCGGCGTCCGTCGCGGTGTCCGGCAGCTTGACCTTGCCCTCTTCTTCCTTATGAAAGCGAACGTTCTCCAGCAGGAGGATGTGCTGCTCCTGCCGCAGGTCCTCAGCCATCTTCCTGACTTCGGGCCCCACGCAGTCCGGGGCGAACTCCACCGGTCGGCGCACGAGGTCGGACAGCCGTTTGGCCACGGGCCGAAGGGAGAATTCGGGCTCCGCCTTGCCGCCCTTCGGGCGGCCGAGGTGGCTCATGAGTACGACGGACGCGCCCTGATCCAACACGTACTTGATCGTCGGAAGCGCGGCCGTGATGCGGGTATCGTCGCCCACCTGGCCGTTCTCAATCGGCACGTTGAAGTCGACGCGCATCAGCACGCGCTTCCCCTTCAAGTCCACGTCGCGGACGGTCATCTTGTTCATCGTTCCTCGTTCTTCGTTGCCTGTTGTTCGTTGCTGGTTGCTCGTTGCCCGGCAAACAACGAACAACCAACAACGGAAAACGATCTACTTCCCGTCCACCTTCGCCATGTGGGCGATAAGGTCGACGCACTTGCAGGAATAGCCCCACTCGTTGTCGTACCACGCAACGACCTTGACGAAGCTGTCGTTCAGCGCGATGCCGGCCTTCGCGTCGAAGACGCTCGTGCAGGATTCGCCGACGAAGTCGGAGGAAACGACCTCGTCCTCCGTGTAGCCCATGACGCCTTTCATCGCGCCTTCCGAGGCCTTTTTCATCGCGGCCTTGATCTCGTCATACTTCGCGGGCTTCGCCAGGCGGCAGGTCAGGTCGACCACCGACACGTCCGCCGTCGGGATGCGGAACGCCATGCCTGTCAGCTTGCCGTTGAGTTCGGGGATCACCTTGCCGACCGCTTTCGCGGCGCCGGTGCTGGAGGGAATGATGTTGAACGCCGCCGCGCGGCCGCCGCGCCAGTCCTTCTTGGACGGGCCGTCAACCGTCTTCTGCGTCGCCGTCGTCGCGTGGACCGTCGTCATCAGACCCTCGACAATACCCCAGTTATCGTTAAGCACCTTGGCCACCGGGGCCAGACAGTTCGTCGTGCAGGACGCATTGGAGACGACCGTCATGCCGCTCGTGTACTTCTCCTGGTTGACACCCATGACAAACATCGGGGCATCGGCGGACGGCGCCGAAATGATCACCTTCTTCGCACCGCCCTTGAAGTGGGCCGAGGCCTTGTCGATGGTGGTGAAAACGCCGGTCGACTCGAGGACGTATTCCGCCCCGCAGGCACTCCAGGGAATCTCCTCGGGCTTCATCGCCGCGTACACGTTGATCGCGTGGCCGTTGACGATGAACGCGCCGTCCTTCGCCTCGACCGTCCCCTTGAAGCGGCCGTGCACGGTGTCGTACTTCAGCATGTACACCATGTAGTCCGCGTCGATGAACGGATCGTTGATGCCAACCACTTCGACATCGGGGTTGTTAAGCGACGCCCGGAAGACCAGGCGCCCGATACGGCCAAAACCGTTGATACCTACTTTGATAGCCATTTTTCTTTGCCTTTCGTGTCGTACGGGGTTCCACGGAATCCCGCGATTGCCCTGTTTTTTAAGGCGGGATTACTTACAGCATGCGGCGGGGAGCGTCAACTGAACAATGGATCGCGCAGCAGTCAGAAATCCCCAGCGATGCGAGGACGAGGCGGCGCGCCGGGACGGAGCACCCTACCCGCTCTCCGCAAACCCATGCTCACGCAGTTTTTCCCACGTGAGGCCCTGCGCCGGCTTGCCCGCTTCCAGGATGCGCTTCACGTATTTCCCTAGCATATCGGTTTCAATATTGATGCCGCTCCCGGCTTTCATCTCGGAAACCGATGTGTTTTCCCAGGTGTGCGGGATCAGGTGCACGGTGAACGCATCCGGCTTCAAGTCGACGATCGTCAGGCTGATGCCACTGCACGCGATGGATCCCTTCGGAACCATGCCGGCCAGCAAATCCGCGGCACAACAGACTTCCAGGATATGATCGCGTCCGATCGGCATGACAGACTTCACGCGCCCGACACCATCCACGTGGCCGGTCACGAAATGGCCGCCCATCGTATCGCCCACCCGCAGCGACCTCTCGAGATTGATCCGGTTGCCTTCCTTCTTCTCGCCGAGATTCGTTCGCTCGAACGTTTCGTTCAGCAAGTCGAACTCAAGGCGATTCCCGGACCATCGCGCCAGCGTCAGGCATGTGCCCTCAACCGCAATGCTCTCCCCCATCACGAACGGCCGGTCCCACGGCGTGGTCTCCAGCGCCAGCGTGCCATGCCCTCCCTTGCGCTCCACGCGCACGATCTTCCCGACTTTCTCCACGATGCCTGTAAACATGTTGACCTCATACGCTCATGGATCCCGGCAGGTAGGGACCGCTGGCCCAGCGGTCCATGGCGCGCTGAGCCAGCGCGCCCTACCAACGGATCATGTAATCTTTTCAGTGATTCACGGCTCGGACCAGCAAGTCGGGTCCGACACTCTCGCCCGACACGAATCTCACTCCCGGCGCATCCTTCAACAACCAACCCGTGCCGCCCAACGCACTGACGGCCTTCCTACCACCCATGAACTTCGGCGCGATAAAGAAAAAGTACTCATCCACCAGCCCTGCCTTGATCAGGGATGCAGCCAACTCACCGCCGCCTTCGCAAAGCACATGCAGGAGTCCGCGCTTCCCAAGTTGCTTCATCAAGCGCGAAAGCGATATGCGTCCGCCGTCCGGCGCCGCCACGATCGTCCGGGCCGCATGCTCATCACGCAGCACGCGCGCGGTCCGGGGAATCCGGCCCACGATGACGCGAAAGGGCTTTCGACCACGGCCCGGGCGCGGCAACAGTTGCGGATCGTCCGCACGTACGGTCCCGGCCCCGACCATGATGGCATCGGCCCTGCGTCGCAGCTCGTGCACTTTCTTCTGCGATGCCTTGCCCGATATCCAACGCGACGTTCCGTTCCGGTCGGCGATCTTGCCGTCGAACGACATCGCGAGTTTCAGCGTGACATAGGGATGCCCTGTCGTAATCCACTTCGCGAAGGGCTCGATCAGTTCCGCGGCCTCCTCCTGCAAGACGTTCTCGACAACTACGATCCCTTTCCGCCGAAGCATGGCGAGACCCCTGCCCTCGTGCGCGGGATTGGGATCGCGTATGGCGACCACGACCCGTGCAATGCCGGCCTCGACCACGGCGTCAACACACGGCGGAGTCTTGCCCCACGTGGAGCATGGCTCGAGGGTGACATACAACGTTGCGCCGCGGGCTTTCGCCCCCGCCTGACGAAGGGCCAACACCTCGGCGTGATCCGTCCCCGCGCGGCGATGCCACCCCGCCCCCACAACCTTCCCCGCCTTCACCGCCACGGCGCCCACCGGGGGATTGGGACGGGTCAGGCCCTCGCCCTTCCGTGCAAGGACCAGAGCGCGGGCCATCCATTTTTCATCATTCAACATGGCTGTATCTTTGTAGCCGCGGCGCGCGGTCGCCGCGCGGGGGTTAGCGGGGGCTGAGCGGCGCGGCTACAACGAGGCCCAAAAAGTGCGCCGCCGCAGG
>JAZDKY010000031.1:0-2238 GCA_043802525.1 bacterium
GTTTGCAGCGCGGTACGACACCGCGTTGCATCACGTCTTTGCCTGCGGGCGCATCCGCGTGCCCGCAGGCAAAGCGGCTTATTCATGAACGCTTTTTCGTTCATGAATAAGCCGGACTACGGCTAGGCGTGCGAACACGCCGTCTGTCATGAGTGTTGACACTCGCAAAAAATAGTGACGGCGCCCGGTCAGCTCGTGCTACGTGGCACGAGACGCAGGGCGAAGCAGAGTCGCTACTTCACAGAGTAGCAGTGACCGGGCCTACGACCGTTGTAGGCCGCGTCACCGACGCGGCGCGGGCTCGGTCATCCGTCACCATGATACGCGAACGTCAATAACACCAAGGAGCGTCTTGCCGAACTCCCGCGGACGCGACGGAACGCGCCCCTCCCGTTTGAACTGCGGCCCATTTCCCTCATGTTTGGAGGGTCGCGACCGTCGTTTTCTGGAGTTTTGCAGGAGCCTCCACGTTACCGTGATTTTGGACACCGTCCCGCTGGAGCAACTTCCCTTGACCTCCGAAGCCTTGGCGGAGGCGGCACGGTACCCCAACCCCCCGGGCAAGCTCCCGCCTGTGCCCGCCGTCGCACGCTCCTACCCCGCCTTGGTGACCTTCACGCCCTTGAAACGGCCGATCACCGGCAGCTTGCCGACGATCGGGAGCGCGTAGTCGATGAACGCCTTCGTTACGTCGTTGCCGTGCTTGTTGATGAACTCGTCCGGAACGTGGCGCGTGTCCTTGGCGACGTTCTTCAATTCCGTGCGCTCGAAGTAGACCGCGTATTTCCTGCCCGGCTTCCGCTTGATCGCGGTGCTGCCGCTCTCCCACGTGCCGCCGGTCGCGTATTTCACGGCGAGGGCGCCGACGGTCCGGGCCTCCTTCGCGTCGTTTTCCGAGACCACGCCGGCGAAGGACCGCTGCAGGTAACCAAACGTGTCGGCGCGGACGCGGGAGATCTGGGCCTTGTTCTTGATCTCGCCCGCAAGCAGGTCGCCGAGCGCCCCGCTGCCGCTGAGCTGGATGTTGCCGTGCGAGTCCGTCTCCTTGATGAACTTGGCCGCAATCGCTTCGCCCTTGTCGTCCGAGATGCCCTCGGACACGGCGACGACACAGCGTTTGTGCTTTTCGTAGACGCCTTTCACATCGGCGACGAATTTCTCGAGCGAGAACGGGCGCTCGGGCAGGTAGATCAGGTGCGGGCCGTCGTCCGGGTAAATCCGCGCGAGCGCGGAGGCGGCGGTCAGGAATCCCGCGTGCCGGCCCATAACGACATTGATCTTCACGCCGGGGAGCGCGCGGTTATCGAGGTTGTCGCCCATAAACGCCTGCGCGACGAACTTCGCGGCGCTGCCGAAGCCGGGGGTGTGGTCGTTTTCCTTGAGATCATTGTCGATCGTCTTGCAGATGTGGAAGCACCGCATGTGATAGCCGACCTTCTTCGCCTCCTCGTTCACGATGTGCGTGGTCTCGGCGGAATCGTTGCCGCCGATGTAGAAGAAGTAGCGGATGTTGTACTTCTGCAGAACCTGGAAAACCTTCACGCAATCCTCGGGCGTGGGCTTCTTGCGGACGGAACCGAGCGCGGACGACGGGGTTTTCGCGACGGCTTCGAGCGTGGTCTTGGACTCCTTGCCGAGGTCGATCAGGTCCTCCTCGAGGATGCCCTTCAGGCCGTGGAGCGAGCCGTAGATCTTCTTGATTTCCTTGTGCTTCTTCGCCTCCAGGACCGCGCCGACGAGGCTCTGGTTGATGACGACGGTCGGGCCGCCGCTCTGGGCGATGATCATGTTGCCGACGATTCTTGCCTGCTTGGCCATGTATTCCTCTGTTTGTTGGGGTGAAAAACGCTGGTCGTGGCCTCATTTGAATTTCGTCACGAACATGGTAGGGCGTGCGGTCCCCGCGCGCCGCCCTTCGACCAAGCTCAGGGCAGGCGGCGGACCGGGACCCGCCTTCGTTCGGAAGCTACGGCGAGGCACGCGGTCCGCCCTACCAAATTGGAGACGAATTTCAATTGAGGACACGACCAAAAAGTTGAGTCACTTTACCGAAGCGAGCCGCGGTTTCAAGCGGGATTCGACCACGACGCCCGCCTGCACATGGCTTATTCACGAACGGGTTTTGAACGTGGGGTAACGTGCTGTGATGAAACGCATTGCGGGCGATGCGTGTTCGGCGCCCATAGCGGATTGGAAATCGGTCATGGTGGCATGCTTCCGTTTCGCGTCGCGCGATCG
>JAZDKY010000032.1:0-15470 GCA_043802525.1 bacterium
TGATCGACGATCGTCGATCAAACGGTTAGGTGCCCGGCGGGTTTGCATCTTGCAGATCGTCCTGCAATCCATTGCCTGAGCCCGGTTTGACGGTGCCTCCAGGCGGGGTTATGCTGCGACCGGGTATGAAAACATGGATCCATGGGCTGGTCGCCGCAGCGTGGCTTGCCGGGGCACTTCCGGGCCGCGCGGATGACGCGACCAATCGCGTCACCAGCCCGCGCGATTACACCAACCGCGTCCAGTTCCACCAGGTCGACCTGGACGTCAATAAGCCGGGCGAGGCGGAGAATGCCGGTGTGACGTTCGAATCCGACCGCACGCGCCCGGGTACCCTCGGCCTCGACGCGGACCGTCCCATCCTGTACGTCCCCGTCACGCGACCCGTTCCCGTAAAGAAAAAGAAGAAAGATTGGACGAGCTATTCGGGCAAAGACACGTCTGCGAACAAGAAGGAGTCCGGTTGGGGTTGGCTGGCTGACGAAGTGAGCAAGGTGGAGCAGCGCGACAAGAAGGCGGCGGGGAATGATGGAAGCGGGGACCGGGAGGAGTCCGATGCGGAATCCGAGGAGGAGCAAACCGCGGATCAGGGCGATGCCCGTGAGGGCGGGCGGGTGAAGACGCTGGCCGTCGATGGTCTGACGCCCAGCCTGTATCGCGAATACAGGGCGGGCAGTCAGGCCGTCGTGCGCGCGGACGTAGCGGGAAGCCCGCTGGAACGCGGATCGCGCGATCCCGGCCCCTCGGTGCCGGCGAGCTGGACGCCCGATCGCACGGGCATCGGCTCGATGGGCGATGCTCTATCCGCCGGCGCGCCCGCGAAACTCTCGCAGGATGCGACAGACGTCTTCGGTTTCGCGGGGCATGAAAGCTCCGCGGCGAGCGATCGTGCATTGAAAATCGATTCGGGTTTCTCGCCGCTGCTTTCCTCGCCCACGCCCCTGCCTGGCGAGTCATCGGGGTTCCAGACCATTTCGCCGTCGCTCGGCGGCGTGGGTGGTGACTCTTCCGCGGGCTCCTCGTTCTCCGTCGGCTGGAGTTCTTCTTTCGGTGCCGACACGCCGGCGCGAGCGGATTCCTCGGAGGGGCTTCTGAAGATCGGCTCGGATACTTCACACGGTTTCGGGGAGAACCCCGAGAGCATGCGTACGACGACGCTGCCCTGGTAGCTCGAGCCTCCAAAGATAAGGGAAATGGGCCGTTCTTCAAACTGGAGGGACGCGCTCCCTGCCCGCAGGCGTTTTGCAAGACGATCATCTGTTTGTTGCAGCCGCCCCGCTCAGTCGGGGCGAATAACAACGCGGCGACCCGCCTTCGCAGGGCTGCGGCGAGGCATCCAGAGCGCCGCGGCTACAGCTTTTCCGAACCCGCTCCAGTCCACACGGACGCGTCAGCGAAGGTAGTTGACCGCGTTTTCGAAGAGCCTGAGCCCCAGCCCGCGTTCCGGCAGTTGGCGCCGTTCGCGCTGCACGTCCCATTGCGGATGGTTTTCCGGGAACAGGTAGGCCTCGGGATGGGGCATGAGCCCGAAGATGCGGCCGGTTGGATCGCAGAGACCCGCAATGGCGTTGAGCGAGCCGTTCGGGTTGTGCGGAAACGCATCGGTGGCCGCGCCCGTCGCGGGATCGGCATACCGGCACGGTACGCAATGCTTCGCCTCCAGGTTTGCGAGCAGGGCCTTGTCGGTCGTGAAAATCCTTCCCTCGCCGTGCCGGATCGGCAGCGGCATGGTCTCGAGTCCGCGCGTGAACACGCACGGAGACCTGGACTCAAACCGCAGCGTGACCCAGAAATTCTGGAACGTACCGCAGTCGTTGTGCATCAGCGCGACCGTCTGGTCGAAGTAGTTGCCGTCCAGCGCAGGCAGCAGGCCCAGCTTGGTCAGGATCTGAAGCCCGTTGCAGACGCCCATGACGAGTTTGCGTGCGTCGATGAATTTCTGCAGGTCCTCGCGCAGGTGATGCCGGATGCGGTGCGCAAAGACGAGGCCGGAGCCCATGTGATCGCCGTACGAGAACCCGCCGCCGATCATGAACGCGGCGAAGTCGTGCAGCCGGGCCGGCTTCTCCAGGAGGTCATTGAAATGCATCAGCGTCGGCTTCGCGCCGGCGAGTTCCCACGCGTGGCGCGACTCCGCCTCGCAGTTGAGGCCAAAGCCCGTCACCAACAAAACTGGAACGGCGTTGCTCATGAAGAAAGTTCAACCACGGGGGGATCGAAGCGCAGGAGATGGAGTAATGGAGTGTTGGAGTGTTGGGCAGCTCTTCCCATCACTCCAGTACTCCAGCACTCCAGCTCTCCATTCGTGTTCATTCGTGGTTTCCTAAATTCCGTGCAGCGGCGCCTTGAAGGCTTTCACAATCGCGTCGATGGGCAGGTCGACGACCAGGGAGTTGCTCGCTCCCTTGATCTTGAGCGCGGGGCCGGCTGTCACCGTTCCCACTTGGGCGCAGGGCACACCGGCGAACATCGACTGGATTTCGCCAACGCGGTCCGGCGGGCAGGTGATGACGAACCGACTGTTCGATTCGGAGAACAGGGCGTCGTCGTCCGTGATTCCTTTTTCGCGCGGCACGAAAGCGAGATCGATTTCCGCGCCCAAGCGGCCCCCGGCCGCCGCCAGCGCGAAGGCCACGGCGAGCCCGCCGAGCGTGGGCGTATGGCATGATTTCACGAGGTCCGTCGTCCGCAGGGCCATCGCATGGTACGTGGTGATGGCCTGGTTGATGTCCACGCGCGGGACGTTGCCGCCCATGTTCGCGGGCGTGCCCTGCTCTGCGGCCAGGATGCGGTGGTATTCGGAGGCACCCAGCTCGTTCCTGGTCAGGCCGACCACGACAATCGCATCGCCCGCATTCTTGAAATGCATGGTGATGGCCTTGCGCACGTCGTCCATGCGCCCGATCGAGGAGAAGAGCACGGTCGGGGGAATGGAAATCTTTCTTCCGCCGCGGACCGAGTCGTTCTTCATGCTGTCCTTGCCGGAGATCAACGGGACGCCGTACGCGGTTGTGATGTCGTAGAGCGCCTTGTTCGCCCGGACGAGCTGGGCCATCGTGTACGCGCCGTCCGGGTTCTTGTCCGATTTCACCGGGTCGGGCCAGCAGAAGTTGTCGAGTCCCGCGATGTTGCCTAGTTTCCCGCCGACGCTGACGATGCGCCGGACGGCTTCGTCAACCGCGCTGGTCATCATGTGGTACGTGTCGAGGTCGGAGTAGAACGGGTTGATGCCTTCCGCGAGCATGACGCCATCGTTCGTTTCGTAGCCCGCCCTGAGCACGGTCGCATCGCTCGGGACGTCGCTGTGGACGCCGACGAACGGCTTGATGACGCTGAGCCCCTTGACCTCGCCGTCGTAGATGCGGCTCTTGAATTCCTTCGAACAGATATTCAGCGCGCGGAGCAGTTCCTGGAGGACCCGGTTGCGCGTGCCGCGGCGCGGGCGGGACGGCGCCGGAATCGCGGGCGGCGACCAGCGCGCCTCAAGAGTCATCCTGGGGCAGCCCTCGTGGAGGAAGTCCATGTCGAGCCGGCCGACGACCTTGCCCGCGTGTTTCACGATGAGCCGCTGGTTGTCCGTGAACCGGCCCATGACGGTGGCCTCGACGTCGCGCCGCTTCGCGAGCGAGAGCAACGCCGCAACGTTTTCCGGCTGCACCGCCAGCGTCATGCGCTCCTGCGCCTCGGACAGGAAAATCTCCCAAGGCTGCAGGCCGTCGTATTTCAGGAGCGCGCCGGACAGTTCGATCTCCGCGCCGCCGCTGATGCGCGCCATCTCGCCGACGGAACTGCTGAGCCCGCCTGCGCCGTTGTCGGTCAGCGAGCGGTACAGGCCGAGGTCGCGCGCCTCGATGAGGAATTCGTACATCTTGCGTTGCGTGATCGGGTCGCCGATCTGGACCGCCTGTGCGGGCGATTCCTGGCGCAATTCCTCGGAGGAGAAGGTTGCGCCGTGGATGCCGTCCTTGCCGATGCGGCCGCCGGTCATCACGATCGCGTCGCCGGGCAGGATCTCTTTCCGTTCCGATGCCCCGCCGCCGACTTCGCGGGGGAGGAGCCCGACGGTTCCGCAGAACACGAGCGGCTTGCCGATGAAGCGATCGTCGAAGAGCTCCCAGCCGCGCGCCCACGGGATGCCGCTCTGGTTGCCGCCGTCGATCACGCCCTGGTGCACGCCGTCGCGGATGCGGCGCGGGTGCATCAGCCCCGCCGGCAGCTCGCCGTCGTAGAACGGAGAACCGAAACAGTAGCCCCACGTGTTGTACAGCATCTGGCCGCCGACGCCGGTACCCATCGCGTCGCGGTTCACGCCGACGATGCCCGTAATGGCGCCGCCGTACGGATCGAGCGCGGACGGGCTGTTGTGCGTCTCGACCTTGAAGCAGACGTTGTAGCGGTCGTTGAAGCGGATCACGCCTGCGTTGTCGACAAACACGGAGACCAGCCAGTCGATCCGTTTCCCGATCTCCTGCGTCGCCGCGCGGATGTAGGTCTTGAACAAACCGTCGATGGTTTCTGTCTTTCCCGTCTCATCGGTATAGTGGACTTTCGCTGCAAAGATCTTGTGTTTGCAGTGTTCCGACCACGTTTGCGCGATGCACTCAAGCTCCACGTCGGTCGGCTGTCGTCCCGCCCGGTTGAAGTAGTCGCGGATCGCGTGCATCTCCTCGATGCTGAGGGACAGGATGCCGTCGCGGCTGATTTTCATCAGGTCCGCGTCTGTCCCGCCCAAGTCGTAGGTCTTTACCGTCGGGTGTGATTTCTCGCGGATTGCGGGCACGGAGCTGTCGATCTGTGCGGACGACCATTCCTCCGGTGAGTAGATGTCTGTGGACTGGATCAGCGTGTTGGCAAGGAGGTCCGTGGCAAGGTGCTTTGCGTGGTCGCGCGTCAGGTGTTTCCCGCGCAGGAAGAATTGCGTCGAGGTGTACACGTCTTCGCCCGGCATGAGTTGGCGGCCGAGGATGTCGCTGACGATGACCCGGGCGGTGCGGCCGACGTTGTCCGTGACGCCCGGTTTGAAGGCCACCTCGATCAGCCAGTCAAACGTCGGCGCTGTGAGCCGTCCGACTGCGGAGCGCGCGATGACGGGGTCGGTGAAGGCCTTTCGAATTTTCCGGAACTCGCCAGCGGTAAGTTCGGCGTCGACCTTGTAGACATCACGGGTCTGGCAGGCGGACGCGGGCACGTGCAGGAAGCCGCGTGCCCGGGATACGACCCCCGCGCCCCGCGTGTCGTGTACGCCGCGCCGAAGCCCGATTTCGATTCTGTGAGCCATAATGGGAAAGGAGTAATGGAGTGCTGGAGCGGTGGAGTGGTGGGAAGAAGAAGAGAACTGCGACCGGCTAGCCCAACACTCCAATACTCCAACGCTCCATCACTCCCCCTTCCTCAATGCCTGAAATGCCTTATCCCCGTGAACGCCATCGCGATGCCGTATTCGTCGCAGGCGGAGATGATTTCCTCGTCCTTCTTCGAACCGCCTGGCTGGACGATGTAGCGGATGCCGCCTTCCGCCGCGAAAACGATGTTGTCCGGGAAGGGGAAGAACGCGTCGGAGACCAGGACGCACTCCTTGATGATCGCGCTGTAGAAATCCGTCGGTGACTTGCCGTACTCCGTTTTCTTTTCGTACAGGAGCCCGATGTTTTCCTGCGCCTTCGTGATCGCGAGCTTGCGAAGCGCGTCGACGCGGTTCGGCTGCCCCCCGCCCATGCCGAGCATCATGTACTGGCCCGGCTTGTACTCGCGCACGATGGTGATCGCGTTCGACTTCACGTGTTTGCAGGCTTTCACGCCGAACCCGGCCAGGGCCCTCTTTTCCTCCGGGAACATCGTCGCGGTCGGGACCATCCACTGCGACGCCACGTCCGTGTTGCGGTCCTGGACAAGCAGGCCGCCGTTGATCTGCCGGAGCACCAGGCTCTTTTGCGCGGGGGCCAGCGGCCTGTGCAGCTTCAGGAGACGCAGGTTCTTGCTCTTGTTGCGCAGGAAATCGAGCGCGTCCGGCGCGAAATCCGGAGCGACGAGCACTTCGACAAACCGGTCCTGCAGCAGCTTCGCCGTGTCGAGGTCGACCGTCACGGTCACCGCGATCACGCTGCCGAACGCGGACACGGTGTCGCCCGACCACGCGGCTTCGAACGCCTCGGCCAGCGTCGCGCCCGTGGCGTAGCCGCAGGGATTGTTGTGCTTGATGATCGATACGGCCGGAACGCCGCTGAGTTCACGGACAGACTCGACCGCGGAATCCGCGTCGAGGTAGTTGTTGTACGACATCTCCTTGCCGTGAAGGATTTCCGCGTGCGCGATCGTCGCCTCGCACGAGGTCGGCTCCTTGTAGAAGGTCGCGTCCTGGTGCGGGTTCTCGCCGTACCGGAGCTTCACGCCATCGGTGAAGGCGACGACAAACGGCCGCGGCGTAGCCGAGCCGGGCAGCTGCTGGGCAAGGTATTGCGCGATCGCTCCGTCGTACAGCGCCTGCTGCGCGTAGGCCTTCTGGGCCAGTTCGAGGCGCAGTTCGGGCGTCGTGTTGCCCGTGTGGTCCTTGATGCTCTGGAGGACGCGGCCGTAGTCGGCCGGGTCGGTGACGACGGTGACGAACGTGTGGTTCTTCGCCGCGGACCGGAGCATCGTCGGCCCGCCGATGTCGATGTTCTCGATCGCCTCGTCGAACGTGACGCCCTTCCTGGCGATCGTCTGCTGGAACGGGTAGAGGTTGACGCAAACCAGGTCGATCGGCGCGAGGTCATGTTTCTTCATCGTCGACTGGTGCTCCGCGTTGTCGCGGATGTGGAGCAGCCCCGCATGGACTTTCGGGTGCAGCGTCTTCACCCGCCCGTCGAGCATCTCCGGGAAGCCGGTGAACTCGGACACGTCCTTGACCGGGATTCCCGCCTTGCGGATTGCCGTCGCCGTACCGCCGGTCGACAGCAGTTCAATGCCCAGCTCATGGAGCGCCTTCGCAAACTCCACGACCCCGGCCTTGTCGAAGACACTGATTAAAGCTCGCTCGATTTTCATAAGAATTCTCCGCCTCAGGCGGAAACCACGGATGAACAGTATCCATAGCCACGAAGAGGCACAAGCAGCACAAGAAGGAATTGGCCACAAGAAACACCAAAATCCCCGCCCCTAAAACCCCGCGGGTTATGGGGCGGCGCGCCTATCGTGTCTTTCGTGGCCATGGTCTTTGTGCATCTTGTGCTTCTTTGTGGCCGATCAGACAAGCCTTGCTTCCCCGTGGCCTTTTTCGATGTGGCCGATGACGGCCGGTTTCTCGCCGGCCTTGCGCAGGACCTGCATGGCCTTCTTCACGTCCGCCTCGCGGACCACGATGACCATGCCGATGCCCATGTTGAACACACGGTACATTTCCTCGTCGGTGACCTGTCCGACGTCGCGGATGAACTGAAACACGGCGGGCGGCGTCCAGGACGCGCGGTCTACAACGGCCGTCACGTTCCTTGGCAGCACGCGCGGGATGTTGTCCTCGAACCCGCCGCCCGTGATGTGGGCGAGGCCGCGGACCTTGACCGCCTTTATCAGTGACTGGATGGGTTTCAGGTAGCTCTTGTGCACGGCGAGCAGGACGTCCCCGACGGTCCGCTTCGTGCCGGGAAACGGGTCGTCCACTTCGAGTTGGGCCTTGCGGAAGATCACCGCGCGGGCCAGCGAGTAGCCGTTGGTGTGGAGGCCGGAGGAGGGGAGGCCGATCATGACATCGCCCGCGCGGATGTCCTTGCCGGTGATCAGGCCCTTCTTCCTGACCGCGCCGACGATCGTGCCGACCAGGTCGTACTCGCCTTCGGGGTACAGGTCCGGCAATTCCGCCGTTTCCCCACCGATCAGCGCGCAGCCGTTCTGGCGGCAGGCGATGCACATGCCCTCGATGAGTTGCTGGAAGACGTGATGCTCGACCTTGGACGTGCCCACGTAATCGAGGAAGAACAACGGGAACGCGCCCTGAACGAGGATGTCGTTCACGCAGTGGTTCACGATGTCCTGCCCGACCGTGTCGTGTCGGCCCACGCGCTCGGCGACCTTGAGCTTCGTGCCCACGCCGTCGATGCTGCTGACGAGGAGCATGTCCCTGCCCGGCGCCTTGAAGAGCCCGCCGAACGAGCCCCACTCGCCGACGACGCTCGGCGTCATGGTCTGCCGGATCATCCGCTTCGCCGCGCTGAGCGCGTTCATCTTCGCGTCAATATTGACGCCCGCCTGGGCATACGCTGACTTTGCTGGCTTCATCTTATTCAACCACGGATTAACACGGATGCACACGGATTCGGGATTCTTCGGAATCCGTGTTTATCCGTGTCCATCCGTGGTTTTCTACAGTCCGACTTGTTTGAACGTTCGGTTCACATCGCGGAAGTGCGTCCGGATGTCGAAGACCTTGTTCAATTCCTTGTCCGTCACCCTGGCCATCACGTTCTTGTCCGCGCGGAGCAGGTCTTTCAGTTGCTCGCCCGTTTCCCAAGCCCGCATGGCGCTGGTCTGGACGATTTTGTACGCCTTTTCCCGGGACAAGCCCTTGTCGGTGAGGAGCAGGAGCACCTGCTGCGAGTGCAGCAGGCCGCGCGTCAGCCCGAGGTTCTTTTGCATGTTGTCCGGGTACACCTTGAGCGTACGCACCACGAACTCCAGCTTGGCCAGCATGTAGTCCAGCGCGATCGTCGCGTCCGGCAGAATCACCCGCTCCGCGGACGAGTGGGAGATGTCGCGCTCGTGCCAGAGCGCCACGTTTTCCATCGCGGTCAGCGCGTAGCCGCGGACCAGCCGAGCCATGCCGCAGAGCCGCTCGCCGAGGATCGGGTTGCGCTTGTGCGGCATCGCGGAGGAGCCCTTCTGGCCCTCGGCGAAATATTCCTCGACCTCGCGCACCTCGGTGCGCTGCAAGTGACGGAATTCCGTGGCCCAGCGCTCGATCGAGCAGGCGACCAGCGCCAGGGCGTTCATGTAGTCCGCGTGCCGGTCCCGTTGCAGGATCTGCGTCGAAATGGCCGCGGCCTTGAGGCCGAGTTTCGTGCAGACATATTTCTCGACCGACGGATCCAGGTGCGCGTGCGTCCCGACCGCGCCGGAGAGCTGGCCGACGCGCACGATCTCCCGCGCCGCCTCGAGCCGCGTCAGGGCCCGGCCGAATTCGTCGACCATGAGCGCCATCTTGAGCCCGAACGTGATCGGCTCCGCGTGGATGCCGTGGGTCCGGCCCATCATTGGCGTGAACTTGTATTTCCGGGCCAGCTTCGCCGCGGCGGCGCGGACCTTCGTCACGCCTTCCATAAGGAGGTCGGCCGCCTGGACCATCTGGACCGCGAGCGCCGTGTCGAGCACGTCGGAACTGGTCAAGCCCTTGTGGATGAAGCGCGACGACGGGCCGACGTATTCGGCGACGTTGGTGAGGAACGCGATGACGTCGTGGTTGACCTCGCGCTCGATCGCGTCGATCCGCGCGACATTGAACTTCGCCTTCCGCTTGATGTTGCGCAGGTCAGCCGCCGGGACCTTGCCCAGTTTGTTCATCGTCTCGCAGGCGAGAACCTCGATCTTCAGCCAGATACTGAACTTGTTCTCGTCGGTCCAGATCCGGGCCATTTCGGGCCGTGTGTAGCGCGGTATCATTGCATGTTTCCCGTCATTTTGTTGGCCCGTGCACCGTAGCAAACCGGCGACCGGTGTCCAGTAGGAAGCCAAGATGTAGCGTTCGTTTACCCCGGCAGCCGGGGAAACGAATAGGTTCGCGGCGCTCTCGGTTTCCCCGCCCTTCGGGCGGGGTAAACCGACGCTACAACACTTGAAACTTGGAACCGGGAACTTGAAACGGTACAGAATCCCCATGCCCAACGCCATCCTGGTCCTTGTCGGAGCGCAGTTGATCTACACCTGCTCCGATTTCATGGGGCGCTACTTCATGTCCCGCGAGGGGTTCACGCTGGGCATGCTGACCAGTGCCTGGTTTTGGGGCTACCAACTGATCCGGCAGGTCGCGATGTTCGGCCAGCTCTACGTCTTCGCCAACATCCCGCTCGGCAAGACCATGGCCCTGCTCGGGGCGCTGTCGATTGTGCTGAGCAACGTCCTCGGCTTCCTTTTCCTTAAGGAAGTCCTTACCGGCCCCGCCTACGCCGGCGTCTCGCTGGCCGTGGTCGCGTTTTTCTTGATGGCGTTCCGGTAATCGTCCGCCTCGCAATCCCAATCGTGATCGAAATCGGGTCCGGCAAAGTCGATTACGAGTACGATCAAGATTACGCTTACGAACGGGCGCCGAGAAACTCCACAGCCCACGCCACCGACCCGCCGTTGACCCTCCCTATGCACCCGAGTACTCTGCCTGCATGACGGGCGATGTGCGCGACCACTTCCATGATGTCCTGACGAGTCTCACGGCGACGGGGCTCGATTTCATCGTGTGCGGAGGCATGGCCGCGATTCTCCATGGTGTGGAGCGGACGACGTTGGATATCGATATCTCGGTCTCCCTGGCACCGGCCAACGTGCCGCGTCTCGTGGCGGCCATGGAGAAACTAGGGCTTCAATCGCGCGTCCCAGTGAATCCCCTTGTGCTGGCGGACCCGGAGGAAGTTCGGAAGATCATCGAGCAGAAGCACGCCGTCGTATTCACATTCGTCCATCCACGGGATCCCTTTCTCCATGTGGATGTTTTCCTTGTCCCGGATCTGCAGTACGAGAAGCTGATTCCGCATGCTGTTGAAAAAGAATTCAGCGGGGGTACTCTAAAGGTGTTGTCGGCAGAGCATTTATTGAAGCTGAAAAAGGCCATTCGGCCCCCCAGGAAGAAAGATGAGTGGGACATTGAAGCGCTCGAAGAAATTCTCAGGCAACGACGTGGGAAAGCCTGATCCTTACCCGAGCCTGGAAGAGTCGAAGCGCATCCTGGCCGCGTCGCGTCCGGAGGATTTTGATGGTCACACATCTTTCAAGGACCTCGACACGGATGGCAGGATTCGTTGGGCCTCGTTGACTTCCCGCCTCGTCATCCAGGCGCGTGCACCACGCCCGTGACCTACGGGTGCGCGGGGACCGCACGCACCACCCGTTCGTGACGGAATTCAAAACCGGCCATAACCCGGAAGCGGCTTTTCCAAGGATTGGAAAGAACGGGGTCACTTCTTCCAACGATTGGAAAATCACCTCCCGGCTGCTATGCTGCGGGCCATGAAGAAGCGACTGCTCCCTGTGCTCGTCGTCGCCCTCGTCGTGTTCCTGGCCTGGCTCCTCGCCCACCGCGAAACCGCATCCGGCTCCGTATCCGGCACCATCGAGGCGGACGAGGTCCGCGCCGGTTCCCGCTACGGAGGCCGCGTCATCGCGATCCGGGCCGCGGAGGGCGACGCGCTGGCCGAGGGCCAGCCCATCGCGGAACTCGAGGCTCCGGAATTGCGCGCGCGCCGCGATGAAGTCGCCGCGCTCCTCGCGGAACTCGAGGCCGGGCCCCGCGTCCAGGAAATCGCCGCGGCCAGCAACGAGTGGCAGGCGGTGCTCGCCGACTTCGAACTCGCTCGCGTCGAACAGCGGCGCGCAGAAAACATGTTCAGCCAGAAGACGATTTCCGAAAGCGACCGCGACAGCGCGGTCCGCCAGGCCGCATCGCTCGAGAAAAAAGCCGAAGCGGCCCGCGAGCGGTTCGACAACCTGCAGGCCGGCACGCGCCCGGAACGGATCGCCCAGGCCCGCGCGCAGATCGCGGAGATCGATGCGCACATCGCGGAGCTCAACATTGCCGCGCCCTGGCCGGCCACGCTCGAGTCGCTCCACGTAAAAGTCGGCGACGTGGTTCCGCCGAACGGCACGGTCGCGACGCTCGTGCTCGGCGGCGAGCGGTGGGTCCGGGTCTATATCCCCGAGCCGTGGGTCGGCCACGTGAAGGTCGGCGACGAGGCCCGCGTCGCGGTCGACGCGTTTCCCGGCACGGCGTTCAAGGGCGTCGTCGTGCAGGTGAATCGCAAGGCGGAGTTCACGCCGCGCAACGTGCAGACCGTCGAGGAGCGCGTGCGCCAGGTCTTCGGCGTCAAGGTCCGCCTCGTCGATCCGGACGGCAAACTCCAGCCGGGCATGGCGGCGGATGTGACATTCCCAAGCTCGAAAAATCTCTAACCACGGATTCACACGGATGAACACGGATGTGCTTCATGTGACCTGAAAGGCTCTTCGTTATCGTGATCCAATCCGTGTTCATCCGTGTCTATCCGTGGTTGAAGAAGTCCCATGTCCCCTGACGTCATGATCGCGTGCGAGGGCCTGACGCGGAAGTTCGGCGACTTCACCGCCGTCGACCGCGTCACGTTTTCCGTCGAGCGCCGCTCGATCTTCGGTTTCCTCGGCCCCAACGGCTCGGGCAAGTCGACCGTCATCCGCATGCTCTGCGGCCTGCTCGAACCGACCGAAGGCGTCGGCCGGATCGCGGGCTTTGACGTTGCGAAGGAGACGGAGTCGATCAAGGGCCTGATCGGCTACATGTCGCAGAAGTTCTCGCTCTACGACGAGCTGACCGCTTACGAAAACCTGACCTTCTACGGACAACTCTACGGGCTGGAGATGTCCGTGCTGCGCGAGCGGCGCGACGAATTGATCGCGATGACGCATCTCGAGCCGTACCTCGACCGCCGCGCGGCACTGCTTTCCGGCGGCTGGCGCCAGCGCCTCGCGATGGCCTGCGCGCTGTTCCACAAACCGCAGGTGCTGTTCCTCGACGAACCGACGGCGGGCATCGACCCGGTCGCGCGGCGCGAACTGTGGGACCTGCTCTTCAAGTTTTCCAGTGAGGGCATGACCCTGTTCATCACGACCCATTACATGGACGAGGCGGAGCGGTGTTCGCACGTCGGCTATATTCATATGTCCAGGCTGATCATTTGCGGCGTGCCGGATGAGCTGAAGAACCTGCCCGAGGTCAATCCGCCCGGCACGCGCCGCCTCGAGGTCACGTGCGACCATGTCACCGTCGGGCTGCAGGCGGTTCGTGCCATCAAGGGCCTGCGGGACGCGACGGTGTTTGGCCAGTCCATGGACCTGCTTGTGAACGAGCGTGTCACGGACGAGGTCATCCTCGACCACCTGAAGCGCGTCGGCATCCATCACGCCGACATCCGCCCGACCACGCCATCGCTGGAGGATGTGTTTGTGACGTTGACGGAGCTGAACGCCGCAAGATGAATGGCCACGAAAAACACAAAACTTCACAAAAAGGAGAGTTCGGATGAAGTGGAGAACGATAAACGAACTGTGTGATGTTGTCCGGGAAACGAGCTTTGCCATTCACGCCTATCACCGAAGCGGCCACCTCGAGAAAGTTTACGAGAATGCACTGGCAAATCGTTTGAGAAAACTTGGACTCGATGTAAAGCAGCAGCATGCGATGACGGTCTACGATGAAGATGGAACGGTGCTTGGCGAGTACTTCGCCGATTTGCTCATCGAGGGCTGCCTAATTGTGGAACTGAAAGCATGCAGGGCGATTGCCGACGAGCATGTTGCCCAGATCCTTGGCTATCTCAAATCCGGGCGCACCGAAACAGGTTTGCTGATCAACTTCGGTTCATCGCGTCTCTTTGTGAAAAAATTCCTCATGACTCAGGAAGCTCCGTCTTCGTGACTTTTCGTGTTTTTCGTGGCCATTCATGAATGCGTCAGGCGGCATATTCCGCGGGTTCAAGGCGATCCTGTACAAGGAGTTCATTGTCCTTTTCCGGGACCCGACGACGCTGTTCTTCATGTTCTTTCCGCCGATGATCCAGATCATCGCGTTTGGATTCGCCCTAGACATGGATGTGAAGCACATGCCGACGGTGGTGTTCGATGAGGACCGCACGCGGGAGAGCCGGCTGCTCGTGCAGCAGTTTGTGAACACCGAGACGTTCACCGTTGTCGCCGAGGCGCACAGCGCCGACGAACTCAGCGCGACGATCCGTCGCGGGAAGGCCCTCGTGGGCGTCCAGATTCCGCCCGACTACTCGCGGCGGCTCCGTACGGGGCAGGGGGCGACGGTGCAGGTGCTGATTGACGGTTCAAGCTCCACGCCCGCGCTGCAGGCGCTCAATACGGCGGTCAGTGTGGCGTTCCGGCAGTCGCTCGAGCGGTTGATGGTGAAGGCGCAGGCCACGAAGCTTCCGATCGAGGTCCGGCCGCAGGTGCTCTACAACCCGGACATGCGCAGCCCGAACTTCTTCGTGCCGGGCGTGATCGCGGTGGCGCTGCAGATTGCGACGATCTTTGCGACGGCGATGTCGGTCGTGCGCGAACGCGAGCGCGGCACGCTGGAGCAGTTGATGGTCAGCCCGCTGTCGCGCTGGGGCATGATGCTGGGCAAGATGGTGCCGTACTTCTGCGTCTCCCTGGCGATGGGCGTTGTCCTGATGATCGTGCTGAGGTGGGTGTTTTTCATTCCGGTGCGGGGCAATTTGCTGTTGCTGTTCGCGTCGATGATGGCGTTCATCTTCGCGCTGCTCAGCCTCGGGCTGTTGATTTCGACCCGGGCCCAGAACCAGATGCAGGCGCTGCAGATGACGATGACGCTGATGCTGCCCTCGATCTTCTTCTCGGGATTCATCTTCCCGATCGAAACGATGCCGTGGATTTTCCGTGCGATCAGCGCCATTTTGCCGGCGACGTACTACATCGAGCTCATGCGCGCGATCGTGCTGCGCGGCGCGGGCTTCATCGACTTCTGGCACCATCTCGCCATCCTCGTGGGCATGGGCGCCGTGCTCTTCATGCTGAGCGCCCTGCGGTTCCGGCAGCGGGTCGCGTGAGGGGAGGAGAGAGAGGGGGGGGCGGAGGACAGAGGACGGATTGCGAGCCTGGGGGGCACTGGCGCCAGAAGAACGCGGTTTTGTAATCGACCTTTCCCTGCGAAGCTTTGGAACGGCAGGGTGTCCAGGAAGTGGAAGCGCCGCATCGTTGTTCACCGTACTGACAAAAAGTCGTGACTATTGTGCAGTGGGGTGACGTCAAACAGTCCGACACCGCCGAGGGGTTATAGGGGTTGAGCTTATGGTGTTTCTTGTGGCTATCCCTCTGGTGTCCATTCGTGGTTGAAATTCTTTTTGAAGAAACAGGAAATTCAGCGTTAACCGCAAGAGGCGCAAAAAGCGCAAAAAAGAGGAGACTCTTGCAATACTCCAGGGACAACGGTCACGACCAGTCTTCGCTGAGCTACGCCCCGGCGGGAGTTTTGCAGGACGCTCGGACTACATGTATCGGCCGGCATACGGCGCAGACCTGACGAACGGCAGATGGACCGTCACGGTCGGCCCGTGGGAAGCGGTCTCCGGCCAGACGCAGATGCAGTGGACCGTCTCGAATCCCACCAACGTTGACCGTCCCGCTACCGCGTCGAGGCGCTGCTGCCGCAAAAATCTTCGATATTACGGCAAGAATCCGGGCCGGCCTTACGACTCTTCTTTTGTAATAGCGCATGTCCATCCGGAAATGGCGCACAAACAAAG
>JAZDKY010000033.1:0-2307 GCA_043802525.1 bacterium
AACTGGGTGGGCAACGCGAACAAGCTGTTCGTGTACCTGGTGGACCACGGTGGGGATGCGGAGACGAACGGGTACTTCCGGTTGAACGGTTCCGAGACGTTGACGGGGCCGGTGCTGGACGATTGGCTGGACGCGATTCAAGACGCGTACACGACGGAAGTGACGGTGGTGCTGGACTTCTGCAACGCGCAGGCGCTGGCGAACCAGCTCACCTATACAGGCATAGCCCGGCGGATTGTGATTGCATCATCGGGGACGAACGAGCCGGCTTATTTTCTGGCGAACGGGCTGGTGAGCTTCTCGGACGCCTTCTTCGGCGGGGTGCTGATGGGCCAGGATGTGTACACGGCCTACGAGCAGGCGCAGGAGGCGATGGAGACGTACCAGGAGGCGGGGTACGCGGATAACGGGAACGGGCAGGAAGGGACGAATGTGTTGTTGGGGTCGAGCTTTGTGGCGGGGAAGGATCTTCCGCAGATCGGGCTGGTGTGCGGGCGGCAGGCGCTGATCGGAGGGACGACGGCGGGGTTGTGGGCGCGGGACGTGGTGTCGGGATATCCGGTCGAGCGGGTGTGGTGCCTGGTGGTGCCACCGGGGCACAACCCGACCAACGGGGCGGACCCGGTGCAGAACATACCGGAGCTCGAGCTGACGTATTCGGCGCAGAGCGGGCGGTATGAAGGGAGTCACGACGGGTTCGCGGAGGAAGGCACGTACAAGATCATCTACTATGCGCAGGATGTATGGAGCAGCGTGTCGCTGCCGAAGCAGAGCTACGTGGAGCAGGTCGGGTATGACGAACGGGTGATCGTGGTGGCGGGGGGGCCGACACAGTCGGAGAAGCGTGTGGCGATCGAGCATCTGTCGGATTTGGCATATCGGACGGTGAGGGCGCGGGGCGTGGCGACCAACCGGATTTACTACTTAAGCGAGACGGCGGGGACGAATGTGAACGCGGTATCCACGTTGGCTAATCTGGAGTATGCGATCAGCACGTGGGCCGCCGGTTCGGACAAGCTGACGGTGTACGTGGTGGGGGAAGGGAGCAACGAGCTGTTCCGGTTGAACGACGGCGAATCGCTGGCGGCGTCGCAACTGGCGAACTGGCTGAATGGGTACCAGAGCACGAACCGGCCTGTGAATGTGGTGATGGACTTTGCGGGCTCGGGGGCGTTCGTGCCATACCTGCAGCCGCCGGCGGCGTGGGAGCGGATCGTGGTGGCGGGCACGCGGTCGGGAGCAGGATGCGTGATGGAGGCGGACGGGCTGGTGAGCTTCTCCGAATATTTCCTCACGGAAATATTTGGAGGTAAGACGATCGGGCAGGCGGAGACGAAAGCGCGGAAAGTGATTCGACGGGCCTCAGGACTTCTGCGTCAGCGCTCCGGGCTGGACGATAACGGGGACGGGATTTTAAACGAGAAGAACCAGGACGGGATCCTGGCGGGCACGCGCTACATCGGCGCGGCGTTTGCGACGGGTGGCGAAGCGCCGAATATCGGCGAGGTGATTCCGCCGACCAGTCTTACCACTGAGACGAGCCTGGTGATCTGGGCGGGGCAGGTCACAGACGCGGATGGGCTCTCGAATGTATGGTGCGTGGTCACGCCGCCAGAGTACGAGGAGACCGGGGATCTGGTGCTGGTGGATCTTACCTATAATCCGGCGAGCAACCGGTACGAGGCCCTGTACTCCGACTTCACCAACGCGGGGAGTTACACGCTGACGTTCTATGCGGAAGACAACGTGGGCGATGTATCGCCTGCGGTGCAAAGCGAAGTGGTCCGGCCGGACCAGTACGAAGTGGACGACGAGGATACGCAGGCGAATCCGTTCAACGTGGGCACATTTGAACAGCACACCTTCCACACGCTCAACGACCAGGACTGGGTGTGGTTCTATGCGCAGACCAACTACGCATACGACATCGAGACGATTCATTTGAGCACGAACGTGGACACGGTGCTGGACGTGTACTACCTGGACGGGGACGGAGAACTGAACCTGGTGGATCACGTGGATGATTTCGGGTTCGATGAGGGAGAGCTGACGGGGCTGAACTTCCCCGCCGAGGGGATGTACTTCGTGCAGGTGAGCCAGTACGTGACTAACGGCTCGGGGCCGGGCAGCTACGAAGTGATCGTGGATATTCCCGCGGGGGCCGGGGTGCTGATCGTGATCGCGGCGGTGTGGCCGACGACGAATGCGTTGCCGGCGGGATCGTTCGCGAGCCTGGACGGGGATTTGAAGTACTTCAACGGGGAGGTGTCGGTGAGTTATCCGTACGTGTCGGCGGGAACGCATCTG
>JAZDKY010000034.1:0-2862 GCA_043802525.1 bacterium
CGATTTCGTCGGCCTGGGGAGAATGGCGCTGCCGTATCCCGAGATGTGCGCGGACGTCCTCGCCGGACGACCGCTGCAGACCAAGCGCATCTGCCGCACGTTCAGCGACTGCACGACCGGCCCGCGAAGCGGACTGGTCTCGGGTTGCTATCCGCTCGACGATTATTACCGCCAGCGTCCCGAAGCCGCGCAGATCAAAGAGATGAAAAAGAATCAGGGATAGAAAAGACCGGAGTGGCGCCACTGAGGCGCACCGTTTCGGTGTTCGGGCAACGATAGAGCGCCGCTGCATACGAGGTGAATGTGGCCGAATTGAAGAAAAAAGCGGATCGTACGTTTGATTTCGCCGCGCGGCAGTTGCGCCGCCTGATCGAAACGCACCCCGATTACTTCCCCATGTACACCGTTGCTGGCCGCTGGAAGCACGGCGGCGAGGCGTGGACGAACTGGTGCGAAGGCTTCCTCGGCGGGCAGCTGTGGCTCCTCTACGAGCGGACGCACGACGGCTATTGGCGGGCCAAGGCGGAACACTATTCGCGCCTCATCGAGCATCGCAAGACCGACCGTAACGTCCATGACCTCGGTTTCCTGTTCTTCTCGACGTGGAAACGCTGGTACGATCTGACCGGCGATCCCGCGCAGAGACAGGTCGTGATCGAAGCCGGACAGACGATGGGGCTCCGGTTCCGCGAGAAGGGCCGATATCTGCGCTCCTTTGTCGCGGAAGAGAGTCTCTTCATCGATATCATGATGAACGTCGGCGTCGTTTTCTACGCGGCTGAGCAGACGAACGATGCGGAATTGCTCCGCAAGGCGACGGAGCATTGCCTGACGACGCGCAAAACTCTCGTCCGGGGCGACGGCAGCACGTCGCACGAGGGGATCTTTGACACGAACACCGGCGAATTCCTGCGGCAAACCACGCATCAGGGATGGCGCAACGATTCCTCCTGGGCGCGCGGCCTGGCATGGGGTCTGTACGGTTTCGGCACGGTGTACGGCTTCACCCATGACAGGCGCTTCCTGCAGACGGCAGAGGCGTGTGCGGATTATTACATCGAACACACACCCGCGCACGGCGTCCCGCCGAACGACTGGGATGAACCGAATCCCGAACTGCCGTACGAGAGTTCCGCAGCCGCCATCGCCGCGAGCGGCATGTTGAATCTGTCGCAACTGACCGGCGATCTGCAGCGCGCACGGACCTACCGCCTGTATGCGCTGCAGATTCTCGACACACTGACCACCCCGGAATTCCTTGCCGAGGGGACACCGGGCTGGGAAGGCATCCTTAAACATGGTATGTATCACCAGCGCAAAAGGCTGGGGGCGGACGAAAGCGTCATGTGGGGCGAGTACTTCTTCCTCGAGGCATTGAACAAGGTGAAAGATCATGAATGAAAAAGTCGCATTGATTACGGGCGCCGCGCGCGGCATCGGACGCGCGATTGCGGTCGCACTGGCAAAAGAGAAGTGGCGCGTCGTTATCAACTATCGCCAAAACTCGGATGCGGCCAAAGAAGCGCTGAAACTCGTGGAGGACGTCGGGGGGAGAGGCATCGTCGTTCAGGCCGATGTCGCGGACGCGGCGGACCGCTCGCGGTTGGTCGCGCAGACACTGGAAGCTTTCGCGCGGATCGATCTGCTCGTGAACAATGCCGCGATGGGGCCGCACCGGCGGGTGGATCTGCTCGAAATGACCGAAGCCAGTTACGACGAGGTGATGGCGACGAATCTCAAGGGTCCTTTCTTCCTCACCCAGCTCGTCGCGCGCCGGATGATCGAACTGAAAACCGAGAAGGCCCGAATCGTCAACATCGGCTCGATCAGCGCCTACACAAGCAGCACGAGCCGCGGCGAGTACTGCCTCTCCAAGGCCGGGATGGGGATGATGACGGCGCTATTCGCCCATCGCCTGGCGGAGTGCGGGATCAACGTTTTCGAGGTGCGTCCCGGCTTCATCCGCACCGATCTGACCAGCCCCGTCTGGGATAAATATGACCGGATGATCGCGGAGGGACTGACACCGATTGCGCGCTGGGGGGAACCGGAAGAAGTGGCGCGCGTGGTGGTCGCGATTGCCCAGGATTGCTTCCCGATATCCACAGGGGAAGTCATCAACGTGGACAGCGGATTCCATCTGCGCCGGTTGTAATCGGGAGAGACGAAATGAAACTCGGCATCTGCAACGAGCTGTTCGTGAACTGGCCGTGGGAGAAGCTTTGCGATTTCATTCGCTCGCTTGGTTACGAGGGGATCGAAGTGGCGCCCTTCACGCTGGCCGAGCGCGCGGAGCTGATCACGCAGCAACAGCGGGCGGCGTTGCGTGAATCGGCCGAATCACGGGGGCTGGAGATCATCGGCCTGCACTGGTTATTAATGAAGCCGCCGGGGCTCTATATCACGCACCCGGACGATGGTATCCGCAGGGAGACGGCCCGGTATTTCGTTGAGCTCGTCGGCCTCTGCGCGGACCTGGGTGGGAAGGTGATGGTGATCGGTTCGCCGAAGCAGAGAAACCTGCTGCCCGATGTGAAACGCGAGCAGGCGATGGGGTACGCGGCGGAGGTCTTCACACCGTGTCTGGAACTTGCCGCAAAGCGCGGTGTGACCCTGGCGATCGAGCCTCTCAGCACGCGGGAAACCGATTTTCTCATGTGCGCCTCCGACGCCGTGGAGTTGATCGAGCGGATCGACCACCCCAACTTCCGTTTGCAACTGGACGTGAAGGCCATGAGCTTCGAGTACAAGCCGATCCCTCAGATCATCCGAGAGTCGGCGAAGCACCTGGCCCATTTTCACGTCAACGATCCCAACCTACTCGGCCCCGGTATGGGCGAGATCGGCTACGAACCGATCATC
>JAZDKY010000035.1:0-29856 GCA_043802525.1 bacterium
GTCCCGACTCTCAAGAGGTCGGGACTCTACCAGGCTGAGCCACGGCCCGACACTGGATTCAAATCCTTCTCGGCTTTTCGTTCGCAGTCACTAATCGGTTCGCTCTTGCACCCCAAGTCCCGACTCTCAAGAGGTCGGGACTCTACCAGGCTGAGCCACGGCCCGACACTGGATTCAAATCCTTCTCGGCTTTTCGTTCGCAGTCACTAATCGGTTCGCTCTTGCACCCCATCCCGACCTCTCTGCGAGAGTCGGGACTACCAGGCTTCCGCCTTCGCTCCGGGAGCTACGGCGGACAAGGAGCCACGGCCCGATTCTGAATTCACTACGGTGGATGGATAACCACGGCCCGAACCAAGCGGGGAAGCTATCACGTGGGCCGCGAAGGGGTCAACCGCCGGGTCACGGTCATGTGTGGTCAATTCTCTGACTTCTTAAACAAGTCGTTGATCGATTTGCCGAGGTTCTTAAACATCTTGTCCAGCTTCTCGGTATCGCCGTTGTCCTGCATCTTCTTGCCGACATTCCCGAACAGCGACGCGAGGTAGTTGGCCGTCAGTTCCGACGCGATCTGGACGGCAAGGTCGTCGGGGTTCGTGACGTCCGCATAGGTCTTGTCCATGTTCATCGGGAACGTCATGACGGAAGGTTCCGCGCCTTTGCGATAGTCATAGATCTGCGCTTCCACGAGGCGCAACGTGAGCTTGTCGATCCGCACCGTCCGCGACGGGGCCGCTTCCTTTTCAGGGGCCGACGTCTTTTTCTTCTTCTTTGCCAACGGCGCGTGCTTCTTCCCGGTCCCGGCCAGCCGTTCATAGTTCATGTCGCCCGCGGCATTCCAAACAACGACGGCCTTGGGCACGTCCAAAACGATCTCGGGAAAATGGGTCTCGCGGCTGAACAGGGAAAGAAAGTCGTACCGGACGAGGACCTCTTTCGCCTCAAGCGCCTGTTTCTCGGGGAAATCCGACGGGTTGGTGATCTTCAAATCCCGGATGCGAATCAGAGGGTGAAAGATGCCGACTTGGACATCTCCCACCGTGACATCGAATCCGTGCAGCGCTTTCGCACTCCGTTCCAGCATGCCTTTGATGATGAAATTGCGCCCGAACAGGAGAACCGCCACGATCAGGGCCAGAGCGACGAGTATTTGGGTCAGTCTTTTCATCGGGGGCAGATTCTAGGCGGGGCGGCGGAAAATCCAAGCCCGATGAGGGGCTCTAGTCACGTTGCATGTGCCGCAAGGTGGACCGCGACCTTGCTACTCTGCGAAGCGGCTTCGCTGCGTAGCACGAGCCGGGCGCGGGCAGACGCCGCCCGGAGGTCGGCGTCCACCAGGATGTTGTCCCTGCGGACTTGAGACTTGAGGACGGTCACGCCGTGGACTACGTTAACCACCTTCCGACCAACGTGAAAAAGCGAATCCAGAAGCGTCGCGGGAAGCCCGTGCGCGTTGCCGACAGCACCGTCAAGGCGCTGCTCCCCCTCTATTCCGACGGGCGCATCGACCGGCCCGACAGCATCGTGCGCTCCCACCCGAATTCAGCACATATCATCAAGGCGCTGAAACTGCTTATCGACCTCATGTTCCCGGGCCGCATGGCCGTGACCTCAATCCACGGGGCGAAGATCGGGAGCTACCTGAAACGCCGGCTCGACGGGGGCTGCAAGGTGCTTGCGCCGGAAATCGAGCGGGCGCTCGCGTTCCGCTGGATCGGGGCGGCGGCGCGGACCGAAGGCCCGCCACCCACATCCGACATCCGCGCCGAATCCGCGCGCATCATCGAGACGCTGCGCGAAAACCTGCCCGACGTACGCAAGCTCCTGATCGAGGACGTGAAGGCCGCGTACGAGGGCGATCCCGCGGCGCTGACGTACGCCGAGGTCCAACTCGCCTACCCCGGCATGCTGGCCATCACCTCACACCGCATCGCGCATGAACTCTACAAGCTCGACGTCCCCATCGTTCCGCGCGTCATGAGCGAATGGACACACTCGAAGACAGGCGTCGATATTCATCCCGGCGCACGGATCGGGCACGGGTTTTTCATCGACCACGCGACCGGCGTGGTAATCGGCGAGACGACGGTGATCGGCAACCGCGTGAAAATCTACCAGGGCGTCACGCTCGGCGCGAAGAGCTTCCCGCTCGACGAGCACGGCAACCCGATCAAGCACGTCAAGCGGCATCCGACCGTCGAGAACGAGGTGGTCATCTACGCCAACGCGACCATCCTCGGCGGCGATACGGTGATCGGCGCGGGCTCAACCATCGGCGGCAACGTGTTCCTCATGGAGAGCGTTCCGCCAAACAGCTTCGTCTCGGCGCAGCACTCCGAGCTGCATATCAAGAGGAATCAGCAAGGCTGAGTGGCGGGGGCCGAGTGTCGGGTGATAGGAGCTGACTCCACTCGACACTCGCCACTTCCTCAAATCCACTTCCGGCGCTTCATCACCAGCAGCAGCGTACCGGATAAGGCAATCACCGCGCACCAGAAGAGCGGGTAACCGTAGTCCCACTCCATCTCGGGAATACCCTTGAGGTTCATTCCGTAGACACCGCACAGGAAACTCAGGGGCAGGAAGATGACGCTGAGGACGGTGAGGCGGTTGATGATCTTGTTCGTGCGGTGACTCACCATGCCCATGTAGAGGTGCAGGGTCTCGTTCAACACTTCGCGCTCGGTCGTCAAGTCACTGCCCAAGCGCTCCATGGTACCGGCCATGCTGTCGAGGAAAGGCTGCGTCGATTCGCTGACGAACGCGGATTTCCGGGAGGCGAGTTCGTGCATGAGTTCGCGCGAGGAGAGGACGATCTTGCGAACCTGGAGAATGTCGGACGTGAGCTCCGACACCTGTTTGAAAATCTGATCGTCGACGTCGCCGAAGAGTTGGAGTTGCACCTTCTCGACCTGGTCCGCCACATGGCGAAGCGTTTTCCGGTACCCTTCGATCAGGTGATCGCCGATTTCGTAGAGCAGGAAGCCGGGCGACTTCGCGAATTTCGCGAAGTCCTCGCGATACGTGCGTTTCATCTGGCGGAGGAACTCCGCCTCGCAGCGGCGGAAGGTCACGATGAAACGTTCGGCCAGCACGATGTCAACGTGGGCCGTGACAAGGCGGCCCTCCTCGAAGCGCCCGCCTGAAACGGCAAAATGCAGGCAATCCTCGTACACGTCATAGCGCCCTTCTTCGTCTTTTCCGAGCATCTCAGAGACGGCGAGATCGTTGACCCCGAGAGTGCGCAGTAGTTGGCCGGCCTGGTCCGCGTCGGATGTGGAGCCGGACAAGCAATCGATGTCCACCCAGCAGTAGAGGCCGCGATCGCACGCCGCGCGGGCGTCCTCCTGGAGGATCGCCTGCTCCTTGCGGGCCGCAAAGTCGAATGCAACGATCTGGATCATGGTTTGACGACGCCGTCGCCGGGAACCGGGGCTACCTCGTTGGACCTCCGCGCGAGATCGTTTCGGTGGGCCGGTCCTCGTACCCGCCGGGGCTGATCACGGTTCGCTCGCGGCCGAGGCTTGCGTTCTTCAGGTATTTCGCGAGCCGGAGATCAATGTCGGTGAGGGTGCCGTCATCGTTGTAGGGCGCGTGATGCGTCACCAGCAGCCGGCCGCACTGGACCACCCGCGCAACGTCCGCGGCATCCTTCCATGTGCTGTGGCCCCACCCCCGGTAGGTCTCGTATTCGTCGGGCGTGATTTGTCCATCCATCACGAGGACGGACGGCGGCGACGGATGACGACAGAGGCTCAATAACTGCTGTTTTTCATCATCCGTCGACAGCGCCCACTCCACGTCCGTCGCAATGACAAACGATTGGCCCGTCACCGGCTCGTCCACGCGGTACGCCGTGCAGCCACCCGGGTGGTGGACCGGGCACCAGCGCACCTCGAGGGTGCCGTGCTTGAAGGGCTCCTTCGACACGGGTTCGGCAAGCCGCGTGAACTGAATGAAGGATTCAAGATGTTCCACCTGCAACGGCCAGTACGGCTTCGCCATGATCTGCGGCATGACCTCGTCCACACGGAAGCCGTTGTGGTCGGGCGCCGCGACACGGATCGTCCAGCGCTGGTTGTAGATCAGCGGGAGCGACGGCAACCCCATGACGTGATCGAGGTGGTAATGCGTCATGAGCAGGAGGACGGACGACGTTTCCGCGACCGCCGCGACGCGTTCCCCGAGTACGCGCACGCCCGTGCCGGCATCGATGAGGATGCGTTCACCCGCCTCGCCTTCGACGAGGATGGACGTCGTCTCGCCGCCGAACTTCATGAAGTCGGGCTGCGAAACCGGATTTGTGCCTCTGACGCCGCCGAGTATGAGTCTCATAGGTGCCACGTGTCGGGTGGCGGGTGGCGAGTGGGAAGAACCGACACTCGACACGCGACACTCGACACTCTCATTTCTCCGTCAAAGTCCACACCCCGTCCCACTCCTTGAGGGTACCGCTGACCAAGGCACGGCACTGTTCAGCGTACACCTCGGATGCGTGGTCGTTCTGGATTTTTTCGAAAATCGAGAGCGCTTCCTTCCACTTCTGTTCCCGGCAAAACGCCACACCACGCTCAAAATCAGCCACCCACGCGGGCAACTCCTCGCCGGGCAGGGCCATCGGTTCGTACACCCTGACCGGGGTCTTCCGGCCAACCACACGGATGGACGCCAGTTCCCTGCCCAACACCGCCCCGGCCGCCGCGTTCCAGGTCACCTCGGACACCATCGTGTACGTGCCGAAGGCCTTGTTGGCGCCCTCCAGCCGCGACGCCGAGTTGGCCGCGTCGCCGAGCATCGTGTAGTTGAACTTCCCCTTCGAGCCCATATTGCCGACCACCACCTCACCCGTCCCGATGCCGACGCGCATCTTCAGCACCGACTTGAACTGCTCTTCCCATTCGGCTCGTTTCTCCGCAACCTTCCGCTGGCAAAGCAACGCGGCCCGCAGGGCGCGGGCGGCGTGGTCCGGCTGCAGCACGGGCGCATTCCAGAACGCGACGATCGCGTCGCCGACAAACTTGTCCAGGTAGCCGCCGGTCTCGTCCTTGATAATGGCACCCATCTCCGTGAGGTAAATGTTCAGCAGCTCGATCAGCTGCGGCGGATCAAGTCGCTCGGAAAAGGACGAGAACTTTTCGAGGTCGGAGAAAAACATCGTGAGCACGCGTTTTTCCCCGCCGAGCTTCAACTTCGACGGATCGCGCACCAGTTCGTCGAGCACGTCCTCGCCGACGTACTGGTTGAATGCGGACTTGATGAACCGCTTCTGCCGGCCCTCCGTGGCATAGCTCAGGATGATCGCGCTTCCGAGGGCCAGCAGGATCGCGAGTTCCGGACCGATCACGGGCCACCAGTACCCGAGCGAGTAGGCAACAAACCCGCGGATCCACGGGAGCGCCAGGAACACCGCAAAGACCAGAACGACCTGCCACGACTTGCGGCACACGAGCACCAGCCACGCCGCAAGGAGCACCGGAAGCAACGTCCCCGCGATGACAAATCCCCGGCCGATGTCACGCAGGAAATCGCCCGCGAGCAGGTTGTCGAGGAACGTGGCGTGAATCTCCACGCCCGGGTAATCGCGGCTGATCGGCGTGGGCCGCAGATCCTTCAACCCCGGTGCGCTGAAGCCGAAGAATACGTACGCGTCGCGCAGCGCGTTTGTGCTGACCGTGGGCTCACGTCCCTCCAGAATGAGCTGCTCGGATTGGATGATCGACGCCGCGCTGAAGGATTCATGGGTGCCCGAGGGACCGCGGAACCGCAGAATGCTGCGCCCCGTGTCGTCGGTCGGGACGATCCTGTCACCGACCCGCAGTCGGCCGTTCCCGATGGCCAGGGCGGCCGGTTCGGCCACGAGATACGCGGCCAGGCCGAGTGACGGCAGCGCCCGCCCGTCAAACACCCGGAACGTCGTGGCCCGGCGGAAGATAGCGTCAATGTCCGGTACATCCCGCACGTTGCCAAGCAGCGCCGCATTCGTAGCGACCTGCGCGATCGGGAAAGCCGCGGTGGGATCCACCAGGGCCGCGGTCCGCGCGGAGTTCAACCACAAGTCCAGGCCGGCCATCGAGGCCGGCTGTTCGGCAAGCTCCTCGGGCCATTTCAGTGTCTGCGTAGCGGTGCGGCCCAGGAAGACCGCGCCGACGAAATTTCCGGCCCGCGCGATCGATTGTCCAAAGAGTTCATCCTGCTCGACGTGGTCGCTGTCCGACGATTCCGTGTAGAGAACGTCGAAGGCCACCGACTTCGCACCCGACCGTTTGCAGAAGTCGACGATGGGCGCATAGACCTCGCGCGGCCACGGCCACGCCAGGCCGAACTCACTTGCGGCCCAGTCAAGGCTGGCCTGGTCGAGCAGGATGACTTTGACTTTTGCCGTCGAGGCGGCGGGCTGGGCAAATAGTTTCACCCGCCACGACCACGACGTGAATTCCCAACGGTCCAACTGGCCGGTCGTCAACAGGCCCAGCGCCAGGGCAGAGGCCGCGGCGCCGATGAGCAGGGCCTGGAGGAGCTTTTTCATGCGGAAGAACGAACGTCCAATGTTAAACGCCAAACGTTAAACGTTGAAAGTTTAGCGTTGTGCGTTGAACGTTTCCTCACACTCCCGCCATCGCGGCCTGAAAGCGTTTTGCGCGGGCGGGCGGCGCGGGTTTTGCCTTGGCGCCGCCGATGGCCACGGTGACGTCCTTGATGCGCTGCTCCGGCGGCGGGTGTGTCGCGGCAAAGTCGTGTCCGCCGGGCTTCAGCTTCGATTCCATGCTTTTCAACACGCGCACCAGGCCGTTCGGATCGTAGCCGATGCGCTTCAGGATCACGACGGCGGCGGCGTCGGCCTGCCGCTCCTGCTTCCGCGCATAACCGCTGGTCATCATGGTCTTCGTGATGTCGTTGATGCTGCCCTCGAACGCCTTGGTCAGGTCAGCCAGCTGCTGCCCGCCAAAACCTTTCGCTGTCTCGGTGCCCAGGATGGTGAACGCGGAGGTCCAGCGGCTGTTGCTGATCGCCGCGAGCGCGTCTCCGTGCTGTACGTGGCCAACTTCATGCGCCAGCACGGCGGCAAGATCGTCCTCGTTGCGGCAGAGACGAAGCATGCCGCGCGAGACGAAAATCAGGCCGCCCGGCGCCGCGAACGCATTGATATCGTCGCTGTCGAGGATGAGGAAATGGTAACCGCCGAAGGTCTCGGGTTTGTCCGAGACCATGGCCAGGGTCTGCCCGACAAGGTTGAGGTACCGCGTGGCCTTGTCGTTGTTGTAGACCTTGTAGGTACTGACGACCGTCGCGCCTACGGAGCGGCCGACGAAATATTCCTGTTCCGGCGTGATTTGCTCCAGCGCCTTGCCAAACGCCTCGCCGGTCTTGACGATGGACTGCGCCTGGTCCGGCGTAATCGCGCCCGTGGCCTGCCCGATGCCCGCGCCGACCTTCGCGACCGTCGCGCAGCCGGTCAGGAAGCCAAGCGTGACGACAATGGTGACGAGAGCCGATACCGCTGCGATAAGGCCAGGACCACGCACCTCAGGCCCGTCCTCGCTGACACCTGACACCAGCCTTCGCGACCCGCGTGTCGGGGAGCGCAAGGCTGCCTCGCCGTAGTCCCCAAAGTGGGACGAAGGCGGGCTGTCTGTGATCGCTTCGGCTTGGCACGCCTGACACCTGACACCTGTGTTGCTCACTGAAGTCCCCCCTCTTTGAGAAAGATCACGGCTTCCTGCGGGTCGACCTTGATCTTCTCCATCTTGTCGATCCACGTAAAGTCGATGTCCTTGTTCTGGGATTTGAACTGCGCTTCCACATCCGAGTTGAAGCCCTTGCCGGCGAGGGCCATTTCTTCGCCCGACGTGGACGTCTGGGCCGTCGTCGTACCGGAACTCAGGACGATTTTCTTCTTCGACAGCGCGGACAGGTGCATCCAGCCGGTCTGCCCGGTCTGCGTCTGGACCTGCATCCACTCGCCCTGCTCCTTGAGAATCGTCACCTGGTCCCCGTACGCGAGGTCGCCGGTCACCTTGCCAAGGTACGAGGGCGAGACCCGGAGCTGGCCGGCCTTGACCTGAACGCTCATGGTCGCTGGACTCGCGGCCTGCACGGCATGCATCGCCAGCAGCAGCGAACACATGGTGACCCACTTCCGACATGCATGATTCATGGCTTCCTCCGTTAGCTAGGACGTTTCAACCCGGCCTCTATTCAGGTAGTCGAGTCATTTGAAATTTCTTTCCCTATGGGTAGGGCGGGGCGTCCCGCCCCGCCGCCTGCCCTGAGCCCTGTCGAAGGGCGGCGCGACAGGGACCTGCCCGCAAGGCTACGCTCGCCCGAGGCGCTACGCGCATGCGTTGCAGGCGGGCGTCGCGCCCTACCAAGCTGCGAAGAAATTTTCAAAAGACCCACTACCCGACTTCAAGGCGCCGGCGCATCCTCCTGCGACGCGGCGCTTTTCACCGCTGCACTGATCTCGCCCATCAGCGCGCTGATGCCGGCGGCAAGGTTCTCGTCCCCCGCCTTCTGCGCGGCGTCCATGGCCCGGTCAATCGACTTCAGCGCGGCAACGATGTCGCCCTGCGCGTACGTGCTGCGCGCGGCCCGGTAGTACCGGTCTGCGGCCTGCTGTTCGCCACCCGACTCCAGCCAGGCCGCGCCCGCCCGATCCAGCGCGGCGGCCATTTCACGATACCGGTGCGCCTTCTGCAAGAACGCGATTTCGCGGTCGAACTCGGCCGCGGCTTGCGCCGTGTTACCCTTGAGCAGCGCCACGCGGCCACTGACCCGTGCCGCGCCGCCGCGCAGCGCAGGCTCGGACACGGACCCCGCGAGCGTATTGACTTTGCGCAGGGCGACGGTCGCCTCGTCGCGGTTGCCCGCATCACACGCCATATCCGCCATCATGATGTAGGCCTGCAGGCGGGACTCGGTTTTCGCGCCGCCCCAAAGCAGGACGTCTTTGAGCAAGGCCGCCGTGCCGGCCATGTCGCCTCGCTCTTTCGCGATTTGCGCCTGAAGCAGGGTCACGCCCGTGCTGTCCTTGCGCCACTTCGTAAATTCCGCCTTGGCCTCGGCGAGGAGCGGCTCGGCCTCCTCCAGCTTTCCAGCTTTGATCTTGCACGCGGCGAGGTTCGACGCGTTTTTGGCCACTTCGATGCCATCGTCGATCCGCCGCGCCCGTTCCAGGGCGAGTTCATAGAAACGCGCCGCGCGGTCGAACGCGCCGATATCGAACGCCTGCACGGCGGACTTGGAGAGCTGGACCAACTCGGCGTCAGGCCGGCTGTCCGGCCGCGGCACGGGCGTGCTGCAGCCGGAAAGGACGAAAGCGACCCAAGGGACAAGAAGAATCCTGGCTGACACTCGACACCTGACACTCGACACTCGTTTCATGGCGCGCTCACCTCCGACGGAAGGATCAAGCGTCCGGTCTGCGGTTGCGTGACATAGCCGCGGACGAGCCACGATTTCTGGATGCCTTCGATCAACCGCTCGGCCTCGCGCATGGTTTCCTGCGTCTGCAGCACGAGCCCGGGCATGTCATCAATCTCGCCGCCGACCTTTTCCGCCATGGACGGCAGTTGCACGGAGGTTTTCTTCACGTCGTCGAGCACGGTTTGCACTTTGACGAGCGAATCATTGACCTGTTTCAGGATGTTGTTCAACTGGTTGACCAGTTCGGGGCTGCGCAGGATCTGGCCGGCGGAACCTTCGCCCTTCTCCAGGCCATCGGTGATCTTCTCGAGGTTCTCCAGGAGCATGAACAGCGGGCCTTTCGGGTCGCGGATATCCGCGGCGAGGCGGGTGTATTCGTCGATCGCCTTCTGGATCGATTCGATGGCCGGAATGGTCGCCTCCTGGATCTGGTTCAGGATGTTCTGCGCGATTTCGATCAGCTCGGTATCCTTCAGCAGCGTCAAGGTCGCTTCCTCCCCCAGGACTTCGCCGCTACCCTTGGTGATTTCCACGTATGCGTCGCCCGCAATGCCGAATTTCTTTTTCGCGATCGCGAGCGAGTCCGCGCGGATGAAGCGGATGAAATCGCCCTTCACGATCATCTCGCCGCGCATGCTCCCGTCGTCATTGACCTTGATGCGCTCGATCTTGCCGACGGTTGTGCCGAGAATTTCAACTTCGGAACCTTTCTTGAGGCCGAGCGAACCCTCCGGCGGAAAATCCAGCATGAGCTCGTGCTTCGGCACGAACCACTCCTGCGCCCGACCCGCGAGGATGATGCCGATGGCGAGCAGCAACACGACCGCCAGCACAAACGTGCCGACGATCTCGTTGACGTAACGGAATTTGAAGGGCTTGGCCATGCGGACGGTTTCAGGTGTCAGGTTTCAGGTGTCAGCTTTCCACTCCCTCCATCTTCGTTCCCTGCATCGCGAATTTCAAGGACGGGTTAAGGGCAGGCAGGCTCCATTCGTGGGGCTCATCCGTGATCCACAGGAAGGCGGTGCCCTTCGCGCGGTACTCGTTCACCTTCTTCAAAAGCACCTCGGCCCACAGATCCGGCATCTCGCGCGTGGGCCGCTCCAGGATGATGCATTTCGGCTGCCCCATGAAGGCCCGGACCCACTGGGCGCGGCGGAGCGTCGCGCGCGGGACCATGATCGCGCGCACGTGCGGCAATTCGTCGATCTGGAAATCGGCGGCCAGCCGCCTGGCCTCTTCAAGGACGTCCTGTTCACGGCGATGGGTGTGGGAAAGCTGCGCAAGGGCTACGTTCTCGTCGACGTCGAGGTTGCTGATCCAGCCGGGCCGCTCAAAAACCCGCCCCATCCGCGACCGGTGCAGGATGACCTCATCTGCCTTCATGTGCACCCAGCTGACACCCTCGTAGCGAACCTCGCCGTCGTTCAGGTCGATCAGCCCCTGCACGGCGTCGCCCAGCGGAATGTGCGGAACATGTTCCTCCAGGCGCACCAGCGCGAGCTCACCCTCGCCAAGCACGAAGGTCACGCCGTCCAGCCCCGTATCGAACGGCGGCTGGAGAGCTACGGACACGTTTTTGAATTCAAGGAGCATGTCGTCTCGTAATCCTAATCCTAATCGTAATCCTAATCGTAATCGTAATCGTAAAGCCGAGTACGATTACGAGTCAGAGGCGGACATCATATATAGGTCAACACCGACACCAGGACCGAGGTGATGAACAAAGCCGCGGTCGACCGCGTGACGGCGCGGGTCGCGGCCTGCGGGACTTCAGTGAATGACACGCCCACGCTGAGACCTTCGATGCAGCAGATCGAGCCCGTCATCAGGCCCGGGATGAAGGTCTTCGCCAGCACGTTGAACACGTCCGATTTCTTGATCGCGCCGAAGACGCCGTCCGAGAACATCCAGAAATCCGACGTGTTGACGCCGAGAAGGCTGCCGGTGATGAACCCGCTGCCGAACGACACCACGATGAAGACGATCGTGAGGCAGAACACGGAGATCGCCGCGCCGAGCACCCGCGGCACGACCAGGTGGATGAACGGGTCGAGGCCGAGGGAATCCAGCACATGCACCTCGCCGTTCACCTTCATGCCGCCCATCTCGGTCGCCATGGCCGTTCCGCTGCGGCCGATGACGATGAAATTCGTCAGCAGCGGGCCGACCTCGCGGATGACGACCGTCACCAGCACCGGCCCGAGCAGATTCGTCTGGCCAAGGCTGCCCAGCAGGACCTGGGACTGGACAACGATCGAAATGCCGATCAGGAAAGCCACGAGCGAGACAAACTTCGCGGCCTCGTAGCCGGTGAAGAGAACCTGGCGCGCCAGCACGGTGCGTGCGGTGCGGGACCAGTATTTCCACTTCGCCGTCACCGCCAGCACGGTCCACGCCACGGCGAGCACATACCGCAGGCCGTACCACTTCTCGCGCGTCGCGGCGCCAAGCCTTGCCACAAAGTTCATGAACGCTCGTATACCACGTCCAAGGCGGCGTGAAAATGGTTTCGCGAACGGCGGGAAAGGGTGGTGACCGGTTTTGAATCGTAATGTAGCCGTCCCGATCCGATCGGGGCGTCTTCACGGCGACGGAGCGCCGTGGCTACAAGATGAACAGCAAAACTTGCCACCTCCCAAGTAAAGTCGGGTTTGTACAGATTCGACGCTGGGGGTATGGTTTGTTTTGGTTCCATAAGGAGATGCCATGAAGTTCAAGTTCCTTCTCGCTTCCCTGCTGCTGACCTCGGCTGCCTCGGCACAGTACACGAATACGAGCTCCGTCCTTGACGGCTCCGGCACGATCTCGACTGGCGGCACCTACATCAACATCAGCGCGGCCGGGCAGCCCGGCGGCATCTCGGTATCCGACGGCGACACCTACGTGAACCAGGCCGGTTTCCTCAACACGTTCTTCGCCCAGGGCAGCCTGGACACGGACGGCGACGGGATCCCCGACGAGGCCGACCTCGACAACGACAACGACGGCCTGCGCGATGCGACGGAAATTGCGGGCACCGCTTTCAGTCCCGCGACAGGCTCCGGGGTGAACACGTCCGACTCCGACGGCGACGGCATGAACGACGGCCGCGAGGCGCTCGCCGGGTCGGACCCGACCGACGCCAATGCCGCGTTTGAACTCGTACGGATTCTGAACACGGGCGCCGTAGGCAACGTCACATGGCTCGCGCGCGGCAACAACGAACGGACTTACGTGGTCAAGGCGTCAAGCTCCTCCTATTCCCAGCCCAGCCAGGTCCTTTTCAGCAATTCCATTGCCGGCGGCAGCGGGCCCTGGTACCAGGTCACCAACAGCGTGACAGACGACATCGTCACCAACGGGCGGTTCTACGCGGTCGAAGTCGTTCGGTAGCAGGGAACCGGCTCGCGATCTGAATGAAGCGCCTCCTCTTTTCTGTCGCGGCCGTCCTGCTCGGCGCGCTGGTCGCAACAGGCCTCGCAGAGGTTATCTTGCGCGCACAGAACCGCGCCAGCGCCTCCGCATCGCGACTCGACCCCGGCCTCTTTCGCCACGACCCCGCGCTGGGCTGGCGGCTCAGCCCCTATTGGAAGGGCGCGCACCGGCACCGCGACTACACCGCCAGCTATGCCATCGACGGGCGGGGCTACCGCCGCAATCCCAACGCCGACGCGCCACCCACCGGGCAGGTTTGCATCGTGCTGGGCGACAGTTTCACCTTCGGCTTCGGCGTGAGCGATGACGACACGTTCGTGCAGCGGCTGAATGCCTCGCCCACCCTCGTCCGCTGTGTGAACATGGCCGTTCCTGGTTACAGCACGGACCAGGAGGTGCTCCTGCTCGAACAGGAAACGAAGGACTACGATGTCGTTTCGGTGCTTCTCGTCGTGTATCTCGGCAACGACCTGATCGACAACGAACGCCCGTTCCCGATCCAGGTCCCGGACGCGAAACCGTACTTCGCGCTGACCGCGTCCGGCTTGGAGCTCCGGAACAGCCCGGTGCCGCGCGAAAAGAAACCGGCGATGGAACCGGCCTTCGATCTGATCGAAGCCGTCGGTGCGCCACCCGCCCTCCTGCGCATGGGCCGATTTGCGGCCACACGCCCGGCAGCCGAATGGCTGCTCGGACGCAGCGATCTCACAAGGCGGCTCAGCCAGGCGTGCGGGCCGTCCCTGGACCTTTTCAAAACCCTCGCGCACCGCGCGAACAACGATTGCGCAGCCAGGGATGCGCGCCTCTATCTCGTCCTGCTCCCGGGCCGCTCGTTCGTGGAAAAGCCGTACTCGCTCACGGGGCGGTATCAGGAATTCATTCGCGGAGAACTGGTCCGCCGTGGACGCGATGCCGGGATCAACGTCATCGACCTCGCCACGCCGCTTCGCGGGCGGAAGGGACTCTACTACCCGAACGACGGCCACCTGACACGCGAAGGCCACCGGACCGTGGCCGGGATCCTGTTCGCCCAGCCGTGATACTGGTGTAGCCACGCTTCTGCGAAGCGTGCCGTATCCGACCCGCGCGGCACGCCCTTCGACCCGCGCGGCACGCAGTGCCGCGGCTACACCGGACAGATTCGTACTCAATCACTACGGCTCGATCATCAGCCTGTAACTGCGAAACGAACCAGCGGCCGCATCGGTGTGCGTGTTCTCGGGCGGCGTCGCCGTGACGTTGGACGCCACCGCGGAGAATGCGGACGCGACATTGGTGGCGGCTTCAACCCGGTACCACTTTCCTGTCACGGCGGGCCAGCGCAGGACAACGGCCGGCGAAACCGACACCTCATCCACGCGAAGATAGCTCGTCGGATCGTTGGGTCCGGTGCCCGCGATGTACTCGTGCGTGTCGGGAAATCCGTCGCCGTCAACGTCGCTGGACTGGTTCGCATTGGTCAGCGCGCCGAACTGCGACATTTCCCAGCCGTCGGGCAGTGTGTCCGTGTCGCTGTCGGTGGTCTGGAACAGTACCGCCACCGCGTGATTCGTCGCCACGGCGGGAATGGTGTACCCGTAGCTGCCGTTGCCCAGGTCCGTGAGGCTGGACACGATCGACGTGCCGTCGAGGTACACGTTCGACACGGAGTAGTAAGGATCCGGCGTGATCACAACGGCCTGGTTGCTCCCGTACACGAGCCAGGTCTCGCCGGGCGGCGTGATTCGTCCGCGCGGGCCCGCGGTTGCCGTCAACTTCGGCGTGTGAAAGTTCGTGAGCGAAATTGTCACGACCTGACTCGTCTGTTCGAACACGTGGGTGAATATCTGATTGCTCCACGTACCGATGCCCGCCTTCACGACGTGGTCACCAGCAAAAGGCCGCTGCGTGCCCCACCCGTCCGCGCCCGCGACAGAACCCGTAGCGGTCCACCAACGAGCGAGCAGGTTGGTCAGTCGTTCGTACGAAGGCTTGGCCGATCCGTCCGCGCGAAACAGGGTCCCGTATTTGATGAAGCCGTTGGTATCGACCATGTCCCACCACGTCATGGTCCGTACGCGACGCGAGCCGAAGCCGATCGTGTGGTAGCCCTCTACAAAATCGGCCTGGCTCGCTTCAGACCAGGGCACATGCCAGTAACCCTGGTTCGTGCATACGGGCTCCATATCGGAAGGCACGGATTGCTCGGTGAGATAAATGGGTTTCTGGAAATCCTCAAAACGGCGGATCATGCCGGCCAGGGTGGCCAGATCGTACGTGGGCCCGGACATGATCCCGCCCAGTCCGTAGTCATAGAGCACGGTAGAGCAGCCGCCGTCGTAGAGCTGGAGGCCGATAACATCGAGCGCGACGTTGTTGCTGAGCAGGTCGGCGATGTAGTCGAACGTCGGCAGCGAATAGGGCGTGTGATCGGGCAGCCACGCCTCGTTGTTCATGTATGAGCCGTAGAAATCGAAACCGTTGTTGACGATCACCAGGGCCCCTGGATCGAGCGCGTGCACGAGGTCCGCCGCGTCGCGGGTCAAAGCCGTCACCTGTCCGCGCGTGAAGCCGCCGGCGGCGGCGTACCCGTGGGCCTCGTTGATCACTTCCCACTGCCTGACGTCGTTCGTGTAGCGGCTGACCATCGCCGTGATGTGCTCCTGGCATTCCGCCGCGAGATTCGTGTAGTCCATGGCCTGCAGGTACGGCGGCATGGAGAGTTCGCGGATCAGCCAGATCAGGGGATGCCCCTTGACGGTGAATCCCATGTTGCGCAACGCGGGAATGCCCACGAAATCGTCCAGGTGATTCCAATTGTACACATCGTCCAGCGGCTCGGTTTGCGGCCAGTAAAAACCCGCCGTATTGAACCGGATACCGTCGGCATACAATCTCGCCCAAGCCGACGTGCCAACCACGCCGATCGGATCGAAGTTCCCGAATTGGAAGTCCCGCGACTGCTGGATGACGTCGACCCGCGCCCCCGGCACGGGGTTGCCGTCCATGTCCCGCACCTGCACCGCGAGGTCGCCTTTGCGATACAGTTCGATGCCGGCCCGGGCATTCTCAACGGCAAGGTTCTCGCGCGCAACGACCGCCAGGCCCGCGGCCTCGTCGTAGTTCCCCGCGACGAACTCGTTGGTCGCCGCGGCCAGCTCCACCAGCGCATTCGTCGCCGGGACCGTGGCCGCGTCGATGTCGCGCTGCAGGAGCCACATGACGGAGCGGGCCACGTCCCGACTGATGTTGACGATGCGCACGCCCTGCGTGGCGCTCTGGTATCCGCCGCCACCGTCGTTCAGTTCCACCATGACGCGACCCGCATGCGGCAACGCCCACTGGAAATGAATGTTGAACGCCTGGCCGGTCGGGAAGTTGAACGACGGCGGTTTCGTCGCGTAGTTGGTGGTCTCCAAGGCGAGCGAGGGAATGGACCGCGTCCGCTCCTGCGGATCGGTCACGAACAGGTTCACCAGGCTGTTCTCGCCGATGAAGACCGACTCATTGGTCCCAATCAGGATAACTTGGTAGGCCGGATCGGTCGTAAAGTCGATCGTCCGGTCGTTCGTCACCATCGTGCTGAGGAACGATGGGACGAATTCGTGCACATTGAAACCGTCGATCTGGCGGCCAGAAACCGGCAGCGCGATAATGCCGTACGGACCCGCGTTGGTGATCGTGACGGCATACCCGCCATCGGATCCGAACACGCAAGAATCCGCGATCGTGAAATTCGTCGCGTGAACGGCAGCAACGAAACCGTACGGCGGGCCCGAGGTCGGAACGCACGATGTGCACGTCACGCGCCCGCTGATGGTGAAAGCCTGCGCGGCTTGTGCGGCGAAAAGCAGGAGGCCTGCGAATAGAATCCGGGATCTGGTCACACGTCGAGAATACCCGCAACGACTCGCCGCCGTCAGTCTCGAAGCAGGCGATAGACGCCGTTCGGCTCGGCGCTGGTATGCGGAATGTCGAGCCACACGCCGGAGGCGGCGCTGGTCGAGAGGCTGGACCACTGCGGCACGATGAGGTTCGTGGCGTGTTGGAGGATGTAGTAGTGGCCGGGGTCCGTGGCGGCGCCCACGATGAACACACCGCCGCTGGAAATGAAGTCGCCAGCCGCCGGCGCCGAAGGCTGCGCCGTGTCGTTCATCACGGCCTGGACCGCGGAAGCATCAAGGCCCGTGTTGTAGATTCGGACATCATCGAGCAGGCCCTTGAACGGCGCGTACACGGACGGAGGATTCGCGCCGATCATTACACCGGCTGATCCGCTTCCACCGATCGTCCCGGATTTCGCCGCCGTGCCCACCTCGGCCCCGCCAAGGTAGAGCCGCATCGCGGAGCCGTCGTACGATGCAGCAACGTGAAGCCAAGTGTTCAACATAACATCGCCAGATGATGCGATCAGCGTCGTGGTGGAGCCGCCGGTCTTCAGGCGGAACCGTAGCCGCCGGTCCGGGCCGACGGTTGTCGTCGACAGCATCCAGTAATGGTCCTGCTCCGCCGAGCCGATAGCCTTGGAGACGATGCGCTGGTCGTTGTCGATGTAGGTCGAGTCAAGCTTCACCCACGCCGTGATCGTGATGCCTGTTCCCGTCACGTCGAAGGCGCCGGCGTCAACGGCGTCGTTGTTCCCGTCGAACGAAAGCGCGTTGTCGCGATACCCGCCCACCCAGGCCGCGCCGCTCACCGTGCCGGTGTGACCGCCATCGCTTGAGTCGTAGGCCAGTGACCCGAACCGCTCATCCAACCGCCAGTGCGCAATGGCCCCGAGATAGAATTTAGTGAACGTCGCGTCGGCCACGTCGCTCGGCGCCAGCCCGCTGCGGAATGCCCGCGCGCGCAGCGTCGTGGTGCTGGTGATCGAAAGCGCACCGGAATAGATACTGTCGGATTCATCGGGCACAGAACCGTCGGTCGTGTAGCGGATGGTGACCCCGGTGGTCGCGCACGCGATGGTGACCGTGACCGTCTCGGCGAAGGTTCCACCGGATGGCGTGAACACCGGGGTCTTGGCCTGGGGCCCGGTAAACGTCGCCGTGGCGATGGAGCTCGGATCGTTGCTCTCCTTGAAACCCTTCGCCTTGAGCACGGTCGTCGTCACGATCTGCACCGTGCCGGTGTAGAGGATCGACGGCGCGAGGTTGGTCGGATCGGAACCGTCGACCGTGTACCAGATCGCCGCGCCCGCAGTAGAGCATGTCAGCGTCGCGTCCACCGGTTCATCGAACACGCCGCCGTTCGGGCTGATGGCCGGCTTGGCCACGCGGCCCGCGCCGGAGGGACTGTCGTTCCGCCAGACGTGAAGCTGCTGGTACGTGTCGTACGCGATGCTTGCGACATCGAGGTCGCCGTCGCCGTCCAGGTCCGCGAGCCTTCCGCCGAGATGGCTCTCGTCGCCTGTGCCGATGGCATGCTCGGTGAAGTTCCCGCTGCCGTCGTTTTCAAACGCGCTGATCGCCTCGGTGCCCCGGTGCTCGGCGATGACGAGGTCGATGTCTCCATCCTCATCCATGTCGGCAAGGTCGAGGTTGTTCATCGTGTAGCGCGTGGTGATCAGGTGCCGCGTCCAGTTCGCATTGGTCGGCGAAGTCGCCGGCTGTTCCCACCAGTACGCGAGCGCGTCGGGGGATCCGCCCGCGTTCTCCTCCGTCACGACAATATCCGGCTTGTCATCGCCATTCAGGTCCGCCGCTTCGCAGCGGTCCGGCCAGTCGGCCTCCGGGAAGGCGCCAATCGTGAACGCGGTCCAGTCCGGGTTGCGCGTCCATTTCACCGTCTTTGATCCGCCGCTCGAGAACGTGATATCGAGATCGCCGTCGCCATCCATGTCCGCGATGCCGATGCCCTCGTCGGAATCGTTCGACGCAACAAACGTGCGCGCCCACGAACCCGTGCCGGGATTCGATCCTGGCACTTCGAAGTAGTAGATGCCCTGCAGGCTATTGATCACAATTTCCGGCAATATGCCCGCGATGATCTGCGCGGACTTGTAGCCCTGGAAGCCCTGCGCGTGGTCGCTGCGCGGCACGTCGCCGAACAGGACCGGCACGGACCAGGAGGTCGCCCCGGCGTCAGCCGCTTCGACCCAGTACAGGTCGATCCGGTTCGCACCGATGTTGTCCTTCTGCGCGATGAGGTCGGCCTGGTTGTCACCGTCGACATCGAACCCCATGAACGCATGCACGCTGTTCGGCAGCGTGAGTTGCGTCCAGGCGCCGGTCATGGGCGTGCCCGGATTGCGGTACGCATATGAACCGCTGACGATATCCAGGTCGTTATCGGCATCGATGTCCTTGAACCCGAGCCCGAACGTCAGCATGTGCGCGGACGACACGCGGACGTATTTCCAGAAATCGAGGCTCGATCCGCCGCCCGCGTTGCTCCGGTAGATATACGTCGGCGCGGAGTTCCAGTTGAGAATGCCGACGATATCGGTATCGCCGTCGTTGTCGATGTCGCCGATTTCCGCGCTGTAGCTGCCGTCAGCCTGGACCACATGCACGGTCCAGTTCGATCCGCCACCTTCGTTCAGGTAGAGGCGCAAGCCCTTCTGCGGCGACGAGACCATGCCGCCTGCGAGGATGTCGATATCGCCATCGAGATCGAAATCCAGCGCCTGAAGGTTGTGGCAGTAGTCAATCTGCACCACATCGTGCCCGGTCCAGTTCGTATCAACGAGCGGGGTCGACGACGCATACCAGCGCACCTGGTAGCCCGCGCGCTCGGACTGCGAAAAGACCACGTCGTTCGAGCCGTCACCGTCGATATCGCCGATCGCGACCTTGCACGAATTTGCGGTCCAGTCGCCGCCCTGCGTGTACCACGCGCTGTCGATCGAGTGATATGTGTAGTTCCCCGCCACGCGGCAAGCCGCGGGCGTGTTGGGCGTCGCATACCAGAATCCGTTCAGCACGATGTCCGGGTCGCCGTCCATGTCGACGTCGCCAACCTCCATGCCCTCGTGCGCAGCGTGGCTGATGGTGACCTCGGTCCAGGTGACACCCGCGTCCTGCATCCAGATTTTCGTCTGGCTGTCCTCGCGGAACAACACGTCGATCTTGTCGTCGCCGTCGAGATCGGCAACGCAGATATCTTTCGTGTAGGTGGGGCTGACCCCGATCGTGTGGACGACCCATGAAGAGCCGCCACTCACGTTCTCCACCCACACCGCGCGTCCCTCGCCGTCATCCGACGGCCCTGAACCCAGCCTCACGACGATGTCGGTGTCCAGGTCGCCGTCAACGTCAGCGACTTTGAAATCATCCGCGCGTGGATATTTGTAGGTGCCAGTGAACGTGACGATCGTGGTACGGGTCCAGTCCGGGGCGGTGAAGACTTCGACGGAGGTATTCCCCTCCTGAACAGAAACCACATCGTTCAACCCGTCGCCGTTGACGTCCCCGACGTCGCGCTCGTAGGCAAAGTAGGTGCCGTCCAGTTCGACGTACTGGTAGTTCAGTTCCGCCCCTGCGATGCAGGGGACAAGCAGCAGCAAAGCGGTCTGGAAGTGCCGGCGCATCTCGTTTCAGGATACCCGAAAGAGCAGGATGCGTTCCACGCTGGGGTATTGCCAAGCGTGATCGGTGACCAGTGTTCAGTGACCGGTCAAGCCAACCACCGGTCACAGGTTACCGGTCACCGGTCACCTCGGCCTACCCCACGTCCACAATGCTCGGGTCGAAGTTCTCCGGCGGCTCATAGCCGAGGAGTGTGATCACGGTCGCGGCGAGGCTGCTGATGCCGAGGCTTGCCCCGCCCGCGGCGAGGTCTTTGTGCTGCGACAGGCGGGCCTTCGACGTGCCGGCCGGGTCGTAGATGAAGCACGGCACGGGGTTCAGTGAGTGGCTGGTCTTCATCTTCGGCTGCCCGGTCCGGGCGTCCATCGCGACCTTTCCTTTCTTGTCGCGTTCGAACATGTCATCCGCATTGCCGTGGTCCGCCGTCGCGACGAGAATGCCCTGCGTTTCCCCAATCGCCTTGACGAGTCGCGCGAGGCAAAGATCCGTGGCCTCGACTGAAATCTCCACGGCGAGCGGATTCCCGGTGTGCCCGACCATATCGCCGTTCGGATAGTTCAGCCGGATGAACCGGTGCTTGCCCCCGTGGATCACCTTCAGCACCTCGTCCGTGATCTCGGCGGCTTTCATCCATGGGCGCTCTTCGAACGGGACCCGGTCCGACTTGACCTCGACGTAGTCCTCGAGGTCGTTGTTGAATTTTCCGGAGCGGTTGCCGTTGAAGAAGTAGGTCACATGCCCGTACTTCTGCGTCTCGCTGCACGCGAACTGGCGGAGGCCCGTCGCGGCGAGACGTTCGCCCATCGTCCCCTCGATGGCCGGCGGCGGGACGAGGAATTTCTTCGGGGTGTGCGTGTCGCCGTCGTACTCCATCATGCCGGCGAACTTCACGTGCGGCTTCGGGCCGCGATTGAATTTGTCGAAGTGCTCGTCCTCGAACGCGCGGCACAGTTCGATCCCGCGATCGCCGCGGAAATTGAACAGGATCACGCTGTCGTTCTCGCGGACCGGGCCGACAGGGTTCCCGTCGCGCGCGATGACGAACGGCGGAAGATCCTGGTCAATCACGGCCACGTTGTCCGCGCGGTATTTCTCGATCGCCGCGCGCGCGGACGGAAACCGGGGGCCGTCACCCTTCACGTGGATCGCCCACCCGCGCTCGACCATCGGCCAATCCGCCCCATAACGGTCCATCGTGATCTTCATGCGGCCGCCGCCGGACGCGATCGCGTAATCCGCACCGCCGTTGCTCAGTTCCTTCAGCACGGCTTCGAGCTCGTCCACGTACGTCAGCGCCGACGTCGGCGGCACATCGCGGCCGTCGAGAAGCGCGTGGACGCGCACGGTCATGACGCCAACCTTGCGCGCCTCCTTCAGCATCGCAACCAGGTGCCGGATATGGCTGTGGACGTTGCCGTCGGAAAGCAGGCCGACGAAATGGAGCGCGGTCTTGTGAAGCTGCACGTGCGCGAGCAGGCCCTTCCACGTTTCGCCCTCGAAGAGCTGGCGGTTGTTGATCGCGTTTTCGACGAGGCTCGCGCCCTGCTCGAAAACCCGACCCGCGCCGATCGCGTTATGGCCAACCTCGCTGTTGCCCATATCCTCGTCGGACGGCATGCCCACGGCCTTGCCGTGCGCCTTGAGCGTGGTGTAGACCGAATTCTTCATCAGCCAGTCCCACGTCGGTTTCGTCGCGGCGGCGACCATGTCGCCGTCCACATATTTGCCCAGCCCCACGCCATCCATGATGGCCAGGACGACAGGCCCCTGGGGCCCGGAAAAGGTCGAGGATTTCTTGAGAGGTTTCATAGAGCACCGAACGCTAAACGTTCAACGTTGAACGTTCAACGTTTTCCGCCAGGCGGATTCGCCTTTGGCGGAAACGTTGCCCGAGCCGGCTCCTGCGCGGAGGTCTTATGCCGGCCTTCACGGTCGGCGGCATACCGCGCCTTTGAACTCGAGAACGAACCGCGTGGCGACCCGGATTCCAAGCCATGGCAGCGTTCCAAATTCTTGAGTTCTGGAGATTCGATGATCTTTCGAGGTATGGGGAGCGCACGCATCTCGCGTGCCCCGTTCGGCGTCTCGCCGAACGTCCTCGCGCAGCAACTACCTGGTTGCACGACGGTTCCGTCGCCAACGACAACCATCGGCGACACGCCGATGGCCGCACGCGAGACGCGTGCGCTCCCCGGACATCGCGGACTCTGTTTCACAGAACTCAAGAATTTGGGACACTGTCCAAGCCTTGGAAGTTTCCAACCTCCTTTTTCCAACCCTTGAACCATGAGTGGCGGATCAGTTTTTAAACTTGTCCGCCCCTTCCACTCCGCTCAGGGCAGGCGGCCCGCGCGGAGCGCGAGCCCTACCTGGTGGGAGACGGAAAGTTGAAACCACCACCTGGAAATTTCGCGTTTTGACAGGCATGCACTTGTAATGCATAGTTCCACTTTCAAGGCTGCTAGGATGACCAAGGACTCAACGGATAAGATTGATCAGTGCTTGGACGAGGTCCGGAAACTGATGGCGGAATCCTTGGCCGATACCGTACTCCACCGCTTGGCTATTGATTGCAAGTCCTTGCTGGGCAACGGGAAAATGCTCCGGTCGCGCCTCGCATTCCGCGTCGGACCCGATGCCGGCATCTCGCACCGTACACTTTTGTACAGCTCAGCCGCCGTGGAGATGATCCATGGGGCCAGCCTGCTCCACGACGATGTCATAGACGGCGGGTACCTGCGCCGCAGCGCGCCGACGTTTTGGGTCGAGCGCGGTGTCCCGGGCGCGATTCTCGTGGGAGACCTGCTCCTCTTTAAGGCGCTCGACATCATCGGCCAGGTCGAGGATGGGCGCCTCGTCCATACCCTCGTGCGCATGACCGGCGAGGTCTGCGACGCGGAGTCCGAGCAGGAACTCATCCTGCGCGGGAAGCCGGGTGATTGGGACAGTTGCGTACGCATCGCGCGGCGCAAGACCGGCGCCCTATTCGCCTTCTCGGCCCACGCCTGCGCCGGCACGGATGCCGTGCTGGCTGAAGCGTTGACCGAGGCTGGCTATGCGGTTGGAACGGCTTACCAGCTTGCCGATGACATTCTGGATGTGAAGGGCACGGAGGCCGAGTCCGGCAAGACGCTGGGCACGGACCAGGGCCGGGCAAAGACCACGGCTGCGACGGTACACCTGCCCGACGGCGTGGATACCGCATCGTACATCGACCGCCTCTGCGAACACGCCGATCGCGCCCTCGCGCGCTGGCCGAAGGTCCGGGCGGCCTGGCAGGAATTCATGACGCTGGATATCCGGCCTGCCATCGCAAAGCATCTCTCTACTCAGCAATCCGTGACGCCGGGCAAAGTATCCGATTGCCGCTGAGATGTAGCGTTCGCTTACCCGGTGCAGCCGGGAAGCGAAACTATCCGGGCACTTTCGGCTTCCCCGGCGAGCCGCGGTAAGCCGACGCTACATCAGCGGCAAACCGAACCAGCACCCGTCTTTGTTCTCGTTTGACAATTGACTCCCCCGCTATACCCTATCGCGATTATTTCAGGGTCGGTCGACGGAATTATGTCATCATTTTCTATCAACAAGGGTCTGAATCTGCGTCTTTTCGGCGCACCGACGGCGGAGCTTGCGGAGGTCGCTGCGACGGGAACCGTGGCCGTGCAGCCGGGCGTTTTCGCGGACATCAAACCGCGCCTCGACGTCAAGGAAGGCGACACGGTCCGTCGCGGCTCCGTCCTCTTCCACGACAAGCAGAACCCGGCGCTGAAATTCCGGTCACCCGCTGCCGGCAACGTGGAATCGATCGTCTACGGCGCGCGCCGCGCGATCGATCGCATCGTCATCCGCGCCGACACGAAAGACGAAGCCGAGCCGCTGCGCCGGTTCGCGGCCGGCAAAATTCCGGGGCTCAAGCGCGAGGACGTCCTCGCGCACCTGGTCGACACCGGCTTCCTCGCGCTCATCCGGCAACGCCCGTTCGGCCATATCGCGCGCACCGACGCGGTGCCGAAATCAATCTTCGTCAACGCCATGAATACCGCGCCGTTCCGGCCGGACGCGAACCTCGTCGTCCGCGGCCGCGAACCGGCGTTCCAGGCCGGGCTCGATGTGCTCACCCGCCTGACCTCCGGCAAGGTGCACCTCTGCATCCCGGACCGCTCCGACCTTTCACCCGCGCTCGCCAAGGCGGGCAACGTCGAGACGCACACCTTCAAAGGACCGCACCCGGCGGGCACTACGAGCGTCCACATCTACAACATCGATCCGCTGAAGCCGCACGACATCGTGTGGACCGCAAACGCGGACGACGTGTGCCTGATCGGCCAGCTTTTCATCGAGGGCGCACTGCCGGCGACGCGCATCGTGACGCTCGCAGGGCCGGGCGTCCGCGACGCGGCGCGCAAGCACTACCGCGTCCGCATCGGCACGCCGGTCGCGGCCCTGACCAGGGACCGGCTCGGCCCGGGCGAACTGCGCGTCGTCGCAGGCGACGTCCTGTCGGGCGCCAAGGCCGGGCCGGACGCGGTGCTGGGTTTCTACGACACGGCGGTCACCGTCCTGGCGGAAAACCGCGAGCGCCATTTTCTCGGCTGGCTCGCGCCCGGGCTCAACACGTTCAGCGTCTCACGCACCTGCCTCTCGCGCTGGCTGCGGCCGGGCGCGGAATGGCCGCTCGACACCAACAAACACGGCGGCAACCGCGCGATGGTGCTGACCGGCCTGTACGAAAAATACGTGCCGATGAACATCATGGTCGATTATCTCCTGCGCGCCGTGATCGCGCACGACACGGATGAGGCCGTGAAACTGGGTATCCTGGAGACGCTGCCCGAGGATTACGCGCTGTGCTCGCTGGTCTGCCCGTCGAAGACCGACGTCATGGGCATCGTCGACCGCGGGCTGCAGGAGATTGAGAAGGAGGGAATCTAGGTGTCAGGTTTCAGGTGTCAGCATTCGAAATCCAGCATCCAGAATCCAGCATCCAGCATCGCACAATGAAATTCCTGCTGCACATGGCCGAGAAGGTGAAACCGCTCTTCGATCCGGGCGGAAAGCTGCACCGCCTCTATCCGCTGTTCGAGGCGGCGGACACCTTCCACTTCACACCGCCGGACGTGACCGACGGCGCGCCGCACGTCCGCGACGGCGCGGACCTGAAGCGCATCATGATGACGGTCATCATCGCGCTGCTGCCCTGCTTCCTCTTCGGCATCTACAACGCGGGCTACCAGCACAACGTCGTGAACCAGGTCGCCGGCGCGACCGCGCTCGCTCATTTCCTGCGCGGCCTGATCATCGTCATGCCGATCGTGATCACGTCGTATGTCGTCGGCGGCCTGTGGGAGGTGCTGTTCGCCCTCGTCCGCAAGCACCCGATCAACGAGGGCTTCCTCGTGACGGGCCTGTTGTTCCCGCTGACCTTGCCCCCGACGATCCCGCTCTGGCAGGTCGCGGTTGGCATCAGCTTCGGCGTGGTCATCGGCAAGGAGATTTTCGGCGGCACAGGCTTCAACGTCCTCAACCCCGCGCTGACCTCGCGCGCGTTTCTCTATTTCGCCTACCCTGCCCAGATCAGTGGCGACAGCGTTTGGTTCAACGTCGTCGACAAGACACACACCGTGGAGGGATTCACCGGCGCCACGGCCCTGGCGATCGGCTCGATTCCGCACGACACGGGCACCGTGATGGACGCGTTGCACCACGCGGGGTTCACGCTGAAATCCATGTTCATCGGGCTTGAAGGCGGCAGCATCGGCGAAACGTCCGCCCTTGCGTGCCTGATGGGCGCAGTCGTTCTCATCCTCACCGGCGTCGGCTCGTGGCGGATCATGGCCGGCACGATGATCGGGCTCGCCGCGGGATGCGCGCTGTTCCGATTCGTTCCCAGTTCGAACCTCAAGCCGATCGCCGACCTCCCGTTCTACTACCACGCCGTCATGGGCGGCTTCGCGTTTGGCGCGGTCTTCATGGCGACCGACCCGGTGTCCGCCGCGGCGAGCACGTCCGGTAAGTGGATCTACGGTTGCCTGATCGGTTTCCTCGTTATCGTCATCCGTCTCGCCAATCCTGCGTACCCGGAATCGGTCATGCTCGCCATCCTGTTCATGAACGTCATGGCGCCGATGATCGACCACTTCGTCCTGCAGGCGCACATCAAGAGGAGGGCGCGCTATGTCCACGCCCAAGGGTGACGGCTATGTCATCGGCTTCGCGCTCGTCGTCTGCGTGGTCTGCAGCCTGATGCTGTCGGCCACCGCGTCGATCCTCAAGGAACGCCAGGACTACAACGTCGAACTGGACCGGAAATTCAACGTCTTGAAGGCCTTCGGCGCGCAGGTGAGGAGTGACGATGGGCGGCGCATATCCGGTCCGGAAATCGACCGCATCTTCCGCGAAAAGATCAGCGAGATCGTTCTCGACGGAGCCTCCGGCCAACTGCTGGACGGAAAGACGAGCGCCGATTTCAGCGCCGAGGACCTTCATGACCGCAAGGTGCTTCCGCTCTACGTATGGAAGGAAAACGGAGAGCTCGACAAGGTCGCGCTACCGATCCACGGCAAGGGGCTGTGGTCGACGATCTACGGCTACATCTCCCTGAAACGGGACCTGGCTACGATCGAGGGCATTACCTTCTACAAGCACGGCGAGACGCCGGGCCTCGGCGGCGAAGTTGAGACCGACTGGTTCCAGGACCAGTTCAAGGGCAAGATGATATTCGAGGACGGGCAGCGCCTCCACTTCGACATCGTCAAAGGCAAGGTCGCCGACCGCTATCCGGAGGGGAACAACCACGCGGTCGACGGCATCAGCGGTGCGACACTGACCGGTAAGGGCGTCATGACGTTCCTCAATAGTGACCTTGATAAGTACGAGAACTATTTTAAATTGCTTCGCAAGAGTTGACCCGCCATGGCCACACCAAGCATCAAGAAAACCATTACCGACCCCCTGTCGGAGAACAACCCGATCACGATCCAGATTCTCGGCATCTGTTCGGCGCTGGCCGTCACGACCAAGGTGGACAAGGCGCTGGTCATGGCCGCCGCGCTTACCACCGTCTGTGCATGCGCAAGCCTGGTTATCTCGATGTTGCGGAATTTCATCCCCAGCAAGATCCGCATCATCGTGGAACTGGCCGTCGTCTCGACGCTCGTGATCGTGGCCGACCAGTTCCTGCGCGCCTTCATGTTCGACATCAGCCGCCAGTTGAGTGTGTTCGTCGGCCTCATCATCACCAACTGCATCGTCATGGGCCGTCTCGAGGCGTACGCCCTGCAGAATCCGCCCGGCATGTCGTTCCTCGACGGGCTGGCCAACGGCCTCGGCTACAGCCTGATCCTCGTCCTCATCGCCAGCTTCCGCGAGATATTCGGCTCAGGCTCCTGGCTGGGGCTCCGGCTGATGCCCGAGACCTACTTGGGGAATGGCCTGATGCTGCTGGCGCCGGGCGCGTTTTTCTGCCTCGGCCTGATCATCTGGGTGCAGCGCACGATGACGAAGAAATTTGAGACCTGACATGGACTACATCAACCTCGCCATCAAAAACATCTTCGTAGAGAACATCCTGCTCTCGTTCTTCCTGGGGATGTGCTCCTTCCTCGCGTGCTCGAAGAAGGTCGAGACCGCGACGGGCCTCGGCATGGCGGTGATTTTCGTGCAGACCATCACCGTGCCCGCGAACTGGCTGATCCTGACTTTCCTGCTGAAGCCCGGGGCGCTCGCGTGGACCGGCGTGCCGGCGCTGGCGAACCTCGACCTGTCGTTCCTCACGTTCATCTGCTTCATCTCGACGATCGCGTTCATGGTGCAGATTGTCGAAATGACGCTCGATAAGTACGCGCCGAAGCTCTACCAGTCGCTCGGCATCTTCCTCCCGCTGATCGCGGTGAACTGCGCGATCCTCGGCGGATCGCTCTTCATGGCGGAGCGCAGCTACACGTTCCTGGAGTCGATGGACTACGGCGTGTCATCCGGCGCAGGCTGGGCCCTCGCCATCATCGGCATATCCTGCATCCGTAAGAAACTCCGGTACTCTAATATTCCCGACGGATTAAAGGGACTCGGCATCACCATGATCCTCACGGGCCTCATGGCGCTGGGTTTCATGAGCTTCGCGGGCATCAATTTGTAGGAAAACGAACCACGGATAAACACGGAAAGGAAGACCTCCTCACCTCATCCGTGTCCATCTGTGTCCATCCGTGGTTGAAGAAAGTTTTGTCATGGATCTAGTTTACATATCTGCCAGCGTGACGGTATTCACCGGCCTGATCCTGGCCCTCGTGCTGGGCATCATCTGGGCTTCGCGGACCCTCGCGCCCACGGGCGAAGTGAAGATCGACATCAACGACGGGCACAAGGTCCTCGACACCTCGCCCGGACGCAGCCTCCTCACGGCCCTGGCCGAGGAAAAGATCTTCCTGCCCTCCGCCTGCGGCGGCGGCGGGACCTGCGCGATGTGCAAGTGCACTGTGCTCGAAGGCGGCGGCAGCCTCCTCCCGACAGAAACAGGGCACATCAACAAGCAGATGGCGCGGCAGGGCGAACGCCTGGCGTGCCAGTTGAAGGTGAAGAACGACCTGAAGATCAAGATCCCCGACGAAGTGCTCGAGATTCGGAAATTCGAAGGCACCGTGCGCTCGAACCACAATGTGGCCACGTTCATCAAGGAGTTCGTCGTCGATCTCCCGCCCGGCGTGGACCTGAAACACAAGGCCGGCGGCTACATCCAGATCGACATCCCGCGCTACGAAGTCGCCTTCAAGGACTTCCTGATCGAGGACAAGTACAAGGACGCATGGGATCGATTCAAACTCTGGGACCTCAAGGTCAAGAACGAGGAACCGATTTTCCGCGCCTACTCCATGGCGAACCACCCCGCCGAGGGCAACATGGTGATGCTCAACATCCGCATCGCCACGCCGCCGCCGAATATACCCGGCATCCAGGCGGGCATTGCGTCGAGCTACATTTTCAGCCGGAAGCCGGGCGACAAGGTGTGGATCAGCGGCCCGTTCGGCGAATTCTTCGAGAAGGACACGAAGCGCGAGATGATTTACATCGGCGGCGGCGCGGGCATGGCGCCGCTTCGAAGCCATATCTTCGATCTCTTCCACACAAAGAAGACCGACCGCAAGGTCAGCTTCTGGTACGGCGCGCGGTCCCTTCGCGAGATGTTCTACGAAGAGCATTTCCGCGACATCGAGCGGAAGTTCCCCAACTTCAAATTCAACATCGCCCTGAGCGAGCCGCAGCCGGAGGACAACTGGAAGGGCTACACCGGCTTCATCCACCAGGTCGTCCTCAACGAGTACCTCAAGACGCACGAGGACCCGGCCGAAATCGAATACTACCTCTGTGGACCGCCCCCCATGATCGCCGCGGTCAACAAGATGCTCTACGACCTCGGCGTCGAGCGCGAGATGATCGCGTATGACGAATTTTGAGTGTCGAGTGTCGGGGGTGGGGTGTCACCCCCCACGAAACACGCCACCCCACACCCCCCAGC
>JAZDKY010000036.1:0-20669 GCA_043802525.1 bacterium
ACGCGCGTCGAAAGAAGGCAGAGAAAAAAGACAAGAAAACCCACCCTGCGGACCCGTGACGAGATCATGAACTCCCCCTTGCCGGCACCCTGCGTAGAACCTTCTGGTAGACGAAACGCGAAATCTTATAAACCTGCAAGAGGAGTCGTGTAAAGATTCGAATGATGGACAGTGTCCAAAATTCTTGAGTTTTGTGAAGCAGAGTCCGCGATGTCCGGGGAGCGCACGCGTCTCGCGTGCCGCCATCGGCGTCTCGCCGATGGTTGTCGTTGGCGACGAAAACGTCGTGCAACCAGGTAGTTGCTGCGCGAGGACGTTCGGCGAGACGCCGAACGGGGCATGCGAGACGCGTGCGCTCCCCATACCTCGAAAAATCATCGAATCTCCAGAACTCAAGAATTTGGGACACTGCCCAATGATTGGAAACGGGTCGAACTGGGAGAGAAACAAGGGTCGCGTTTGCTACTCTGAGAAGCAGCGAAGCGTCTTCGCAGAGTAGCACCAGCGCGCCCTACCTTCTCGACGGATGCAATACTCCGCGCACGAACGCAACGTCATCCACAGACATAGCCTGCCCCGCTTCGGCCACGTTGCACTTCGCCTGACGCTCGTTTCGGAAACCGGGAATGGCGCAACAGACCCGCGGATGCGCGAGCACGTAGTTCAACGCCACGGACGCCAACGCCTCCGTCGTGGAACCAAACCTGGCCTTCAGTTTTTCGAGTTTCGGTTTCAATTCTACAAGCGCCTCGGCGGAAAAGCCCTTGCTGCCCTTGCGATGGTCGCCAGGCTCGAACTGCGGAGGCCGGTTCGGATTGTACTTATCGAGCAGCCGACCCTGCGCCAGCGGGCTGAACGCGACAAACGAAAGGTCATGCAAGTCCATCAACCTCTGGACGCGCGAGCCCTCGCGGATGAAGTGGTCGTCCAGCGCATTGGCCCAGCTCTGCAGGACCTGCGGCTGGATGCGCGGGACGAGCTTCTCAAAGTCGGCCTCGGAATAGGCCGACAACCCCTTCACCCGCACCTTGCCCTCCGCGACAAGCTTGTCCATCACCCCGATTGCTTCGTCCAGGTACCGGTCGTGCGGCCCGAAATCACCGTGGTGAAAATAGTAGATGTCGATGTAGTCACGCTTCAGGTTTACGAGCGATTGCTCGCACTGGTGGCGGATGTGCCATGGCTCGTACGCATGCTCCGCCGTGCCAGGGAAATGCCCGACTTTCGTGGCAATGATGACTTCGGTTGACTTGACCCCGAGCCGGTGCAGGCCCCGCGCCAGCATGCGCTCCGCCCGACCGTTGCCGTACACGTCGGCATTGTCGAAGTGGTTGACCCCCGCGTTCAGGCCGACCTTGATGCCCGCATGGATCTCGTCCTCGTTGACATCCGCCCACCCGTTCGGCTGGCCGTTCACCCAGTTCAACCCGCCCATCGTCCAGCAGCCGAAGCTGATTTCGGACACCTTCACGCCCGTCTTCCCGACATTCCGGTAGTTCATAAAACCTTGGTTGCGAAATACAGGCCGACAAACACCTTCGTATCGACCAGGAATCCGTCGGTGGACTTCTTGTAGAGCCACTGGTGCACGTCTCCCAGCGGGATCTCGTGGACTTTGATTTTCTCCGTCGCGTCGCCACCGCCGTCATGTACCCGTTTGAGCCCTTTTGCGTGGAAAAAGGTGTAATAGTCCCTGCTCATGGCCGGGTTCACCGGACCGGCCACGAGGGAGATCATGAGCTGCGCTTCGTATCCCGTTTCCTCGAGCAGTTCGCGGTGCGCCGCGGTCGAGAAATCCTCGTGCACATGCCCCGGCTTGTCCCCGACCAGCCCCGCCGGCAGTTCGATAACCGCTTTCTGGACGGCGTGCCGATACTGTTCGACAAGAATAATCCGGCCATCGTCCGTGACGGGCACAATGACAACGATGCCGGAAACGCCCTTGCGCACGACATACTCCCACCCATCGCGCGAGAGGAGACGGATAAAGTCCCCTTCCCCCAGGATTCTCTCAATGCCGGTGTCCATGGTCATGCGCGATACGGAGAAAAGATAGTGCAGGGTCTGTTCTCTGCCAACAAAATGCGGCTGCTATGCCGGTTTCCCGAAAAGCAAAGCGGCGTCGGAGATATTCCGACGCCGCGATGCGCAGTTGGATTTCTGCCAATGTTTACTTCGCAGGAGCGACTTCCTTCTTTGTCCGCGTCGACTTTTTCTTCGGCGCTTCGCCGGCCGCGGCCTCGGGCCCGCCTGCTTTCGCGTTGCCCTTGTCCTTTTTGTCAGCTTTGGGTTTGGGCGGCTTCGAGACGTAGTTGACCCACTCGAGGATCGCCATTTCCGAGCTGTCGCTCGGCCGGCGGCCCAACCGCATGATCCGCGTGTACCCGCCCTGGCGGTCCTTCATCGCCGGCGCCACGGTGCTGAACAGCGTGGATACGGGCCCGTCGTGGCGAAGCGTCGAGATCGCGCGGCGGCGCGCGGTCAGGTCGCCACGTTTGCCGAGCGTGACCATTTTCTCCGCGAGGCTGCGGGCCGCCTTCGCCTTGGCAATGGTCGTGACGATGCGCTTGGCCGCAATGAGGTTGCAGACCAGGCTGGCCAGCAGGGCGTCGCGGTGTTCGGACGTCCGGCCCAGCTTGATGGTTTTCTTACGATGTCGCATGAACGTGTCCTCCGAGGCCCGATCAGCCCTTCTTGGCCTCGGCCAGCGCGGCAATGATCGTCGTCGGTTTCAGCAGGTCGGCGTCGAAGGTCATCCCGAGCGAAAGCCCGAGTTCCTGCAGCTTCTGCTTGATCTCGTTGAGCGACTTCTTGCCGAAGTTCCTGTACTTGAGCATTTCCGCCTCGGTCTTCTGCCCGAGTTCGCCGACGGTCGTGATGTTGGCGTTGTTCAGACAGTTGGCCGCGCGGACGCTGAGTTCGATTTCGTTGACGCTCATGGCGAGCTTCCTACGAAGGTCCTCACGTTCCGCGTCGATCTGCTTCTCGCTCTCCTCGAACTCGATGATGTCCTTGTCGTAGTTGACGAAGACGTCGAGGTGGTGGCGCAGGATCGCGGCCGACATCGTCAGCGCGTCGTCAGGCGTCACGCGCCCATCGGTCCAGACTTCAAGGATGAGCTTGTCGTAGTCCGTGCGACGGCCCACGCGCGTGCTGTCCACGGTGAACGCCACGCGCCGTACCGGAGAGAAAAGGGAGTCGATCGGGATCAGGCCGATTTCCTGGTCGGCCTTCTTGTTCCAGTCCGCCGGGCAGTAACCACGGCCGATACGGACCTCAAGCTCGGCTTCGATCTTGCCGTCCTTGTCCAGCGTCGCGATGTGCTGGTCGGGGTTGAGCACCTCGATCGTGCCGTCGGTCTGGATGTCCTTCGCCGTGACCTCGCCCGGGCCGCTCACCTTGATGCGGATCGTGCGCGTATCACGCGTGTACATCTTCAGAAGGACCTTCTTGAGGTTCAGGATGATATCCGTGATGTCTTCGACGACACCGGGCAGTATGCCGAATTCGTGCAACGCGCCGTCCATCTTGACGGACGAAATCGCCGCACCTTCCAGCGAGGAAAGCAGCACGCGGCGGAGCGAATTGCCGATGGTGCGGCCGTAACCGGCCTCGAAGGGTTCTGCGATGAATTTGCCGTAGTTCGGGGCGGAATCCGCCTCGTCCTTGGTGATGCGCTTGGGCATCTCGAAACGAGCAAGTCTGCGTGCCATGTTATTCTCTCCCAGGACCGGCCGTTAACCGGTCCGTATGGTGTTGCGCCTTGCGGCGCGGTTCTCTGTTCTTCGTTCCTCGTTGCCGGTTGCCGGTCTGCTGACAACCGACAACCAACAACCTCTTATTTCGAGTACAACTCGACGATAAGCTGTTCGTTGACGGTCGGTGCGATCTCCTCGCGCGAGGGGATGTGCTGCACCGTGCCCTTGAAATTCTGCTTGTCCAGCAGCAGCCACGGCACGATCCCGCGGCTCTCCGCGGTGTCCATGAACGGCGAGGAGTACTGGCGGCTGTTCGGTCGTTCACGGACCTGCACCACGTCGCCCTCGCGGACGAGGATCGACGGGATGTCCGCCTTGCGGCCGTTCAGAAGAATGTGCCCGTGCGTGACAAACTGGCGGGCTGCGCGCCGCGACGGGGCGAATCCGCAGCGGTAGACAATGTTGTCGAGCCGCGTCTCCAGCATCTGCAGGAGCTTCTCGCCCGTGACACCGCGGGTCTTGACCGCGCGCTGGAACATGAAACTGAACTGCTCCTCCTGGAGGCCGTACATGCGGCGAAGTTTCTGCTTCTCGCGGAGCTGCGTGGCGTAGTCCGACATTTTCGTGCGGCGCTGGCCATGCATGCCCGGGGCCGGGCGACCGGTTTCAATCGGGCACTTGGCCATGTAGCAACGATCGCCCTTCAGAAAGAGCTTCATGCCTTCGCGGCGGCACTGCTTGCAAACCGGACCTGTATAGCGACCCATATATTGCCCTCTAACTAACCAAACTCTTTGACTTCGAACTCAAAACTCAAAACTCAAATTTAAATCTTCCTTTGGATTTCTCCTAAACGCGCCTGCGTTTAGGAGGCCGACAGCCGTTGTGAGGCATCGGGGTTACGTCCTTGATTGACGTGATGGTCAGGCCTGCGGCCTGCACGGCGCGGATCGCCGACTCGCGACCGGCGCCCGGTCCCTGCACGCGCACTTCCACTTCCTGCATGCCGTGGCCGAGTGCCTGCCGGGCCGCTTCCTGCGCAGCCATCGTCGCCGCGAACGCCGTGCTCTTGCGGGATCCCTTGAATCCGCTGCGGCCGGAGGTGTTCCACGCGATGACACCGCCCTTCATATCGGTGATCGATACGATCGTATTGTTGAATGTGGCGCGAATATGAACGATGCCGAACGGCACATGCTTGCTGCCCTTCACCTTGACCTTGCGCGCGGGCTTGGCTTCTTCGCCAGCTCCTGCCGCCGTGGCCGTCGCAGCGCCATCTCCCGCTGGAGCTGGAGCCGCTTCCGCGGGCGCGGCGGCGGACTTGCCTGCCGTGGCGGGCTTCTTGCCCGTTTCGTCCTTCTTCGCCGGCTTTCCCGCCTGGGCGGGTTTCTCTTCTTTTTTCTCGTCAGCCATTTTTCGACTTTCGTTATTCGAAATTCGCTATTCGTTTAGTCGTGATCCGAATCCACGAATCACGACCGCTCATCACTTCGATGCCGGTGGCGCATTGGTCTTCGCGGCCGAACGGGCATCCTTGCCGCGAACCGCGCCGACCGTCTTCCTCGGTCCCTTGCGCGTGCGCGCGTTTGTGCGCGTGCGCTGGCCCCGAACCGGCAACCCCTTCCGGTGGCGAACGCCCCGGGAGCTGTTGATGCTGATCAGGCGGCGGATGTTCTGGGACACTTCGCGGCGCAGGTCGCCTTCTGTCGTGTACTCCTGGAGGATGTGCAGGATCTTGTTGACCTCTTCGTCGGTCAGCTCGTCCGTCTTCTTCGCCGACGGCACGTTGGCCTTCTCGACGATCTGGCGGGCCAACGCAGGGCCGATGCCATAAATGTAACGAAGCGAGTACTCGACCCGCTTCTTGCCCGGAAGATCAACACCCAATAGACGAGGCATATAGAATCACCTTTTCTCAGTTGAGGACTGAAACGCGGATGAAGGGCTGGAGGGCTGTTGCGGCATTCGCCCCATACTCCACTACTCCATGACTCCCGCACTGTTCTGCTTGAACGCTCATGCTCGCCTAGCCCTGACGCTGCTTGTGTCGGGGATTCGTGCAAATCACACGAACGACGCCCCGTCGCCGGATCACCTTGCACTGTTCGCAAATACGTTTGACGGAACTTCTGACTTTCATGATCTCTCTCGATCCTCGCCCAAAAGTATCTCACCGCGGGACATATCGTAGGGCGACATCCGAACCCGCACCGTGTCACCCGCGCACATATCAGTCCCCGTCACCGAGCCCTGACCAGGGAAATACGCCACGAAAGCGTGGCCGTTGCCTAGGACTGCATGAAAAGCGTGTTTGTTTATCATTTCGGTAATCCGGGCGTCCAGCAGAATCAGTTCTTTTTTCTGCATGTAAGGATTTCCGCGCCCTGTTCACCTATGGCCACCGTATGCTCGACATGCGCCGAGGGCTTGCGATCCTTGGTCAGGACGGTCCAGCCGTCCGCCATGACTTCCACGTCCCCCGAGCCCATATTCACCATGGGCTCGATGGCCAGCGTCATCCCCCTCTTCAGCCGCGGCCCCTTGCCCGGCAACCCGAAATTAGGAATCTGCGGCTCCTCGTGCATGCTCCGCCCGATCCCATGCCCCACAAACTCACGGACCACAAAAAAACCCGCGTCCACCACCACCTGCTCGATCGCGTGCGAAATGTCCGATAACCGGCCCCCTGGCACCGCCCTGGCGATGCCCGCCGCCAAAGCCTGCTCGGCCACGCGCACGAGCCGGATGACTTCCTGATTCGTCACGCCCACCATGACGGTAGCCGCCGTGTCCCCCACGTAGCCGTCATAGACCACACCGACATCGATACTGACCACGTCTCCGACCCCGATGCGGCGGGGTCCAGGAATCCCATGCACCACTTCATCGTTGACCGACGTACAGATGTGCCCAGGGTACCCGCGGTAGCCGTAAAACGAACTTTTCGCGCCGAGCCTGGTCACCAGCTCCTGCGCGTAGGCGTCCAGTTCGCCGGTTGTAACTCCGGGCGCCACCTTCTGCGCGAGCTCGTCGCGAACCTGGGCCGCAATTAGGCTGCTGGCCCGCATCCGGTCAATTTCTTCGGGCGTCTTGATGATGATCATGTTTGCGGGCGGAGAATACCGATGATCTTCTCCTCAGTCTCTGCCCTGATCATGGAGCTCATGCGCCGCAGAGTTTTCTTGCTGTCGTAATAATCGATGAGGCTGGCCGTCTGGTTTTCGTAGACGTCCAGGCGGTTCGCGACCGTTGTTTCGTTGTCGTCCAGCCGCTGGTAAAGCTCGCCGCCACACTGGTCGCACACCCCGGCCACTTTCGGCGGAATGTTCTTCACATGGTAGACCGCGCCGCACTTGCGGCAGATGCGTCGGCCGGCCATGCGCATGATCAGGACGTCGCGGGGAACTTCGAGGAGAAAGACGTGAGACACCGCGCCCGCGTGCGTCTTGAGAACCTCATCGAGCATCCGCGCCTGCGCCGTCGTGCGAGGGAAGCCGTCGAACATATACTTCGCGTCCGGAGGGCCGGCTTCGAGCCGCTCGCGGACGATCTTGATCATCACTTCGTCGGGAACCAGCTCGCCTTTGTCCATGCAGGCCTTGGCCTGAAGGCCCACCGGACTCCCGGCCTTGACGGCCTCGCGAAGCATGTCGCCGGTGGAGACGTGGAGATACGGTGTAGCGGCGCGGATGCCTTCAGCCACCGTGCCCTTGCCCGCACCGGGGGCGCCCAGGAGAATAATCGCCTCCATGGTCATCTCACTTCCGGCCGCGCAGGCGGCCTTTCTTCAGGAACCCGTCATAGTAACGCATGACCAAGTGCGATTCGATCTGGCGCATGGTGTCGAGCATCACGCCCACCGTGATCAACAAGCTCGTGCCGCCAAAAAAGGATGCGACAATGCCGGGGATCCGGAACTGCTGCGCCATCACGGACGGCATGACCGCGATGGCCGTCAGGAAGATGGCGCCGGCCAGCGTGATCCGTGTCATCGTCCGGTCCAGGAAATCGGCCGTCGGTTTGCCGGGGCGAATACCCGGCACATACCCGCCGTATTTCTTCAGATCGTCCGCAATCCGGATCGGGTTGAACTGCGTCGCCACCCAGAAATAGGAAAAGAAGAGGATCAGAAGCCCATACAAAACGTTGTGGAGCGCGGTCCCGTAATCCATCGCGTGCGCCATCTGCTGGAAGAACGGGAGCGGCACCATGCCCAACAGCTTCGACGGAAACATCAGGATCGCCTGCCCGAAAATGATCGGCATGACACCGGAGTAGTTGACGCGCAGCGGCATGTACGTGTTCTGGCCGCCGTAGACCTTCCGGCCGACCACGCGCTTCGCATACTGCACCGGGATCTTGCGCTGGGCCTGCGTGACGGCGATGACGGCCGCAATCACCAGGAATATCATGCACGACAGCGCCACCAGGTGAACCGCGTGGAACTGCGCCACCCCGTCGACCGGCTTGAACATGTTGACCGTCGCCTGCAACGCGCCCGGCAGGAGGCTGACAATGCCGACCGTGATGATGAGGGACTGGCCGTTGCCGATGCCACGTTCGGTGATCTGCTCGCCCAACCACATCAGGAGCATCGTGCCCGTCGTCATCGTGATAACGGCCAGCACGCGGAAACCGAGTCCGGGAAACAGCACAATCTGGCGCTCGATACCGAGCGACTCCGGGTGCTCCAGCGTCGCCGCCATCGCATACCCCTGGACGATGCATAGCAAGACCGTCAGGTAACGCCCGTATTGCGTGATCTTCTGCCGACCGGCATCGCCTTCGCGCGCCAGGCGTTCGAGGGTCGGCACGACCGCCGTCATGAGTTGCAGGATGATGGATGCGCTGATGTACGGCATGATGCCCAGCGCGCCCACCGCGAAATTGCCGAAAGCTCCACCGCTGAACAGGTCGAACATGCCGAGGAAGCTGCCGCCCGCCATCGTGTGGACCTGCTCGATGAACTCGCGCAGGGCAATGGGGTCAACACCCGGCGCGGGAATCGTCGCGACCACGCGGCACGCGAAAATCAGGCCGAGCGTGAACAGGATACGCTGCCTGAGTTCAGGAATTCTGAGACTGTTGGAGAATGCCGATAACATGTCGGGTCCGCCTGCCGTCGCTATTCAACCACGACGCATGTGCCGCCCGCGGCTTCGATCTTGGACTTGGCCGACACGCTGAACGCGCCCGCCTTGACCGTCAATTTCTTCTCCAACTGCCCATCCCCCAGAATTTTGACAGCCTGCGTCTTGCCGCTCACCAGCCCGGCCTTCCGGAGCAGGTCCACGCTGACTTCGGTCCCGTTGTCGAACCGGCCCAATTCAGCGACGTTCACGGGAATGGCCACGATCTTGGACGAATGGTTGAAACCGCGTTTCGGGATACGGCGAATGAGACGCATCTGGCCGCCTTCAAACGTCGGCTTGCGCTTGTGGCCCGAGCGGGACATCTGTCCCTTGGTACCCCGGCCGCACGTCTTGCCGTGGCCGGACGATTCGCCGCAGCCGACGCGCTTCTTCGGGCGCCGCGCTCCAGGCCGGTTGGTCAATTGATGGAGATTCATACGTCCTTCTCTCTAGTGCGCCGTGTCGATGCCACGGCCCGCATCGATCTCTTCGCGCGTCCTTAGTTGTTCCAAAGCCTGCACGGTCGCTCGCACGACGTTCAGCGAGTTCGCGCTGCCCATCGACTTGGCCAGCACGTCGCGGACACCCGCGAGTTCCAGCACCGCACGCATGCCGCCGCCGGCGATGACACCGGTACCGGCCGACGCCGGGCGCATGAACACATGCGCGCCGGAAAACTTGCCGATGACCTCGTGCGGGATTGTCTTGTCCTTCATCTTGACGCTGAACATCGTGCGTCGGGCCACTTCCGTGCCCTTCCGGATCGCGTCGGACACTTCGTTCGCCTTGCCAAGCGCGTAACCGACACGGCCCTTGCGGTCGCCGACGACCACCAGCGCGCTGAAGCTGAAGCGGCGGCCGCCCTTGACGACCTTCGCGCAACGGTTGACGTGAATTACACGTTCTTCAACGTCGCCCTGCCCACCCCCACCTCTCTTCTCTCTGTAATCCCTCGCCATGATAGTCTCCAGACCGGTTTAGAATTTCAGCCCTGCTTCGCGGGCCGCCTCGGCCAGCACCTTGATCCGTCCGCGATAGGCAAACCCGCCGCGGTCAAAGACAACCTGCTCGATGCCCTTCTCCTTCGCGACCATGGCCGCGAGCTGCCCGAGCACCTTCGCGACGCCGACGTTGTTCTTCCCGCCGCTCGCCGCCGCCTCGCTCTTCGTCGACACGGACGCGATCGTGCGCTCGGCCATGTCATCGATGAACTGGATGTACATGTTCTTGTTCGACACGAAAACGCTCATGCGCGGACGCTCCGACGTTCCCTGCACCTTCTTGCGCAGGCGAAGATGGCGCCGATCCCTGTATTCTGCCCGAGAGGAAGGTTTCATGATTATGCCACCGCCTTGCCGGCCTTGCGCCGGACATGCTCACCCTTGAAGCGGACACCCTTGCCCTTGTACGGTTCCGCGGGGAAGAAACTCTTGATGCGCGCGCTCACCTGGCCGACCATATGCTTGTCGGCGCCGCTGACAGTCAGCGCCGTGCCGTCGGCGATCTTCACCGTGATGCCCTGCGGCGGCAGGTACTCGATCGGGTGCGAGTAGCCGAGCGACAGAACGAGCTTCTGCCCCTGTGCCTGCGCCTTGAATCCGACGCCCTGGATCTCCAGGTCCTTCGCGTAGTGCTTCTGCACGCCCTGGATCATGTTCGCGAGCAGCGTGCGCGTCGTGCCGTGCAGCGAGGCCAGCCGAGGGTCGTCGGATGCAACGCCTACCTCGGCGCGGCCCTCCGCCACGGAAACCTTGATGCCTGCCGGAACCTTGATCGCAAGTTCGCCCTGGGGGCCCTTCGCCGTCACCTTGTCGCCCTGGACCGTCACGGTGACATCCTTGGCAACCTCAATCGGTTTTTTTCCAATTCTCGACATAGTAAAGCCTACCAAACGTAACAGAGTAGTTCGCCGCCCAAATGCGACTTCCGCGCCTGCCTGTCCGTCATCAGGCCATGCGACGTGCTCAGGATCGCCACGCCCATGCCACCGACCACCTTCGGTATCTTCAGCGTCGGGGCATAGCGACGCAGCCCCGGCGTGCTGATCCGGCGAATGCCTTGAATGACGGACGCGCGCGCGCGACTGTACTTCAAGATGATGCGCAAGTCCTTGTGCTGGTCCTGCGGCACGGTGGTGAAATCCGTGATGAAGCCCTCCTGCTTCAGGACGCGCGCGATTTCCGCGCGCATCTTGGAGTGCGGCATCTCCACCGTCGCCAGCCCGGCGCCCGCGGCGTTGCGGATGCGCGTCAGCATGTCTGCAATGGGATCTGTAAGACTCATGATATACCTGTTACCAACTCGCTTTGATCACGCCCGGTATCTTCCCTTCCGAGGACAACTCGCGAAAGCAGATACGGCATAACTGGAATTTCCGCATGTAACTGCGGCGACGACCGCAACGACGGCACCGATGGTACGCCCGCACCTTGAACTTCGGCGTCCGCTGCGATTTTACGATTAATGAAAGCTTGGCCAATTCCGTTCCTCCTACGCCGCCGTCCCAGCCGATTCAAAGGGCATTCCGAGCCGCCGGAGCAGCTCCCGCGCCTCGTTGTCCGTATGGGCCGTCGTGGCGATGGTAATGTCCATGCCCTGTACCTTCTTGATGTGATCCTGGTCGATTTCCGGAAAAATGCTCTGCTCCTTCACGCCCAGCGTGTAGTTGCCCCGGCCGTCGAACGATTTCCGCGAGACGCCGCGAAAGTCGCGAATGCGCGGCAGCGCCGCGCTGATCAGCCGGTCGAGGAATTCGTACATCCGGGCCCCGCGCAGCGTGACTTTCGCCCCCACCGGCATGCCCTCGCGCACCTTGAAGTTCGAAATGCTCTTCTTCGCCTTCGTGACGACAGCACGCTGCCCGGTGATCCGGCCCAACTCCTCGGTCAGGACCTTGAACGTGTCCTTGTCCACGGACGCATTGATGCCCATGTTCACGACCACTTTCGTCACACGGGGGACCTGCATCGGGTTCTTGTACGTGCCCGACGCGCGCAGGTCGCGCACTACGTCATTTTTGTATTGTTCTCTAAGTCTTGCCATGTCTGCACCAACATCTTTGCTTCTTGCGCCACGCGCCAACCGGTCACCGACTGCGGGTCACCGGTCACTCCTTCTTTTCAGTCGCAACCTTCTTCTCGGCCGCGGGCTTCTTCTCCGCCGCCGGTTTCTTTGCAGCCTCAGGCTTCTTCGCAGCCGCGGCCTTCTTTGCCACGGTCTTGTCCTCCTCGGCCACGTAAACCTTCAGCTTCGATATCGGAAGCGGCGCCTCTTTCTCCACAATCCCGCCCTCGGGGTTGTCCTGCGACTTGCGCATATGCCGCTTGACCAGGTTGAAACCCTCGACGATGGCGAGGCCATGGCGCGCCATGACGCGCAGCACCTTGCCCTGCTTCCGGCCCGCCGCATCCTCTCCAGAGATCGCAAGGACCATGTCGTTGCGCTTGACGTGCGGCTTCCTGATGGCTGCATACTTCACGCTCATCAGATGACCTCCGGCGCCAGCGAGATGATCTTCATGAAATTCTTATCCCGCAACTCGCGGGCCACCGGCCCGAAGATGCGCGTTCCGCGCGGGTTCATGTCCTCATCCACGATCACGGCGGCATTGTGGTCAAAGCGGAGCATGGATCCGTCCGGACGGCGAATCATCTGCTTGGTCCGGACAACGAGCGCGTTGTGCACTTCGCCCTTCTTGACGATGCCCGTCGGGATCGCCTCCTTGATGGCCACCTTGATCAGGTCGCCGATGTGCGCGTACTGCTTCCTCTGGCCGAGCACGTGGATGCACTGCACCATGCGCGCCCCCGTGTTGTCGGCCACATCCAGCTTGGTCTTCATTGTAATCATGGAAATGCCTCGGCTTACTTCGCGGCGCGCGTGACAACCCCAACCAGCCGCCAGCGCTTCAGCCGGCTCAACGGGCGGGCCTCGGTGATGCGGACCACGTCCCCCACCTTGGCCTCGTTCTTCTCGTCGTGCGCGTAAAATTTCTTGGTCCGGATAATTTCCTTCCCGTACACGGGATGGCGGATGCGACGCTCGGTCATGACCACGATGGTCTTGTCCATCTTGTCGCTGACCACGACCCCGGAGCGTTCCTTGCGCACGCCGCGTTGCGTCTCTGTGCTCATGCTGTTTTCGACTCCCGTCTGCGCTGCGTGATCACGGTGTTGATCCGCGCAACGTCCCGGCGCAGTTCCCTGATCCGCGAAGATTTTTCCAATTGCCCGTACGACTGCTGGACGCGAAGGTTGAACAGTTCCTTCTGCGTATCCTGCAGCCGCTGCCGCAACTCGGCCTCCGTCAATTCCCGTATTTCTACTGCCTTCATATCCGTTGTCTGTTGTTCGTTGCTGGTTGTTCGTTTCGACAACGAGCAACGGGCAACGAAAAACTTTCTCCTACGCTGAGTGGCGCTCCACAAACTTGGTGGGGATCGGCAGCTTGCTCGCCGCCAACCGCATGGCTTCCCGCGCCATGGGCGCCGGAACGCCGTCCATTTCGAACAACAACCGACCCGGGCGAACGACGGCAACCCATTGCTCGACGGGTCCCTTGCCCTTGCCCTGGCGGACTTCCAACGGCTTCTTCGTGATCGGCAGGTCCGGGAAGATCCGGATCCACATCTTGCCCTTGCGCTTCATCGCGCGGCTGATCGCCACACGGCACGCCTCGATCTGCTTGGCCGTGACCCAGGCCCGGTCCAGCGCCTGCAAGCCATACTCGCCGAAGGCCAAGCTGTTGCCCGACATCGCCATTCCTTTGCGGGTACCGCGCTGCTGCTTGCGGTACTTCACCCTTTTAGGCATAAGCGGCATGGCTTTGCTCCTTCGAGGGTGCTTCCTCTTCCTTCTTGCAAATCCAGACCTTGATGCCGATCTTGCCGGCCATCGTGTGCGCCTCGGCAAACCCGTACTGCACATTCGCGCGCAGCGTGTGCAGCGGAACCTTGCCCTCGCGGTACCCCTCGCTCCGCGCCAGCTCCGAACCGCCCAGGCGGCCCGCTGCGTGGACGCGGATGCCCAGAGCGCCCATGTCCATCGCAAGCTGCACCGCGCGCTTCAACGCGCGGCGGAACGACACGCGCCGCTCGAGTTGCAGCGTGATGTTCTCGGCAACCAGCTGGGCGTTCGTGTCGGGATCCTTGACTTCCTTGATTTCGACGTAAATCTCCTTGCCCGTGAACTTCGCGATCTCTTCGCGGAGCTTCTCGATGTCCTGCCCCTTGCGGCCGATGACAATGCCGGGCCGGGCGGTGTAAATCGTGACGCGGGCGCGGTTCGCATAGCGCTCGATGATCACTTCGGGAACAGCCGCCTCCTTGAGGCGCTTCTTGACCAGATCCCGGATCTTGATGTCCTCGTGGAGCATCCCGCCGAATTGCTTCTTGTCGGCAAACCAGCGCGACCGCCAGTCTTTCGTGACGGTTATCCGGAACCCTATTGGATTTACCTTCTGTCCCAAGTTGTGACTCCTTTCAGCCGGAAACGCGCTATTTTCGCGCCGGTTTTTCGTCCGTCAATATAATCTTGATGTGACTTGTCCGTTTCAGGATCGGACTCGCGCTTCCGCGCGCCCGCGGCCACCAACGTTTAATCGTCGGCCCCTGCTCGACCGCTGCGTACCGCACGTACAAGTTGTCCGCCGACAGCCCCGCATTGTTTTCGGCATTGGCGATCGCGGACTTCAGCGTCTTGCCGATGTTGATCGCGCCCTTCCGCTCGCTAAATTCGGTGATCTTCAAGGCATCCTCCACCGGCTTGCCCTGGATCGCGCGGGCCAGGTCGTGCGCCTTCGACGCCGACAGCCTGACAAATCGTGTTACTGCTTTGACTTCCATATTCGCCTCAATCTCTTGCGTGTCGGGTGCCGGAAACCCCTCGACACTCACCACCCGTCACTCGTCACTCTTCTCGCGCCAGACGATGGCGCGATCGCCCTTCACCGGAAAATCGTCTTTCGCCAACTCTTCCACCACGGCGCCCGCGATGGCTTCCCGCACATCGCTGGCCCGGACCCGTGCCACCAAGCGCCGATCCCGCATCACCGCGAATTGCATGCCAAGCTTCACACCCGCCGATTCGCCCGCCGCCAGGACCACCATGCCCAGCGGCCGATTCACATCCACCACCGCGATTCCGGCCCCATCCGCCGTCGCCAAGGACCGCCCCACAGCCTTTCCCGCCGCCGCCCTCGCCACGTCCAGTTCCGCCACGGTCTCGGCCAGCGTCACCGTCAGGTCCTTCACCTGGCCGCCCAGTTCATCCACATCGGCGCGGAGCTTCGCATTCTGCTCCACCAGCGCCGTCACCGCCAGCCGCGCTTCCACCGCCGCAAGGACCGCCTCGTTCGTCCCCGCGCCACACACCCCCCGGACCGTCGCGACAACAACGGCCATAACTGCGACCAACACGCGACTCGACGGCCTGCGGTGCATCGGGTTCGCCAGGATGTCACGCCCCCGCGGGCGCGACTACTTGAGCACCACGGTCTTGTCCGTGGTTGCGCCGTGCTTGCGGAACATCCGCGTCGGCGAGAACTCGCCCAACCGGTGCCCGACCATGTTCTCCGTCACAAAAACCGAGATGAACGCCTTGCCATTATGCACGGCAAACGTATGGCCGATAAAATCCGGCACAATCATCGAGCGGCGCGACCACGTCTTCACGGGCCGCTTCTGCCCGCTGCGATTCAGCAGGTCCACCTTCTTCAGCAGCTTGGGCTCGACAAAGGGACCCTTTTTGATGGAACGAGACATGGATTACTTTCTCCGCTTAACAATGAAACGTGCCGAGTTCTTGCGCTTGTTGCGCGTCTTCTTGCCCTTGGACAACTGACCCCATGGTGACCGCGGGAGCCCGCCGGAGGCGCGGCCTTCACCGCCACCCATGACATGGTCGATCGGGTTCATGGCCACGCCACGCACGGTCGGACGAATGCCCAACCAGCGCTTGCGTCCCGCCTTGCCCATCGAAATATTCTGGTGGTCGATATTGCCGACCTGACCGATCGTCGCGTAGCACTTCACGTTGATGCGCCGGATCTCGCCGGACGGCAGCCTGATGTCCGCGTAGTCGCCTTCGCGCGCCATGATCTGCGCCGACATGCCCGCGCCGCGAACCAGCTGTGCCCCGTTCCCCGGCTTCATCTCGATGTTGTGAATCGGAAGCCCGGGCGGAATGTGGCTGAGCGGCAGGGCATTGCCCTCGACCGGCTCGGCCTTCAGCCCCGCCAGCACCGTCTGCCCGACCTTCATGTTGATCGTGGCCAGCATGTACCGCTTCTCGCCGTCCACGTAGTTCAGCAACGCAATGCGCGCGGAACGGTTTGGGTCGTACTCGATCGTCGCAACCTTCGCCGGGATATCCAGCTTGTCGCGCTTGAAATCGATATGGCGGTAGTACCGCTTGTGGCCGCCGCCCTTGTGGCGCACGGTGATGCGGCCGTACATGTTTCGCCCGGCATTCTTCTTCATCGGCGAAATCAGCGACTTCTCCGGCTTGCTCTTCGTGATCTCGGAAAAGTCCGGCAGGACCGTGAACCTGCGGGTCGGCGTATAGGGTTTGTGAGTTTTTAACGGCATGGCACATGGACCTCAGGTTACTTCGATCTTCTCGCCTTCCTTCAGCGTGACGATGGCGCGCTTCCACGATACGGTCGTCCCGAACTGGCCACGGCGGTTCCGCTTCTCCTTGCCCTTCCGGTTCAGCGTGTTGACCTTCGTCACATTGACGCGGAACAGCGCCTCGACGGATTTCTTGATCTCCAGCTTGTTCGCGTCACCGTCAACGCGGAACATGTACTTGTTTTCCTTTTCGGTCAGGCGCGAGCCTTTTTCCGTCAGGGACAACTTCTTGATGATCGCATAAGGCTGCTTCATGACGCGTCACGCTCCCCGGCCGTCAGCCGCTTCTGCAGCTGCTCCAGCGCGGCCTGGCTCACGACAAGCTTGCGGCAGTGCAGCACGTCAAAGGTGTTGAGGTTCGCCGGCGTGACGATCTCGACGCCCGGAATGTTGCGGGAGGCCAGCTCGATCTCGCGGCCAATCGTATCGAGCACGATCAGCGTCTTGGCGCCGACCTTCAGCTTTTCGAGCACCGCGACAAACGGCTTCGTCTTCGGCTCCGTGAACTCAAACTTGTCGACCACGATGACGTCGCCCGCGGCAATCTTGTCGCCGAACACCCGGCGGAACGCCAGGCGCGCGACCTTGCGCGGCATGTCCTTCGTGTACTTGCGCGGCTTCGGGCCGAACACCACGCCACCCCCGCGCCAGATCGGCGACTGACGGTAGCCGGCGCGGGCGCGGCCCGTGCCCTTCTGCTTCCACGGCTTGATCCCGTGACCAGCCACCTCGCCCTTGGTCAGGGTGGATGCACTGCCCGCGCGCTGGTTCGCCTGGTACGCGACGACCGCGTCATGAACCGCCTGCGTGCCGCGCCCTTCCACGACCCAGGAATCGTCAAGGCTTACATCCCCGACCGACTTCCCCTGCATGTTGCACATGGATAACTTGATCATGACTTCTTCGCCGCCTTCTTCTTCACGGCCTTCCGGACCACGATGATCCCGCCAGTCGGACCTGGGACCGCGCCCTCAACAAGGATTACATGGTCGTCCGGCCGAACCTGCACCACCCGGAGGTTCTGAACGGTGATGCTCACATTGCCCATGTGCCCGGGCATCCGCTTGTTCTTCAGGATCCGCGCGGGCCATGTGCGCTGTCCGATCGCGCCGACCCGGCGGTGCGACATGTGGCCATGCGCCGCAGGGCCACCCGCCATATCGTGGCGCTTCACGACGCCCTGAAACCCCCGCCCCTTCGTCACGCCGATGATATCGACGTACGGAACGCCGTCAAAAATGTTCGCGGAAACCGCGTCGCCCGCCTTCAGCTCCTCGCCGTCCTCAAGCCGGAATTCCTTCAGGATGCGCTTGGCCGTCACGCCGCCTTTCTTGAAATGGCCCGCGGCGGCTTTTGTGAGACGCTGCTCCTTCTGGTCCAGGAAGCCGAGTTGCACGGCGTTGTAGCCGTCGTTCTCGACCGTCTTGCGCTGCACGACCACACACGGACCCGTGGCAATGACCGTCACGGCGGCGTGCTGTCCCTTGTCGTCAAACACCTGGGTCATCCCCAACTTCTTGCCAATGATTCCGTTCATCGTATTTCAGGTTTCAGGTTTCAGGTTTCAGGTTTCAGCGAAGATGGCTGACACCTGACACCTGACACCCGACACCTCTCCTAAATCTTTATCGTAATATCCACGCCCGCAGGCAGGTTCAGTTTCTTCAGCTCATCCACGGTCTTGATCGTCGGGTCGATGATGTCCAGGAGACGCTTGTGGGTCCGGATCTCGAACTGTTCCATCGACTTCTTGTCCGAGTGCGGACTGCGGTTCACGCAATAGCGCTCCTTGCGCGTCGGCAGCGGAATGGGACCCGCGACCCGGGCACCCGTGCGCTTCGCCGTCTCCACAATGTCGCTGGCCGACTGGTCCAGGACACGGTGGTCATATGCTTTCAAACGGATTCTGATTCTCTGGCCATTCATGATGTTACCGATTCAGTAGGGCTGTCTGTAGTGCCTCGGGGACAATCTCAAAGCTGCTGGGCTCCATGCTGTAACTCGCCCGACCCCGCGTGAGCGAACGCAACGTCGTCGAATACCCGAACAGCTCCGAGAGGGGGACGTCCGCCTTCACGATCTGCGTCGCGTCGATGGCCGTCATTTCCTTCACGCGGCCGCGCCGCCCGTTCACATCGGCAATGACTTCGCCCAGATGATCTTCCGGCGTGACAATCTCCACCTTCATGACCGGCTCCAGCAGCGCCGGCTTGGCAGCCTGCGTCGCATCGCGGAGCGCCAGGATCGCGGCGGAGCGAAACGCCACCTCGGTGGAGTCTGCCGGGTGAAAGCTGCCGCCGACCACGCGCACGCTGACGTCGATCAGGGGATAGTTCCCGACCACGCCCGTCACGAGTCCGTCGCGAATGCCTTCTTCCACCGCGGAGCGGAACTCGGCGGGGATCTTGTCGTTGCCGATTTGAAATTCAATCGCGTTGCCCGCTCCGCGCTCGCGCGGAGCCACCTCGATGATGACGTGCCCGAACTGGCTTTTCCCGCCGAATTCCCGCTGGAAAACATGCTCGGCGCGCGCCGGCGCCCGGATCGCTTCGCGGTACGCGACCATCGGCCTGCCCACGCTGGCCTGCACCTTGAACTCCCGGACCATGCGGTCGCGAATGATTTCGAGATGCAACTCGCCCATGCCGTTGATCAGCGTCTGGCCGGTGTCGGTGTTCGTCGTGATCCTGAAGGTGGGATCTTCTTCGGAAAGCGAGGCAAGGACTTCCTGCAGCTTCTCGCGGTCGGCCTGCGACTTCGGCTCGATCGCCATCGAGATGACCGGCTCGGGGAACGTGATGCGCTCGAGCAGGATCGGCTGGTTCTCCGAACAGAGCGTGTCACCCGTCGTGACCTGTTTCATCCCGGAAATCGCTCCGATTTCGCCGGCGAAGAGCGCTTCGGTGTCCTCGCGGTGGTTCGCGTGGACGTGAAGCAGGCGCTGGATCCGGTCGCGCTTGCGCGTGCGCGGATTGAACGCATTCTGGCCCTTCCTAAGGACGCCGGAGTAGATGCGGACGTAGGTCAGCTTCCCGACGTACGGATCGTTCGCGATCTTGAAGGCCAGCGCGCCGAGCGGCTCGAAGTCACTGGTCTTGCGCTCAATCTCGGAATGGTCTTTCAGGGAGTGGCCCTTGACGGGCGGGATATCGATCGGGGACGGCAGGAAGTCGATGACGGCGTCGAGCAGGGGCTGGATCCCCTTGTTGTGCAGCGAGGATCCGCAGAGCACCGGGACCAGGTGCCCGGCCACCGTCAGGCGGCGGATGGCCGCGCGCACGGCGGAGCCGGCCACGTCGGGATTCTCGAGATACGCATGGATGATCTGCTCATCCTTCTCGGCCAGTGTTTCGACCAGTTTCGCGCGGGCCTGCTCGGCCCTGGCCGCGAAGTCGGCGGGGATCTCGCCGACGGTCATCTTGGAGCCCTGGCTCTCCTCGTCGAACACGATCGCTTTCATCTCGATCAAATCGATGACACCGCGCAGCTCGGCTTCCTGGCCCAGCGGAATCTGCACCGCAACCGCGTTGACGCCGAGGCGCTCGCGGATCTGCTGCACGACCCATTCAAAACGCGCGCCGGTCCGGTCCAGCTTGTTCACAAAGGCCATGCAGGGCACCCGGTACTTCTTCGCCTGGCGCCAGACGGTCTCGGATTGCGGCTGCACACCCGCCACGCCACAAAACACGCCGACTGCGGCGTCGAGTACGCGGAGCGAACGCTCCACCTCGACCGTGAAATCCACGTGGCCGGGCGTGTCGATGATGTTGACCTCGTGGTCGCGCCAGAAGCACGTCGTAGCGGCGCTCGTGATCGTAATGCCGCGCTCCTGCTCCTGGATCATCCAGTCCATCGTCGCGGTGCCCTCGTCCACTTCGCCGATGCGGTGAACCTTGCCCGTGTAGAAAAGCATGCGCTCGGTGGTCGTTGTCTTGCCGGCATCGATGTGCGCCACGATGCCGATGTTGCGGATCATCGACAGACCGCGCAGGCGGCCGTCGGCTTCGATGCACGAAGCCTCGCCCGTCGTCTTGCTGTCTTTGGATTTATCCGCCACGGCTACCATGTTGAGTTCCAGTGTCGAGTGTCGAGTGTCAGGTGCCCCTCGACACTCGACACCCCGCCCGCCCTGCTACCACCGGTAATGCGCAAACGCCATGTTAGCCTGCGCCATCTTGTGCGGGGCGTCACGCGTCTTGATGGCCTTGCCCT
>JAZDKY010000037.1:0-2011 GCA_043802525.1 bacterium
ATCGTTTGCGTATCGTCTGCCGCACCACCGTGAAGCGTCCGTTGCTCCTCTTCTTCCCGCAGATGTGCGTGAAGCCGAGGAAGTTGAACGTCTCCGGCTTGCCGAGTCCGCGCCGCTTCCGGTCCTCGGTCGCGAACGGGCCGAATTCCAGCAGGCGCGTTTTCTCGGGATGCAGCTCCAGGTGAAACTTCCGAAACCTCTCGGTGAGTTCCGCCCAGAACCGTTCGGCATCCGACTTGACCTGGAATCCCAGCACCATATCGTCCGCGAACCTGACGACGATGACGTCGCCGCGCGCGTGCTTCTGGCGCCATGCGTGGACCCACAGGTCAAACACGTAGTGGAGATAGAGGTTCGCCAGCAGCGGCGATGCACTGCCGCCCTGCGGCGTCCCCTCCTCCACTCGCGTTCGCTTCCCCTCCTCCAACACGCCAGCGTTCAGCCATTTCTGGATGAGGCGCACGACGCGTCGGTCCGCAATTCGGTGCTCGACAAACGTGACGAGCCATCCGTGGTCGATGGTATCGAAGAACCCACGGATGTCCACGTCGAGCACCCAGTTCACCTTCTTCGTCAGCAGGCCGGTGTAGAGCGCGTCCAGCGCATCATGCTGGCTGCGGCCCGGCCGGAACCCGTACGAGAAGCCGAGAAAGTCCGTTTCATAGATGGCGTTCAGCACGTCGACCGTCGCGCGCTGGGCGATTTTGTCTTCCAACGCTGTGACCCCGAGCGGCCGTTGCCGCCCGTCGGCCTTCGGGATGTACACCCGCCGAACCGGCTTTGCCCGATACGCCCCGCGTTTCAGCCTTTCGGCAAGGTCCTGGAGATGTTCCTCCAGCGCCTCCCCGTAGTGCCGCCACGTCTCGCCATCCACACCCGGCGCGGCTTCTCGCTTCAGCGCGAGATACGCCGCCCGCAGTTGCTGAATGTCGTAGATATGGTGCAGGAGCGCGGTGAACCGCAGCTTCCTGTCCCGTCTTGCCGCTTGACGTACCCGCTCCAGCGCACTGAGCGCGCCGTCCCGGCTCGGTGTCCGGGGCGCGTTTTGCTGTGGCGAGTTTCCTTTGGCCAGACCCTTTCCCTCCGTCCCCTCCGTGACCGGTTGCCCGGCGTTGTTCGGGAACTTCACGGGTACTGCGGGCCTGTCCGACTTCCCGTGTTCGTTCATCGTCGGCGTACGTCCTTAGACTTCCCGACGCGTCCCGCGAACCCATCTGCCGCGGGCGGACACGGGACCTCCCGGCTCCCGCGCGAGGTGTATTCGTACGTGCACGGGGTCTCTGACCGCGCGGGACCCAGACGCATCTCGCGATATCGATGCGCTTGGTGGGGCCTTCCGCTTTCTCCTACAGCGTCGGCGTCCCGGAGGAACGGACTTTCGCGGCTGAATACCCGGCCCGCGCGTGCCCCTGTCAACGCTTCGACGCCGCCTTTGCAGACGGCTCCGCATGACTCGGGGTCGGTATGGGTCGCTAGCCCTTTACCGTATGACTCTTTCATTCACGACACCTCGCCGGTTTAGCCGGCGCACAGGAGACGTCCCATGAGCAGGTCGTCTGTTCTTGCGTCGTTCGCGTTTCTTTTGCTCGGTGCCCTCGCGGCCGGTTGCACCCAGGCAGCGCCGCCGCGACAGCCGGAGACTTCCGATACCGTCGACAAGGCGATGCTGGAAATGTTTGGCACGCTGCCCGACGTTGTTCCAGCGGCCGGCGGGATCGCTGCCCAGGAAATGGTCGATCTGGGCCGCATGCTCTACTTCGAACCCCGCCTGTCGAAGAGCCAGCAGATCTCCTGCAACAGTTGCCACGACCTGGCGACCTACGGCGCGGATGGGCAGCCGACGTCCGACGGACACAAGGGACAGATGGGGGATCGGAACTCGCCCTCCGTGTACAACGCGGCAGGGCACTTCGTGCAGTTCTGGGACGGCCGCGCGGCCGATGTCGAGGAGCAGGCCAAGGGCCCGGTGCTGAACCCGGTCGAGATGGCCATGGCTTCCGAGAAGATAGTC
>JAZDKY010000038.1:0-21853 GCA_043802525.1 bacterium
CGCCTGCATGTGATGCTCCTTCTGGCGGGGGTGCCACGCGTGCCCTATTACACGAGTGGTCCCGCCAGGAGAGCATCCCTACGCCAACGCACCAGAAAAGGGAGTCTTGCTGCCGGCGCCGCGCCGGCTTAGTTCAACAAGGGGTTTGAGGTGGACCCGCGCTTCCTCTTCGTGCGATAGTGCGCATGCTCGCAGTGCAGTCGAATCCGCTGAAAATGAACCGCCGCGTAACCATCAAAGACGTCGCCAAGAGCTCCGGCGTGACCCACACCACGGTCTCGCGCGTGATCCATAACGACCCGCGCATCAGCGAGCCGACCAAACAGCGCGTCCTTAAGGCCATCAAGGCGCTCGACTATCAGCCGAACCTCGTCGCCCGGGGCCTGGTCAACCAGCGGTCCCAGGTCATTGCGCTCATCACGCCCGACCTGAACCCGCACGTCCTCCCGATCATCCGCGGCGTCGCCAACGGCGCGACCAAGTGGGACTACGCGCTGATGCTCATCCCGATGGATACGTGGCTCGAAGAAGACCGCTCGGTCTCGTTCGTCGCACAGAACTGGCTGGTTGACGGCATCCTTCTCTACAACCTCATCTGGCACGAGAAGGTCCCGCCGAAGGTTCAAAAGTTGATGTCTTCCAACATGCCGCTCGTGTTCATCAACAAGTTCCTCGACAAGACGATACTGCATGCCGTGGGCGTCGACAACTACCAGGGCGTGTTCCTCGCCGTCGAACACCTGGCCAAGCTCGGGCACAAGCGAATCGGCCTGCTCAAGGGCGGCATGACGTCCGTCGACGGCGTCGAGCGGTTTCGCGCTTTCCGCAAGGCGATGGAACAGCTGGGGCTGCCCTACGACGAGCGCTTCACAGGCGTGGCCAATTTCAACGATGACCAGGCGTACCACGAGATGAATCGGATCCTGCTGCAGCGCACGCTGCCCACGGCAATGTACTGCTGCAACGATTTCATGGCGGTCGGCGCCGTGAAGGCAATCCAGGAACACGGGCTCTCCGTCCCGGACGACATCGCCGTCGCCGGATTCGATGACCTCGAGGCCGGGCGCTTTATTTCCACGCCGCTCACCACGGTGCGCCCGCCGACGGAATACGTGGGGTTCCGCGCCTTCGAGATGTTGATGGGTATCCTCCAGAAACCGAATCAACCGGCCATCCAGGACCCGCTGCCCTCGGAACTGGTGATTCGCGCGTCGACCGTGAAGCCGCTCAAGTAGTGCATACGTTTGAAATTGGTCCCAGGACGCCGGACTGCTACCATGGCCGCGATGCATCAACGCGTGACCATCAAGGACGTCGCGCGCCTCGCCGGGGTAGCCCACACCACGGTGTCGCGCGTGATCCGGAACCGCCCCTTCATCCGCGATGAGACGCGGATCCGCGTGGCGCGGGCCCTGCAGGAGTTGAACTACCAGCCCAACCTGGTGGCGCGCAGCCTGGTCAGAAAACGATCCAACGTCATCGCCCTGATCACCACGGAACTGCACCCGTACACCCATCCCATCGTTCGCGGCGTGTCCATGGCGTCGATCCGGTCCGACTACGCCATCATGCTGATCCCCACGGATACGTGGCTGGAGGAAGACCGCTCCATCTCGCTCGTCGCGCAGAACTGGCAGGTCGACGGTATCGTCGTCTACAACATCTTCCCCCACGCCAACGTCCCCGATAAAGTCCGGCAGATTCAGGCGGACAAGATCCCGATCGTGTTCGTGAACAAGTTCCTCGATCAGAAACGCATCCACGCCGTGGGCATCGATAACGAACAGTGTGCCCGACGATATCGCCGTGGTCGGATTCGACGACGCGGAGACGGCACGCTATGTCAGCATCCCGGTGACTACGGTCCGGCCGCCGGTGGAAGTCGCCGCGGCGAAGGCGTTCGACATGATGATGGATATGGTTCGCCATCCGCGGAAGCCCCCAAAACAAATCCGCCTGCCCGGCGAATTGATCGTGCGGGCGTCCACCGTCAAAACGTCGCAGACAAATGAACAACAGCGCAATAAGCAGGTGAGGTAGGGACGGTGTTGGCCACTCTGCGAAGCCACTTCGCTTCGCAGCACGAGCCGCCGCCGTCCGAATCGGCCCGCAACGAAGTGCGGGCCTTACCAAGGCATTTCAGATCCAAATAGAAAGAAGGAACCCAACCATGTCCATGCATCTCGAGCACCGTGCCATCTTCTTCGTCGCAGGCTTGACCACCCTCTTTCTCACAAGCTGCCAGACCCCCACCCCATCCACCGGAGAAACACCCGCCGCGCCGATGGTCGAACCGCCCGCGAAAACGCAGTGGACCGCATCGGCCTCGGACGTGCAGGAACCCATTTTCCCGGCCGGCTACGCGATCGACGGAAGATCCGACACGCGCTGGAGCAGCCCGGCCCTGGATCCGCAGTGGCTGATGGTCGACATGGGCGGCACGGGCACGCTCTGCGGCCTGAACATCGCCTGGGAAACCGCGTTCTCGAGCGAGTATGAAATCTACGCGTCGCTCGACGGCGACCGCTGGACCCGGGTGTACCGCACAAGCAAGGGCGACGGACACACAGATGTCATCACGTTCGCCCCCACCCTCGCGAGATTCTTCAAGATCGTCGGCCTCAAGCGAGGGACGGGCTGGGGCCACTCCATCTGGGAAATCAATACCAGGGGGCCGTCCGACATCATCCAGGCAACCGCCCCCACCCGCGACGGATCCGAGATCGGCTTCCTGTTCGACGGCAGCCTCGATACGACATGGGTCGCGGCTGCGGGAGGCGCCACGCAGATCGACATCGACCTGCGGAAACCCACGGAGTTCGGCGGGCTGCGCATCGATTGGGGCGCCCACCACGCGACGGAACTCGAGGTGCTGGCCTCGTCCGACCGGCAGACGTGGCGCACGGTGACGGAGATCAAGAGCGGCACGGGTAACTTCGATCTCCTGCTTCACCCCCGCACCGAGGCCCGTTACCTCCGGCTGAACGTCAAGGCCACGGTGGATAACGCTCCCGTCGAGATCAGGGATCTTTCGCTCAAGGGCCCCGACGAAATGCCGACACCGAACACGCTCTACGAGATCGCCACGGAAAAGGCGCGGCCCGGCCTCTACCCCGAGCAGTTCCGCAAGCGCCAGGCGTACTGGACCATCATGGGCCTGCCCGTCGACCACCAGGAGAGCCTGCTCGACGAATACGGCAACTTCGAGCCGACCAGCGGGAGCTGCTCGGTCTATCCGTTCGTTTACCTCGACGGCAAACTCCACTCCGCCCTCGACGCGCGCGGGCTCGCGCAGAGCCTGGAGAAGGGCTTCATGCCCATGCCGGGCGTGACGTGGGACCTCGGCAACGTGCAGCTGTACATCCAGGGCTACACGCGCGGCACCCCGTCGGATTCGGTCAGCTACGTCCGTTACACCGTGACGAACACATCCGACGTGGCGCAGAAAGGCCGACTCTTCCTCGCCATCCGGCCCGTGCAGGTCAACCCGATCTGGCAGTATGGCGGGTTGTCGCCGATCCAGTCCATGGAACTGACCAACACGGACGAAGGCGCGACGGTCCGGGTGAACCATTCCGACAAATTCATTTCGCTGACACCGCCCTCGGCGTTCGGCGCGCGGGCCTTTGACCTCGGTGACGTCGTCAAGGACCTCGAAAACGGCGTCCTGCCGCCGGACCAGACGGTCAGCAACGCAGGCGACCTGATCTCGGGCGCGCTCGCGTACGACTTCGACCTCGCCCCCGGTGAAACGGCCGGCGCGATTCTCGCGGCGCCGCTTCACGGCAGGAAGGACAACATCATCGCGTTTCAGCAGATGTCCTTCGTGGAGAACGTCGATCCCAACCGCGCCCTGCAGAATGCGTTCGAAACGCGCCTCGAGGACATGCGCAACTACTGGGATGGGCAGATCAACGCCGTGACAATCGATATCCCGGATCGCGACATCGCCAATGCCATCAAGTCGCAGATCGGCTATATCCTCATCAACATCGACGGCATCGCGATCCAGCCCGGCTCGCGCAACTACAACCGGTCCTGGATCCGCGACGGCGGCATCACGTCGGTTGCCATGCTCCGCATGGGTGTGACTGAACCGGTCCGGAAATTCCTCGGCTGGTATGCCGCGCGCGTCCTCAAGGATGGGCTCGTCCCGCCGATCCTCGACAACAACGGCTCGATCAACACCGGCTTCGGCTCCAACATCGAGTACGACAGCCAGGGCGAGTTTATCTATGCCGTCATGGAGTACTACTACTTCACAAAGGACCGCGCTTTTCTCGAGGAACACTTCGACGAGATCAAGCGCGCGATGGAATTCATGGTCGTCCTGCGCGACCGGACCCTCGCGCCGGACTACATGGCCGGCGAAGATGCGCGCGAACGCTTCATCGGCATCCTGCCCGCGTCGATCAGCCACGAAGGCTACTCTCCGCCCGTGCACAGCTACTGGGACGACTTCTGGGCGCTCAAGGGCTGGAAGGAAGGCAAGGCCGCCGCGGAAGTTCTCGGCAGCAACGACATCGCCCGATGGGCGGACGACCAGTACAGGATCTTCAAGGACTCGATGCGGAAATCACTCGAGGCGACCATCGCGTACAAGGGGATTTCCTACATCCCCGGCTGCGCGGAAAAGGGTGACATGGACGCCACGTCGACCGCCATCGGCATCTCGCCGTGCCAGGAACTGGACGTTATGCCCCGCGCGGCGTTGGACCACACCTACGATATGTTCTACAAGGAGCTGAAGTACCGCCTCGAACCGGGCTGGAACGGCACGCTGACGCCGTACGAATTGCGCTCGGTCACCGCGTTTGTTGCGCTGGGCCACAACGACCGCGCGATAACGCTGCTGGACTTCATGATGAGTTGCCGTCGCCCACTGGGCTGGAACCATCTCGCCGAAGTCGTCATCGGCGAGACGCGCAAAGGCGGCTACATCGGCGATATGCCGCACACGTGGGTCGGGTCCGGGCTGGTCAACGCCGTCCGCGAGATGCTGGCCGACGAGCAGAACGGCAAGCTGGTCCTGCTCGCGGGCGCGCCGGAACGCTGGTTCCGCAACGGGGCCGGCATCCGGATCGCCAACCTACCGACCCACTTCGGAAAATTGGACATGACCGCGAAGCTGAATGACAACGTCCTGACGATCACGCTCAACGGCTCGATCGATGCCCCCAAGGGCTTCGACCTGCGCTGGCCGATCGCCGGCAAACCCGCCAGCGTCACGGTCGACGGCACGTTGTGGCCGTCGTTCGACGAAACCTCCTGCCGTGTCGGAAACCGCGTGAAGGAGATCGTCGCGACATGGTGAAGGATCAGAGCACAACCGCGGTCATTCCAAGATGCGGCAAGTTTCAGATCGGACGCACCGGCTCAGCGCGCAGCGGCGGACCGGGACGGTCCGCCCTACCCATGGGAGACAAAAATTCAAGCTGACACCGTACACGAACGCGCGGTTCCCGGGTAAACATCTCGTCATAAGGTACATGGAGGTTTGATCATCCGGTATACCGGTACCGTTTCGGAGGCCCTTCTGTGAGTGCAAAATTAGGAATGCAGAGTGCGGTACGCGTGCGCGTACTCCTTGTCGAAGACGATGCCGGCGACGTCCGGTTTCTCCGCGAAGCCCTGGACGGCGCACAGAACTACCGTTTCGATATCACGCACACGGAATGCATCAGCGATGCGCTGCAGTATCTGGTCCGTGAGTCGTTCGACGTGGTGCTCCTCGATCTCACGCTGCCCGACGCGCGCGGCACGGAAAGTTTCCTGCTGCTCCGCGCCCGCTCGCCCAATGTGCCGATTGTCGTGCTCGCGGACCTGACCGACGAAACCTCCGCCATCCGCGCCGTGCAGGAAGGCGCGCAGGACTATCTCATCAAGGGCTATGCGGACGACCGCACCCTCGTCCGCTCCATCCGCTATTCGATGGAACGTGCCAGGGCCCTGGCTGCCCTGCAGGACAGCAAGGACCAGCTCCTGCAGGCGCAGAAGATGGAGGCCATCGGACGGCTCGCCGGCGGCATCGCCCACGATTTCAACAACCTCCTCACCTCCATCCTCGGGTTCAGCAACATCATCCTCGACGAGACCCTCGAGAAACCGGCGCTGCAGTCGGACATCAAGGAAGTCATCAAGGCCGCCGAGCGCGCTGCGAAACTCACCGGCCAACTCCTCGCGTTCAGCCGCAAGCACGTCCAGCACGTGCGCTCCATCGACCTGAACTACATCGTCGTCGAGATGGACCACTTCCTGCGCCGCGCGCTCGGCGAGGATATTGAACTGGTTACGGTGCTCGGCGAGAAACTGGGCCCCATTGAAGTCGACTCCGCGCAAATCGAACAAGTCATCATGAACCTGGCCGTGAATGCCCGGGATGCCATGCCGACGGGCGGACGCCTCTTTATCGAGACGTCCCGGCTCGTCGTCAGCGCGGGCGACCCGAGGCCGAAGCACGACCTCAAGCCCGGGCGGTACATTTCCCTCACGGTCCGTGATACCGGCGTCGGCATGACGCCCGAGGTGCGCAACCACCTTTTTGAAACCTTCTACACGACGAAACGGACCGGTACGGGCCTCGGCCTGTCCATGGTCAAGGGCATTGTCGACCAGAGCTGCGGCGTCATCCAGGTCGAGAGCGAGCCCGACAGGGGAACGGAGTTCCATATCTATTTCCCGCAGTCATCCGCCAAGACCGAGGAAATCACGCCGCTGGCGCTCGAGGACATCCCGCGCGGCACGGAAACCATCCTCGTCGTGGACGACGAGGCGGTCGTGCGCAACCTGGTGACGCGCATCCTGAAATCGCTCGGCTACACCGTGCTCCAAGCCGGGAGCGGAAGCGAAGCCATCGCCCTCTGGCAGCAGCGGAAGGACACGGTTCACATGGTCCTGACCGACGTCGTCATGCCCCACATGAGCGGCCGCGACCTCGTCGACCACCTGAAACAGTTGGGCGACGGATTCAAGGTGCTCTACACGTCGGGCTTTACGCAGGACGCCATCATCAACCACGGCGTCTCTGGCTCGAGCGTCAAACTGCTCCTCAAACCCTACACGCGCGACAGCCTCGCGAGAATGGTCAGGGATGTGCTGGATGGGAAATAGCCGCCTCTCGGGCACCGTCTCCCCTCGTAATCCTAATCGTACTCGTAATCTCGATCAGGATTGCGATTGCGATCAGGACTACGACTGCGATTCCTGAAGCATGGCCCGCTACCGCGCCAGGAACATCACCATCGCCTGCGCCGTGAGGATGCGCAGGAACATCACGAGCGGGTAGACGCTCGCGTATGTGATCGCCGGCGCGTCCGAGGCCGTGATGGAGTTGGCGAACGAGAGCGCGGGCGGGTCGGTCATGCTGCCCGCGAGCAGTCCGCACACCGACAGGAAGTTTACCTTGTAGACCGCGCGGGCGACAAAGCCCACGATTACCAGGGGGATCACGGTGATCAGCGCCGCCAGGAACATCCAGTACACGCCGTCGCCGTGCACGAGCGTCTCCACGAATCTTCCGCCCGACCTCAGGCCCACGCACGCGAGGAACAACGCAATGCCCACTTCGCGGAGCGTCAGGTTCGCGCTCTGCGGCAGGTACCAGACGACCGGCCCCACGCGCGCATACCGGCTGAAAAAAATCGCCACGAGCAACGGCCCTCCGGCCAGGCCGAGCTTCACGGGCGCAGGCACGCCCGGAATGGAAATTGGGAGACTGCCCAGCAACACGCCGAGGATGATGCCGATGAAAACAGGCAGGATATTGGGATAGTTGAGCTGCTTCAAGGAGTCGCCAAGTTCGACCGACACCTTCTTGATCGCGCCCTCGCTGCCCACCACGGTCACGCGGTCACCGAAGCACAGTTCCATGCCCGCGCTGGCGACAAGCTCAATGCCGGCGCGGTGTACGCGCGTGATGGCCGCGTCGTAGCGCCGCATGAGGTCCAGTTCGCTGATCGACTTTCCGACTGCATCGTTCTGCGTGATCAGGATGTTGCGGGCGGAAAGCTGGCTCGGCACCGCGCGTACGTCGACCTTGCTGACATCGCCCACGATGATTGCCAGCTTGTCCGCGCTCTCCTGCGCGCAGACCACGTGCAGAATATCGCCCAACTGCAACCGCGTATCCCCCGTCGGAACAATCACCGTCTCACCCCGAAGCAGGCGTGAGATGACAAAATCGGTTTTCAGGATCGATGCCAGCATCGGAACCGGCTGGCCCGCGAGGCGCGGATTTGTGACCTCGATGTTGTAGTTGACCGGCGCCGCGCCGACGGAGGCGTGCTGCTGCTCAAATTCCTCGGCCTCGCGACGCGGATTGATGCGAAACAGCACGCGAACCAGAAGCATTGCCACGATGATGCCCATGATGCCGAACGGGTAGGCCACGGCATAGCCGAGGCCCGGCAACTGGGCCAGTTCAGACGTCTGCCCCATCCGGTCCGCCAGCGCCTGCTGCGCCGCGCCCAAGCTGGGCGTGTTGGTGACCGCGCCGGCCAGCAACCCGACGACCACCTCCAGGGGAAGCCCGGCGATATAGTAAATCGCGAGCGCCACGCCGACCCCAAGGAATACGATCGCCGCAGCCATGAGATTGAATTTTAAGCCCTGCTTGCGGAAGGAGGCGAAGAACCCCGGCCCCACCTGCATGCCGATCGTATAGACGAACAGAATGAGGCCAAACTCGCGCATGAACTCCAAAACCTCGTCGTTCACCGTAAGATGGAAGTGACCGAAAACCAGTCCGGTGAAAAGGACACCCGCAATGCCCAAGCCAACGCCCCGGTACTTGAGGTGGCCGACCGCAACGCCCAGCGTGATGACCGCGCTCAGCACGAGCACCGCCTGCGCCACCGAATGACCGGTCACCAAGTCCACAATCCATTTCATGATGGCTGAACCTTCTAAAGGAGCACGTCCATCGACGCAAGCAGGATACTCTGATCATCCGCGAAGTATAGATGCAACATATTGCAGTTAAACTTGTTACGCACAGCAGCCATCTCCGCATCCTTGACATTGCCACAGCCGTAGGGCATGAGATATGCGATTGCTTGTTCCGCCACTATGCAACTTACCGTTCGAGACGTAACCAAGCTCCTCAACGTCACGGAAGATACGATCTACCGGTGGATCGAGGAGCACAACATGCCCGCGTCTTTCGAGGACGGGCAGTATCGCTTCAACAAGTCAGAGTTGCTGGACTGGGCCACCGCCAGCAAGATCACGCTCTCTTCCGCCATCTTCAAGGAGCCGGAAGACTCGGTTATGCCCACGCTCGCCGAGGCACTGGAGACGGGCGGCATCTTCCACCACCTGGCGGCGGAGGACAAGGAATCCGCCCTGCAGGAAGTAGTTCGTCGAATGACCCTGCCCGACTCGGTGGATCGCCAGTTCCTGCTGAGCGTGCTGCTGGCCCGTGAAGCCGCCGCATCAACCAGCATCGGCGACGGCATCGCGTTCCCGCACGTGCGGAACCCGATCGTGCTCCAAGTCAAAGAACCGATGGTCACGCTCAGTTTTCTGGAGAAACCTATTGAGTACGGCGCGGTGGACGGCAAGCTTGTGTTCGCGCTGTTCACCCTCGTCTGCCCGACGGTGCGCATCCATCTCCACCTCCTGTCCCGCCTTGCCTTTGCACTGCGGATTCCGGTCTTCAAGACGACGATCGAATGCCGGGTGCCATCGGAGGAAATTCTGAAGCTCGTGCGCGACATCGAGAATCAGATGCCAAAACAACCGCAGACTCAAGGACGGTAAGAACCGCCCCTGCTCCAACCATCTTATCCTGTCACAATGAAACGTTCTTCTCCGATGGATGGGGCGATCCAGGGACCCGCCGCGTCCACTCCCCCGGCGCGGCAGGGACGCCGCGCCCTACCAAGTCGTGAAGGAAATTGAAAGCCCCACTACCATATCCGCGTCTATTGACATTTATGGACACCACGGAATAATGTGCATGATTGTCTAGTGACAGATGAACATATCCACTGGAAGCCACGAATGCAACTATCGGTCAAAGATACCGCCAACCTCCTGAATGTTTCAGAGAAAACGATCTATCGCTGGATCAAGCAGGAAGTGATTCCGGCGTACCGGATCAATGACCAATTCCGGTTCAACCGGGCCGAGTTGCTGGAATGGGCCACCTCCCGTCGAATAAAAGTTTCTCCCGATATCTTTCTGGAAGTGGATTCAAGCACCGTTCCATTGCCCAGTCTTTCAGATTCGTTGAAGTCCGGCGGCGTGGCCTACCGGGTCGGAGGCAATGACAAGCCGTCCGTGCTGCGGGCGATCGTCGATGTGCTGAAACTTCCGGAAGAGGTGGATCGCGAGTTCCTGTACCAAGTGCTGCTGGCCCGCGAAATGTTGGGTTCCACGGGCATCGGTGACGGCATTGCAATCCCACACGTTCGCAATCCGGTTGTTTTGCACGTCTCCAAGCCCACCGTGACGCTGTGCTTCCTCGAACATCCGATCGATTTTCGGGCGATTGACGATCAGCCTGTCAGAGCCTTGTTCACACTCATCAGCCCCACTGTCCGGGCGCATCTGCACCTGCTGTCCCGGCTGGGCTTTGTGTTGCAGGATCAGGACTTCAAGAAGGCGCTCAAGGAGCAGGCCTCGCGTGATGAGTTGATGCAGGCGCTGTCGCGCGCTGAAGGCGCCATTCCCGCAGCGAAGATCAATCACAGCAACGGTCAGATCACGTGACCGCCGTTCGGTTCACGACGACACGAGGTTGCCAGTGTCAAAGGACTCGCTGTGTCCCTTGACCTGATCATCATCTCCATCCTGCTTGCGGCAGTCAGCGGGTTGCCGGGGTTGTGTCTGCCGCGATCGTCGGTTTGGAACCAGCGGGTCGCCACGGGAATCATGGTTGGCGGCGCACTCGTGGGATGGGTTGGAGCTTGGTCAGGCTTGTGCGTTACTCCGTCGTATGCTGTTTCCCGCTTCCCCTGGCCGGCGGCCGGCAACTCCGTTGTCGGCATCGACGCCCTGAGTTCATTTTTCCTCGTTCCCATCTTCCTCATGGGAGGACTTGGCTCGATCTACGGCCTTGGATACTGGCCACAAAGCCGACATCCGGGAAACGGCCGGAGGCTACGACTGTTCTGGGGCCTCCTGGTGGCCGGCATGGCGCTGCTGGTCATTGGCAGGCATGCCATGGCGTTCTTGCTGGGATGGGAAGTGATGGCGCTGTCGGCCTTTTTCCTGGTCTCCGCCGAGGACCATCGCGAGGAGTGCCGCCGGGCCGGCTGGATTTACCTGATCGCCACGCACATCGCCACGCTGACACTATTCGCCCTGTTTATCCTGTGGCACTGGGCGACGGGGTCCTACACCTTCCAGCCGGTCGCCCACGACACGCTGAGCCTCGGCGCAATGCACGGGCTCTTCTTTCTGGGATTGCTCGGCTTCGGTATCAAAGCGGGCATGATGCCGCTTCATTTCTGGCTGCCTGTCGCGCACGCCAACGCCCCCAGCCATGTGTCCGCCATGCTCTCGGGTGTTGTGATCAAGATGGGTATCTACGGACTGGTGCGCTGGCTGTCGCTGTTTCCCGACCCGCCCGCCGCCTGGGGTGGGTTGATCCTCGCCCTGGGCGCAATCAGCGGGCTGCTGGGGGTTGTGTTCGCCATCGGTCAACACGACCTCAAGCGCTTGCTGGCGTATCACAGCGTCGAGAACATCGGCATCATCCTGATGGGTCTGGGGCTGGCGATGTTGGGTCGGTCAACGGGCCGGCCGGAATGGATCGTGCTGGGGTTGGCCGGCTGCCTGCTGCACGTGTGGAACCACTCTCTTTTCAAAACCCTCCTGTTTCTGTGCGCCGGATCGGTGGTCCACAGCACGCACACGCGGCAGATCGACCGCTTGGGCGGGCTGGCCAAAACCATGCCATGGACCGCGTCGCTGTTTCTCATCGGCGCGGTGGCCATCTGCGGCCTCCCTCCGCTGAATGGATTTGTAAGCGAGTTGTTTATTTACCTGGGTCTGCTTCGAACCGTGACAACCACCGGAACAAGCGGGTCGGCGGCGGTGATCGGCGTGCCGGTGCTGGCCATGATCGGCGCGCTGGCCGTGGCCTGCTTCGTAAAGGTTTACGGCATCGTGTTCCTGGGGAACCCGCGCACCCATGCCTCGGCCCGCGCCCACGAATCGCCGGTCACCATGAGGGGACCCATGGTGGTTCTCGCGGCCGGTTGTGCGCTGATCGGCATGGCGCCCCTGCTGGTAAGCCCCATCCTCGACAAGGTGATCGCAGGCTGGAGTCCCGGATCGGTTTCGCCATCGATGAGCCTCAACCTCGTCGCCCCGGTGGGAGCGGTCGGGGCGATGTCGGTGGCGCTGATGGCCTGCATCGTGGCGCTGACGATCGCCCTCGCACATCGCAGCCGGGTTCCGCACCGCGTCGGCACCTGGGACTGCGGCTACGCCCGACCGACCAGCCGGATGCAGTACACCGCCTCGTCGTTCGCGCAGATGATCGTCGCCATGTTCGGCTTGGTGCTTCACCCACGCGTGCATCGGCCGCACCTGGCCGGACTGTTTCCAGAGCGGACGGAAATGCACAGTCATGTGGACGACGCGGTACTGGACCGGCTGCTCGTGCCGACCGGCCATGGCGTCGAGCGCTGGTTCGGCTGGTTCCACCGCTTCCAGCAGGGACTGACACAGCACTACATGCTCTACATCCTGATCACGGTGCTGCTGATGTTGAGCACACTGATGCCGATCAAGGAAATAATCGCGCGGTTGTTCGCGCGTTAAGCCGGAGTTGTTGAGAAGCGAAAGAATTTATCATGTTGAGTGTCCCATTGATCTTGGCGGCGATTCTCGTGCTCGGCCTCAGCGGTCTGCCGGGCTGCCTGCTTTCGTCGCTGTCGGCGGCGGGGCAACGAATGGCGACGTTGCTCATGGCCATCGGCAGCGTGCTGGGACTGGGCGGTGTCGCGGCGGCGCTTGACGCGGCGACCCCGCCGTCGCTGTGTGTGCCGTGGTTCCTGCCGTGGGGTCAGTTTGCCGTGACGATCGATGCCCTCAGCGCCCTCTTCCTGGGGCTGGTGTTCGTCGTGCCCGCGCTCGGTTCGATCTACGGACTGGGATACTGGAAGCAATCCGAGCATCCGGAGAACGGCCATCGGCTGGGCGTGTTCTATGGCTTGCTCGCCGGTTCGATGGCGTTGGTTGCCATCGCGCGCGATGGCGTCCTCTTTCTGATCGCATGGGAAGTCATGGCGATCGCCGCCTACTTTGCCGCGACAGTGGACGAGGACAACCCGGCCGTCCGCCGGGCAGGCTGGGTGTACCTGATCGCCACGCACGTCGGGACGCTGTGCCTGATCGCCATGTTCGCCCTTTGGCGTCACGCGACGGGTGGATTTGCATTGGAACCGTCGCAGGCGATGCCGGCCGAGGTGGCCGGGACGATCTTCGCGCTGGGCGTGATCGGCTTCGGATTCAAGGCGGGGCTTATGCCGCTGCATGTATGGCTGCCCGGCGCTCACGCCAATGCGCCCAGCCACGTGTCCGCGGTGATGTCGGGCGTCATGCTCAAGATGGGCGTCTACGGCATCGTCCGAATGACGGCGTTGTTGCCTGTGCCCACCGCGTGGTGGGGCGGTACGCTGCTGGCCGTCGGGGCGCTCACGGGTGTGGCGGGTATGGCCTTCGCCATCGGCCAACATGACCTGAAGCGGCTGTTGGCCTACAGCAGCATCGAGAACATCGGGATCATTGCGATGGGATTGGGCCTGGCGCTGCTGGGCCGTTACATGAACCGGCCGGACTGGATGCTGCTGGGTCTGGGTGGAGCTCTCCTGCACGTCTGGAACCACGGCCTGTTCAAGTCGCTGCTGTTCTTGAGCGCGGGGGCGATCATTCATGCCGCGCACACGCGGGACATGGACCGGCTTGGCGGTTTAGCCAAACGGATGCCGTTCGTGATGGCCCTGTTCTTGGTGGGTGCGGTCGCCATCAGTGCACTGCCCCCGCTGAACGGCTTCGCCAGCGAATGGCTTCTCTACGTCGGCCTGTTTCGCACGCTGGGCCTCGGTGGCGATCCGGGACTCCCGGTGGCGGCCCTGGCGGCCGTGGCGCTGGCGACGATCGGCGCGCTGGCGGTCGCGTGCTTCGTGAAACTGCTAGGCACCGTGTTCCTCGGAATGCCCCGCAGTGAGGACACCGCCCGTGCGCACGACCCGTCGGCAAGCATGCTCGCACCCATGACCATCCTGGCGGCCGGATGTGTCTGCATCGGTCTTTTCCCCATGATCGCCACGCCCCTGCTTGAAGACGCGGCCCGGACTTGGGCGGCCCTGCCCGGTCCGACGATGTCCATCGCAGCCGTCGCACCGCTGAAATGGATCGCCGTGATGGGGCTCAGTCTCGTTGTTCTCGCCGGGGCGCTTGTTCTCACCTTGAAGGTGCTGCCTCGGGCAAAAGTCGCTGGTGTGGCGGGCACCTGGGACTGCGGCTACGCCCAACCGACGATGCGTATGCAGTACACCGGCTCATCGTTTGGGCAGACGCTCGTCAACCTGTACACCTTCATCCTCTGGCCGAAAAATAACCGGCCGGCCATCCGCGGCATGTTTCCCGCAACCGCCCACTTCAAGAGCATGGTTCCGGACACGGTTCTCGACCGACTGGTACTGCCGCTTTTCGACGCGGCCGGCCGGCATATGCCGCGGCTTCGCATACTGCAGCAGGGGCAGACGCAGTTGTACTTGCTCTACATCCTGATCATCATGATCGTGCTGCTCATTGCGGGAGCGTGGGGACTTCAGCCATGACCGAAAAAATAATCCATGTGGTTCTGTTGCTGGTCCTGCCCCCGCTGCTGCTGGGCGTGATCAACAAGACGAAGGCGTGCTTCGGCGGCCGTCGCGGTCCCCCCTTGCTTCAGTCCTATTACGATCTGATCAAGCTCATGCGCAAGGGCCTGGTGCTGAGCACGACGACGACATGGATCTTTCGCGCCGGACCGGTCGTCACGCTGGCGACCGTGGTGCTGGCGGGTCTGCTGGTTCCGATCGGCCGGTTCGATGCGCCGATTGCTTTCACCGGCGACCTGATCCTTTTCGCCTACCTCTTCGGACTGGCGCGGTTCTTTACGACGGCGGCGGCACTGGACACCGGGTCATCCTTTGAGGGCATGGGCGCGTCTCGCGAAGTGACCTTCGCCTGCCTTGCCGAGCCGGCCCTGTTCTTCGCCCTCCTCGTACTGGCAAAGGTTTCGGGCTCACTGACCCTGACCCACATGCTGCACGGTCCCGTGGGAGGATTCCCGGCGGCGGTTGCGGCGCCGCTGGTCCTGGTTGCGCTCGGTCTGTTCGTCGTGTTGCTCGCCGAGACCTGTCGTATCCCCGTCGACGATCCGAACACCCACCTGGAGTTGACCATGATCCATGAGGTCATGGCGCTCGATCACAGCGGGCCGCTTTTCGGCGTCATCCTCTACGCTTCCGCCCTCAAGCTGTTTGTTCTCAGCACCGTACTGCTCCACGTCGTCGCGCCGTTTCAGATGGGACAGACGTGGCTGAATGGGCCGCTGTTCCTCCTGGAACTGCTGGCGCTGGCGGTCGTGATCGGTGTCGTGGAGTCCGTCATGGCGCGACTCCAGATGCGGCATGTGCCGTATCTGCTGATCAGTGCATTGCTCTTCTGTGGGTTCGGCTTCCTCCTGCTCGTGAGGTGAATTCAATGACCAACTTGCTCAACGCCATCCTCGTGATCGTCCTGATGATGAACCTGTTCGCCTTGGGGACCAGCCAGATTCTCTCGGTGATCCGCACCGTCGCCGCCCAAGGCGCGCTGATCGGCATCATCCCGCTGCTGGTGCATGAGCATCTGACGGTCCCGGCGGGCCTCGCGGCCGTCGCGGCCATCGTCCTCAAGGGCATCGTGATCCCCGCCATGATGATCCGTGCGCTACGCGACGCCCAGATCAGGCGCGAAGTGGAGCCCTTGATCGGCCTGCTCCCGTCGATCATCCTCGGTGCGCTGGGAACCGCCTTCGCGCTGCTGTTCGCCGGCCAATTGCCCCTGGCCGAACATCAGCATGGCTCGCTGCTTGTTCCCACGTCCATCGCGACCATTCTCGTTGGGTTCATCCTTCTGACCACCCGCTTCAAGGCGCTCAGCCAGGTGGTCGGCTACCTTGTCCTGGAAAACGGCATCTTCATCTTTGGCATGCTGCTGATTGAGGCCATGCCGCTCGTCGTTGAGATGGGTGTGCTGCTGGACCTCTTCGTCGCTGTCTTCGTGATCTGCATCATCGTCAACCACATCAACCGGGCGTTCTCCTCCATGGACACGCGCCGGCTGGTTTCGCTTAAGGAATGATCCATGGCGTTCCCCCTCATACTCTTCCCCCTCTTCATGGCTGCCATCGCCGCGGCGAGTCCCTCCAACCGCGTGCGACCATGGTTGTTGCCCGTGACGGCGACAGCGCATCTGGCCATGACCCTTTTCGTCCTGTCGCGGCCCGACCTGGCGGTCAGCACCGCCTGGCTCGTGCTCGACCCGCCCGGCCGGATCATTCTGCTGGTTGTGAGCACGCTCTTCTTCGTGTGTTCGTTCTACACGGTGGGCTACCTTCATCATGAACAGAAACGTTCCAACCGCGTGTTCTGCTCCTGCCTGATGGCCTTCCTGGGCATCATGAGCCTGGTCACGTGGTCTCATCACCTGGGCCTGATGTGGGTGGCGATCGAGGCCACCACCCTCGTAACCGCACCGCTTATCTACTTCGAGCACACGCCGCGGAGCATCGAAGCCACGTGGAAATATCTACTGGTCTGCTCCGTGGGCATCGCGCTGGCGCTGCTGGGTACGTTCTTTCTCGCCTATGCCTCGCTGCACGAAGGGCTCCAATCCACGCTCACGCTCGAAGACCTGCTGCAACATGCGCCCATGCTGTCCAAGCCGTGGCTTCACGCGGCATTCGTCCTGCTGCTCGTCGGCTATGGCACCAAGATGGGGCTGGCGCCCATGCATACGTGGCTGCCGGACGCCCACAGCGAAGCCCCGTCGCCGATCTCCGCAATGCTGTCCGGAGCTCTGTTGCCCTGCGCGTTCCTGGCGATCTTGCGCGTGTATCACATCTGTCTCGCAGCAGGGGAAAGCGCTTATGCCTCGCGGCTGCTGCTGTTCATGGGCCTGTTCTCCATGGCCGTCGCCAGCGTATTCCTGGTCGGCCAGCGCGATTTCAAACGCATGCTCGCCTATTCCAGCGTCGAGCACATGGGCATCCTGGCCTTGGGCATGGGCATCGGAGGACCAGCGCTGTTCGGCACGCTGCTGCACGTGGTGACCCACGGTGTGACCAAGGGCGTGCTTTTCCTCTCAGCCGGAAACATCTACCACGCCTTCGGAAGCAAAAGCACGGAGCAGGTGCGCGGAGCCATGCGCCGGGTGCCTTTGTCCGGGGCCCTGTTTCTCGCCGGCTTTCTGGCCATCACGGGATCACCCCCCTTCGGCCCGTTCATCAGCTTGTTTGCCATCCTCAACGGGGCGTTCGCCGCCGGACGCTTTTTCGCGGGGGGCTTGTTCCTTTTCCTTCTGCTCGTGGTCTTCATTGGCATGGGAAGAACGGTGCTACAGGTCGTGCAGGGCCGCGCACCCACCGAGGTGCGCGACACGCCGCATCACGACAGCCTGCTTACCGGCGCGCCCGTCGCGATCTTCATGGGCCTCGTCCTGTTTCTGGGCTTGTATATCCCCACGCCTTTGAGCGCATTGATCAACGACGCCGTCCATTTTCTGGAAAGCCGACCATGAACGGAAACCATTTCAACCTCGCGCCGTTGACCAACGGCCGGGCTGTCAAGCTGGACACGATCCCGAAGTTGACGCCGGACGATTTCGGGCAGGCCATCCTCGATGGCGTGGCCGCGGACCAGCGAGTCGTGGCGATGTTCGGCGCTGCGGCCCCGCGCACGGAGGCGACGCGGATCTACGTCGTCCTCGCCGATGATGGACAGAATCAGCTCTACTCGGGCCGGACGGAGGTCGAGGGCGACCAGTTCCATTCGCTCACGCCGCGCTGCCCGCAGGTGCACCTGTTCGAACGCGAAATCGCCGAACAGTTCGGGCTGACACCTGTCGGCCATCCATGGCTCAAGCCCGTGCGCTATCACCGCTCCTGGACGGGCCACGACGCCTGGAACCGTCCATCGGATCAGCCGATCCTGCCGGCCGTGGGTGATTTCTACCGCGTCGAAGGCGAAGAAGTGCACGAGGTGGCCGTCGGCCCGGTGCATGCGGGCGTCATCGAGCCGGGTCATTTCCGGTTCCAATGCCACGGCGAGCAGGTGTTCCACCTGGAAATCGCGCTTGGATTCCAACACCGCGGCGTCGAACGGGCCCTGTTCGGCGGCCCCACCAAACGATCCATGCACTACGCCGAGACCCTTGCGGGCGACACGACCATCGCCCACGCCACCGCCTACGGCCAGGTGATCGAGGCGCTTGCCCGCTGCCAGAAGACCGCTCGCGCACAAACGCTGCGCGGCATCGCGCTGGAACTCGAACGACTCGCCAACCACACGGGCGATCTCGGCGCGCTGGCAAACGATGTCGGATTCCTGCCGACCGCCTCGTACTGCGGACGCATCCGCGGCGATTTCCTCAACATGACAGCGCTACTGTGCGGCAGCCGGTTCGGCCGCGGCATGATCCGGCCCGGCGGTGTCGGCTTCGACGTGGATGGCGCCCGCGTCGCCGAACTCCTGTGCCGTCTCGATGCGGCCGAGCGGGATACCGCCGTCGCCGTCAATCTCCTCTGGGACACCCCATCGGTCATGGCACGGTTTGAATCCACCGGACCGCTGCCGCGGAATGTTGCCGTCCAACTGGGCATGGTCGGTCCCGCTGCCCGTGCCTCGGGCCTGGCGCGTGACGTCCGAAACGATCAGCCTTCGGGCATCTTTCGCTTTGTCCACATCCCCGTCTCCACCTATGACACCGGCGACGTCTTCGCCCGCGCCTTTGTCCGCTGGCTTGAAATTCAGCAATCCATTGAGTTCACCCGGGAGCAGCTTCGCGCCATGCCTGCCGGGGCAGCCCTGGTTCCGCTCCGTGCGCTTTCGCCCGACAGCTTTGCCGTCGCCCTTGACGAAGGTTGGCGCGGCGAGGTCTGTCATGCAGCCATTACCGATGAACACGGCCGTTTCGCCCGCTACAAGATTGTGGACCCGTCGTTCCACAACTGGGCCGCGCTGGCCTACGTCATGCGCGACCAGGAGATTTCAGATTTTCCGCTGTGCAACAAGAGCTTCAACCTGTCCTATTGCGGACATGACCTTTGAGAAACAGGATGAGCCATGTTTAAGCTGATTCGCGCCCGACTGCAACAGGGGCATCGCACGATGAAGTACCCCGGCGGACCGCCCCCGGAGATGCCGGATCGGTTTCGCGGACGCCCGGTCATCGACGCTGCCAGGTGCCCCGAGGACTGTCGCGCCTGCGCAGAGGCTTGTCCGACCGGCGCCATCACGTGGACGGAGAAGGTGCGCATCGACCTTGGCAAATGTCTCTTCTGCACGGATTGCGTGAACGCCTGTCCCCATCAGGCCATTGGCTACTCCAACGACTACCGCCTCGCCGTCCGTCGGCGCCGGGACCTGGTCATCTCGGAAGACCAGCAGGTGCTGAATCTCGCGGCCGCATTGGACGTGAAACTGAAGAAGCTGTTCGGCCGGTCACTGAAGCTTCGCCAGGTCAGCGCCGGCGGCTGCAACGCCTGCGAGGCCGACGTGAATGTGCTGAACACCATCGGCTGGGACCTGGGCCGGTTCGGCATTCAACTCGTCGCCTCGCCGCGGCACGCCGATGGACTTCTCATCACCGGCCCGGTCACCGGGAACATGAAGCTCGCCTTGAAGAAGACCTACGACGCCGTTCCGGAGCCGAAGATCGTCATAGCCGCCGGGGCCTGCGCTATTTCGGGCGGACCGTACATCGATCACGCCGAAGCGCACAACGGCGCGGATTCCACGGTCCCGGTCGACCTCTACATTCCCGGCTGCCCGCCTCATCCCTTGACTATCCTCGACGGGTTGTTGAGACTGCTCGGGCGGTTGGACGAAAGAACCTAGCGAATGGTTCTCAAGCAATCGGCTTCTGACGCTACAACTCGGCGGCAAACCGGGCCAATGCCTGATGTTCCAGACATTGGAAAATTGGGGGGCGTTTCTGTCAATCGTTGGACATGTCCAATCCTTCAAACATCGTGGTCACCTGTTCGCGCGGCGTGGCGCCCTTCCTCCGGTCCGAACTGCAAGCGCTCGGGTTTCCCATCCTCTCCGAGAAGGACGCCGCGGTGCAGACCCGCGGCTCGTTCGAGGATTGCCTTCGGCTCAACCTGTACCTTCGCACGGCCCAGGCTGTGCTCTTCGAGATCGGCGCGTTCCGCGCCGGGACGCCGGACGAACTCTACAAGGGCATCGCGTGCATCGCGTGGGAGGGACTCCTCTTCCAGGACGGATACGTCTGCGTCACGTCGACCGTCCTCACGGACGCCGTCCGCGATCCCCGTTTCGCCACGCTCAAGTGCAAGGATGCGATCGTCGATCGCATGGTCAAGGTGGTGGGCAGCCGGCCCGACTCCGGTTCGGACCGGGACAAGGCCGTCGTGCATCTTCACTGGGACGTCTCGCAGGCGCAGGTCTACATCGACACCTCCGGCGAATCGCTGTCCCGCCGGAACTACCGGAAGAACCCGTGGCAGGCGCCCATGCAGGAATCGCTCGCGGCGACGTGCGTGCTGGCCTCGGGCTGGACCGGCCAGGGTAACTTCGTCAACCCCATGTGCGGCAGCGGCACGCTCGCGATCGAGGCTGCGCTCATTGCGCTGGGCCGCGCGCCCGGCCTGCTGCGGAAGAACTATGGGTTCATGCACATCAAGGGCTACCGCGAGAAGACATGGAAGGAGCTTTGCCGATCGGCCCAGGAAACCCGGAAAGCGCCCGCCGGAAAGATCATCGCTTCGGACATCAACCCGAAGGCCATCGAGGCGGCCCGGAACAACGCGACGAATGCGGGCGTGGACCAGGCCATTGAATTCAGCGTCTGCGATTTCATGCAAACGACCGTGCCGCCGGACGGCGGGGTGGTCATGTTCAATCCCGATTACGGCGAGCGGCGCGGGAGCGACAAAAACCTGGAGCCCATGTACAAGGGCATCGGCGATTTCATGAAGCAGAAATGCGAGGGTTACAAAGGCTACGTGTTCACGGGCAACCTCGCGCTGGCAAAAAAGATCGGCCTGCGCTCAAGCCGCCGGATCCAACTCTTTAACAGCAATATTGAATGCCGGCTGCTGGAGTTCGAACTGTACGCGGGCACGCGCGATCCATGAGTATTGTGCCGGAGGGACAGCCGCCTCCTGCTTTCGTCTTGATCGCGCTGCGCGATTCCAACTACGGCGTAGCTCGCCGCCGGCCCTGAGCAACGTCGAACGGGGCCAACCGTCCCTACCGGCGCAAGGTCGTCACCTTCACTGGCCCTTGTTCGTGGGTAGGGCGCGCGGTCCCCTCCAAAGGCGGGCGAGCCTCGCACGCCGCGAACAGGTATCGCGGCCTTGGCCCGGTTTATCCTGGAAAGAGCAGTTCGGCCGCGCTGAGCGCGACCGAACCGTTTTTACTTTTAGCCCGGATTATTCGCGAAACGCGAACAATCCGCCGCTCCGCGGCCGTGAGGGATGCGGCTGTGCCGAATCCAAACGGGGCTGCCACGTTTGCAACGCGGTGCGACACCGCGTTGCATCACGTCTTAGCCTGCGGGCGCGTCCGCCCATGAGGGGACATTGTCCCCAATCGCGTGACCGCGTTGGCGCGGTACGCGA
>JAZDKY010000039.1:0-2690 GCA_043802525.1 bacterium
CCCCATCACGCACAGAGGCGGCACCGTTTCTTCCGCCGGGCGCCAGGGCGTCCGCGGAGCAACGCGCGGACGCGGCAAAACTCGCAAAGGAGGTGTTGAATGCCGGTGGAAATGGAGAGGGCGTTGTAGCGGGGGGCGGCGAAAAAGGTGGGGTGGTCGGAAGCGAGGCGAGCCGCCTACGTGTACGGGACAATGCGCAAGAACGGGTGGAAGCCCCGCCGGGAGCGCGCGAGGTAACGCCGCCCGTACCGCCGGTTGAACCCATCGGACGGCCGGAAATCGCCAAGATGGCCAGAACCGAGCCGGTGCTCAAGGAAGAAGTCCGCATTGAGCAGAAAATCGTAGACGAGGGGATTCCACAACGCGAACGCATCGTCAACGAGGAAGTGCGACAGGTCGCCGCGGCGAACATCGTGGCACGCGGCAAGGACGCCGAGTATGCCCGACTCGTGGCGACCCCGCCAGACGCACTGCCAACAGCGCTGGACGTGGCAACATACCAAGACGTGTTCAACGCCTATGCCAAGGAAGGACTTGCCGGCAACAAGGAGGCCGCGCAAAAGGCCGACACGCTCAAGCGCGCGTTTGAGCACGGCGGTAGAATCACGGCGCAAGCCTTCCAGATGCGCAAACAGGTAGTGGCGGCAATGAAGAACGCTCGGCCGGGGGACGCCCTGCTGGACGCCATTTACGAACCCGATCACGTTATGGCCGCGCAGATAGAACGCGCGGAGAACAACGGACGCACCGCCGAGGCCGAACGCATACGGCAGCGCTGGCGCGATACGGGCATCCCCGCCTTGAAGGCCAAACTCAAGGGGCGGTGGTTCGGACAGGACATCAACCTCGACGATCCCGCGACGTACTCGGACCCCAAGCGTGCGTCCGAGGCGTTCAAACAGGTCAGTCTGGCCAAGGGCAACTTCTGGGACGCCGAGGTTCAGGTTCGGTACGGAGCCATGCTGTCAGCAATCCGCGGTATCATGGCAGATGCGCCCGGCGGCGCGGCGTATTCGATGTTCCGGCAGACCGTGATACTGCCGCTGGCGGACGTGATTGGTCTTGATCCGAAGGGGGCGGCTGCGCGGTACAAGAACCTCGCCAATATGGAGACGTTGCGGCTGGCGTGGTCGAAGGCCATCACGAACGGCATGACGACGATGGAGACGGAGCGCCCATCGTTACAGGAGTCGGTTGGGCACGAGGCGACATCGTTCTACGACAAACCGCAACGGGGGGGTATTGGTGGTATCGCCGGACGGGGGGTGAACGCCGGTATCACGGTTCGCATCGCGATGGACGAAATGCAAAAGACGTTCACGGCCTACGTCGAGGTGGTCAACCAGGCCCGTGCCATCGCGCGCAAGAAGGGTTTGGCTGGCAAGGAGGCCGACGCCTACGCCGAAAACCTCATGCACGATTTCAAATCGCCCGCGTGGTCTGAGGCGATTTGGGAGGGCAAACAGACCTCGTTCCAGCAAGACCCCGATGCCGTACTCAAAATCGTCATGGCCGCCCAACATGTACAGGTGCCCTACGACGTGCCGGTGATCGGAGGTGCGAAACCACTCACCTTCCCTCTGCCGTTCTCAAAGACGTTATGGAACATCGGCAAAGTGGGGGGACGCATCTCACCCCTCGGCCTGCTACATGCCCTCTTTGCCAAGGCGACGGGCGATCCGCACGCCAATCAATACCTTGCGGAACAGGTTGTGGGCGCGACATTGACCGCCACCATGTACGGCGTCTACGACTACCTACGCGACAAGGTGGACTGGGATGAAATCGGCGAGTCAATGACGCCAGCGGGCAAGAACATGGCGTACCGCACCGGTCGCCAGCCGATGTCCGCGGGCATACCGTTGACGAGCGGCAAGCGCTGGTCCTACAGCCGTTGGGAGCCGGTGGCCACGACCATTCCGTTGACCATGGCGCTCTTGTACGGGGCGCGGGCCGTCGCAAAGGGCGATACCGAGGGTGCGTTGACGGCACTCAAGTTCATGGGCAAGACCATGACGCGGAAGACCTTTGCGCAGTCGCTCTCGAACATCGTGGATTGGGTGGAGGAGCCGGACGGAAGCGCCACCGCCCGCCTTATCAGCCAGACCCTTGGCCAGTACGTGCCCGCCGCCGCCAAACAGGGGATGCGGGCCGGCCAGGAGACGATGCCCGAGCGCAAGGTGTGGGGTACGGGCAAGGAGTTCATGGAGAACGCCCTCAAGCGCTTTGTCCAAGGCAGTCTTGAACTCCCCGGCACTACTGCGGTGGACGAATGGGGGCGCGACAAGAAACGCGAGGAAGGACCTACGAAGGGCGCGAACGCAGGCGAAAAAATGGTGAACCGCGCGTGGAAAAATGTGTCACCCGCCGACATCCGCACCGAGAACATGACGCTTGGCGACAAGGTGATCTTTAACTACAACCGCACGGCGCAGAAGCTCTATTTCATAGCCGAGTCGGACCAACAGTACAAATGGAAGGGCGAGACGGTCTTCATGGATGACTCCCAGTTGCGGCAGTTCCGGCAACTGTCGGGTCAGGCTGCGGACAAGGCCGTGCACTTGCTCAAGCCGTCCGTGGACGCGCCGACCGAGGCCGATATTGACGCGATCAAGCACATCATCAGCGAGACCCGCAAACGCGCCGAGGGCCAGCTTGCGAACGAATGGCACGGCGGCATCAAGGCGGCG
>JAZDKY010000040.1:0-12306 GCA_043802525.1 bacterium
AGGCGCCGGAGAGGCAACCGGCGCGCAGAGTAGAGGCAGGAAAAGGAGGCACAAATGGAAGGTCCGAAATCGGTCGAACTGAAGCGGCTCCAGGTGATCGAGGTCCTCAACAAGGTCATGGCGACCAAGGCGAAGCCGGCCGACCGGGTGATCCCGCGCAAGATCCTGGAGGCCGTCGAGGGGATGCCCGAGTTTGACAAGGCGGCGAAGGGGTTCAAGAAGCTCGAGGGCGAGCAGGCCATGATCGACGCGATCGAGGCCGCCAAGGCGATCTTCGAATCCCCAACGACGACTCCCGAGGAGAAGGCGACCGCCGAGAAAGCAGGAGAAGCCGGGCGGAAGAAACTGGACGAGGCGGTGAAAAACTACTTCGAGGAGAAGCTGCTCGTCCCGTGGGAGCGCAAGGAACGGAAACTCATCTGGGAGCAGTACCGCAAGGAGTTCGAGGCCGAGTGCACGCTCCCGCGCGAGGACGCAATCGTGGCGATCGGCGCGGCCCTGGGCAAGAGCGGCGAGATCGAAGACATGTACGCGGACGCCATCGAGGAAGCCGAGAAGGCCGAGGCGGCCGAGGAAAAGGCGGAGGCCGCGCCTCCGGTCAAACCGGAACTCGTGAAGTAGAGCAGGGCACAGCCCGCGAAATTAAGGAGGACACATGGGCGCGCTGAGAACGAGACGAGCCGTCGTGGCGGCAAAACTGGAAGCGGACGAGGGCACCGCGGAAACGCTGACGTTGGCCGAGGCCGCGGTCGAGGCGGAGAACGTCGCGCTGTCCTTCGAGATGCCGTTCGCTCCGCGCCCCGGAGTGTCTTCGTCATTCTCCAGGTTCAAGGGCTCGGCGGGCGGCCCGAGGATCGGGACCTTGACGTTCGACCTGCAGCTTTCAGGATCGGGCACGGCCGGCACGGCGCCGGCGTGGAGTCAGTTCCTGGAAGCCTGTGGGATGCTCCTGGCCGACTCGGCGAACTCGGACATCTATACCCCGTCGTCGATCTCGGGATCGTACACCGTGGGCGCATATTTCGACGGCGTGCGGTATCTCCTGACCGGGTGCCGCGGAAGCGCGTCGTTCGAATTCAATGCTGGAGAACCGGCGAAGGCGCACATCAAACTCATGGGCGTCTGGTCCACCACGACGGACACGGCGCCACTGGCCCCGAACTACGATCAGGTCACGCCGGTCTCGAACTGCGGCGGAGCGTTCACCTACGATAACTTCGGACTGAAGTACAAGAGCCTGACGATCGAACTGAATCACCGACTGACTCCGAGACCCGTCGTTTCCGCGACCTACCCGAACGGCGCCCTTTCCGTGGCGATCACCGATCGGGAGTGCAAGGGCACTGTCGATCCCGAGATGGAGCTCGTGGCAACCTACGACTTCTTCACGAAGCACAAGACGAACAATGCTGGCGCATTCTCGCTCGTGATCGGCGGGACGGCCGGCAACATCCTGACGGTCACCGCTCCTGCGATGCAGATCGCGGGGCTTTCGACGGGCGACCGCGACGGGCTGCACACGCTCCCGCTTGATCTGTATCTCGCGCGGAGCGCAGACACGGGCGAGGATGAATTGTCCCTGGCGTTCACGTAACAGGAGGCAGGTAAAGGAGGCAAGGCAATGGCAATCGCATACGACCCGGACAACTTCTTCGACTACGTCCTGGAGCGGGAGCGGAAACTCCCTCCCGACGAGCAGACGATCTGGCATCTCAAAACACTTTCCGCCCGCGAGATGGCCGCGGTAGAGAACTCCTGGCAGCACAAGGTTTCGGCAGACGAAGAGACGCCCAAGGGGAAGAACGTATCCATGAACATGAACCGTGGAACCATGATCGTTGAGCTTCTTCGGCGCGGGCTCTGCGGCTGGGACAACCTTCTCGACCGCAAGGGCAAGCCGGTCGCGTTCATCCCGGGAGAGAAGGGCGGATTCTGCAACGCGAAGAACATCGACCGCGTGGACCCGACCGACAGGCACGAGCTCGCGGGCGCGATCGAGGCCGGCGGGAAGCTCGACGAGACCGACGTAAAAAACTGATCGTGGCCGCGTGGTTCGCGGCCGGGAAAATGAAGCGCGACTGCGCGGCGTGCGGGGCGGACCCGACGCTGAAGGAGACCTGGGGCTGTGAGAGCGAAGAGAAGTACGTTCTCTGGCGTGGGACCGGATACCAGCTCGAGGTGCACGGCTGTCCCATGCGCGCGCTCGAAGGGTGGGAACGCCGCTGCTTCGATCTGCACCAGCACTACCAGGAGGGGCGTCTCCCGGTCAAGGGCGGCGTGCTGGATCAATCGGCCCAGGCGCTCGCCGCGTTCGAGTTCATCGATGATCTCATGCAAGCGCTGAAGCCGAAGGAGAAGTAATGGCGGAACTCAGAGTTACCGCGCGGATGACGAACGAAGTCTCTCCCGCCGTGAAGCGCATGGAGACGGAGTTCGATTCTCTGTCCGTCACGGCGACGAGGGGAGCCAAAGGAATGGATGCGGGATATTCTCGTTTGGGCGGCAGCCTGTTGAACGTGCGAGCGATACTTTCCCAGTTGTCTGTGGCCTATCTCGCCTTTGCCGCGATCCGGTCCTTCAGGCAAATGGCGATGGAAGCGGAAGACGTTTCCAGAGAAGTCAAAGCCCTCCAGGATAACTGGCATGAAATCATGGCCGGTATCGCCCAGGAGAGTGCGCGGTTCTGGCTGCCAGCAGTCAGTTGGGTGAGTAAGTATATCGAATATGGTTTCGGGTTCATCCGATCCGGTTTCCAATCCATTTGGATCGGGATACTGAAAACAGTTCAAGGCGGTCTCGCGGTGCTCTCTGCGTCTGCACAAGGCCCTCTCGCAAATCCGCTGATCAAGGCGTCAGGAATTCTTGACGGGATAAGCGGGATACAAGAGTCCTTGACAAAGGAAATCAAGAGGACGACGGACGCCAGGTGGGCCGAATTCTCGGCCATCGACGAGATCGGAAAAAAATACGCCACGATGGGCACTGGCGTTCGGGGGACATCCAAGAGCCCGATGAAGGAGCAGCGGAAGGACGTTGAAGCGCTAATAGCCGACCTGGAACGTCTCGCTGTCGCAACCGTCGAGCAACAATCCAAGATGGAAATCGGCGCTCCCGACTTTAAAGCCCGCGCTCAAATCATCAATGATTACATGGCGAAAGGCCAGCAAACGCTCACGTCGCTGAAGAAGATGGGAATCGATGGCATCAAGATTTGGGACATGATGGTTTCTAAGTTGTGGGAAGCGCGAGACGCAACTGCAGCGGCAAAAGCCGAAGCCGAAAAACCGGCCAAGGGTTTCTGGCAGACTGCATCCAGGGGGGAGTTGCTGGCATGGATTAAATCCATGGAGGATCTTAAGGGAAAGACGGACAAAGTAATCGACAAGTTCCGCGGTCTGAAGAACGCCGCGGCCGATGCGCTTCAGACCATCGCGAGCTCCATGGCGAACACGGTCATCACGGTTTTTGATGACTGGATCGAAGAATCCTTGAAACCGGCGCGCGAGTATCTAAAACAGCTCGCCCGGGAAATGGCGAACTGGGCAATTCAGACGGCCTTCAAGGTGGCGGCGAACGTTGCTATTACAGCGGCCGGTCTCGCCGGTGGCGGCGTCATGCACGGCGGTCTCCAAGGGATCCCGTCTGCGGCCGGCGGGGCAGTCGTTCGCGGTCCGAAGCTGATGATCCTCGGAGACAACGCAAGCCGCGAGGAGGCGGCGGTTCCGATGAGGGATGGGAAGATCCCGATCGAAGGCGGGACCGGGCGAACGGTGAATGTGACCATGAACGTCCGTGCGTTTGACAGCCGTTCCTTCGCTCAGGAAATCCTCGCGCGGCGCGGAGATTTCCAGCGCATGCAGGCGCGGCTTGCGGCCGAGTACGGGGAGTATTGACGATGACGAGCCCCGCATTTCCTCAGCCTCTTCCGAGCGGAGCGAACTTCGAATGCTACCCGTACGAGCTCGAAGAGGCCTGGGACGTCGTGCGCGATTCCTTTGAGTCGGGGCAGGAGGGCACGCGGAGACGCTGGTACTACCCTCCTCGCTTGCTGAGCCTCGTCGGGATCAACCTGACCGAGCCCGACATTCAGGCGGCGATGGGGTTCATCCGTGACAGGAGTTGCGGAGCCGAAGCGTTCTACGTCCAGAACGAACACCATTACCTGTGGCGTCCATACGGGAGCATGACGCTCTCGACTGCCGTATCCGGCGCGCTCGCTCAGCGGACGTACTACGTCAAGATCACATGGTACGACGGGACGAACGAGACGACGGCGAGCCAGGAATCAAGTCAACTCGTGGCCGCGAACAGCGTGCTTACGCTGACGACGATCCCTTTCCCGAAGGGCGTGACCACTGCACGGCTTTACATCGGCACCTCGGCAGGTGCCGAGAAACTCGTCTCGAAACTGGCGACCGATGGGGCGACTTGGACGGAACCGACCACGACCGTCAACGACACGAGCGCGGTGGGGCAGCCCGTCCTCAAGGTCGCCTCGACAACGAACTTCCAGGAGGGGGACTACCTCATCGTGAACAGCGGTGGAGGGCGCGAGGAGAAGCACATCGTCCTATCGATTCAAGCCGGGGTGTCGCTGACGTTCACGACCAACCTGACCTATGAGCACACGCTCGCCCAGGCCGACGTCGTGCAGATCGACTGCACGAGCGGCGCCGCTCCTCCGACGTCGAACACGCTCAAGGAAGAAATCAAAGTCAAGCTGTTGAACAATCCGCGACCGGTGCGTACCGATGCGACGCACTGGCAGATGGAGATGCAGCTCCGCGAGGACTTGTCGTGAAGACGTTGACTACGGCATTGATCGGGATGAAGAACGGCCTCCAGGGCCTCGGTACCTGGATCTGGCTCGTTGCGATGAATCGCGATTCGGCGACGATAGATCGCTGGGCTCTCGATACAAAGGACGTAGTGTTCGACTCGCAGACCTACACACACAAGAACATGAGCACGGAGCCTCCGGCATCCGACCTCGCGGGGATCACTCCCTCGTTCATCATCTCGCTCGGGGACGCGGACAAGACGCTGGTATCTCGTCTGATTGCCGGCAAGTACCGGGGACAGCGGGTCGTGATGGGCCTGGTCAACCGGGATGCATTGGGCGCGGCGGCGAACGAGATCACGATACGCGGCAAGGTGAAAAGCGCGGACGCCGAGGAGGGCGCGGTGTCTTTTCACTGCGGCCCGCTGAACCCGCGCGACACGACGATCCCAAGGGATTCGCTGTATCGTACGACCTGCCGATGGGAGTTCAAGGGCAAGTGCGGCGAATGCGGGTATGCCGGCGGCCAGACCACCTGCGACAAGCGCTTCGAAACGTGCCGAGACACGATGGCCAACCAAACTCGATTCGGCGGGTGCCCCGGACTGCCGACGGAGATCCGATGACACGAGTTGACTACAGCGATCTGGTAGGCGTGAAGTACCGGTTCCTCGGGCGCACGCAATCCGGCGCCTCGTGCATGTGGTTCCCGTTGGAGATTCACCGCCGCCTCGGGCATGAGGCGATAGATCCCAACGATCCGGCGCAAGATCCCGAGGAAGCCTTGAAGCAGTGGGACGTGATCGAGCGCGGACCCTGGAGACTGTACGATCGTCTGGTGATTGACAGCAAGGGCACGGGCCTGAGCGGGCACGAGGGGATTCTCGTCGAGACTGATCCTCCGTTGGTTCTCCATGCCGTCCGTCCCGAGGGATCGGTGCTGACTCCGCTCGCGCACTTGGAACACAAAATACTCTTCGGGTACAGATGGAAAAAACCGGCATAGATCTCGTGAAGTGGCGCGGCCCGCTGGGTCCGAAACGCGAGCCCGAAGAGATTCCCTACTTCGAGGGGATGACGGTTTGGGACGCGATTCCCCAGGAGTACCGGGACGCGGAAGTCGTAGACGTCCGGCTCAACGGTAGAGCTCTGAGCGACATCTCCGTCTACAGCGACAGGCCGAAACCGGGCGACGTGATTTCCTTGCGACCAGTGGCTGGCGTTGCATCGCTGGTCGGCGCAGTCGTTGCGCTCGTGGTCGGCATCGCATTGAAGGTTGGAGAATATCACCTTACCAAGGCCCAGAAAAAGCGCGCGCGGCAGACCAGAAAACACACGGGCCTCGGAACATTCACGTTCGATATCTTCGGGAATTCCGTCGAGGACGGAGCGGCGCTGCCCGTGGTAATGGGCGAGCACCGCACCGGCGGAGTGCTGATCCAGCAGTTCACGCGCGGGATCACGCAGAATGACCGCGAGAAGGACGTGCTCTATAGCCTCCTGGCCGTGAGCGATGGACCAATTGCGGCGATAACGGATTGCCACCTGGACGGAAACGATATCACGAATTACTCCGGCGCGACCATGACGGCGGCGCTCGGAGTGCAGACCCCCACGGCGATCCAAGATTTCCGCGAAGTGGCTGCCGCGACGGCGCTAAATATACAGCTCACGACGGCGGCGGCCGTGGTATGCGCCGGGACGACGGCAGCCGACAAGTTCATTATAAAACTGACGTTCGTCTCGGGGCTCTACTATCTCGACAACGATGGGCACCCGCACAGCAGCGAGTTCAAAGTCGAGACGCGCTATCGCACGACGGCCGGACCCGGTGCGTGGTCTGCCAAGACTCTTCACACGTTTCAACGCAGACGTTGCGATGCGTTCTCGATTTATCCGGGAGGAACTTTTCCAAGTAAGGGCACCTACGACTTGGAGGTCAGTAGGAGTACCGCGGACCACGGGACGCAAGACGGGAAAGTTTACGCGGACGCCTATGTCAAGGAATACCAGGAGATCGCCTACGACGATCTAATCTATCCTCGCCTGGCACTTGCGGCGGTAAAAGCCGTCTCGACGGATTCGCTTACCGGGAATCGGCCCGAGATCACGGTCCTCGCGCAAGGCGTCCTCTGCCCTATCATGTCCAGTGCGACGGTGGTTACCACTCCGGCATGGACGCGCAACCCCGCGGAGCTCTCGCTCGGAATGCTCTATGCCCGCCGGTGGGGCTTGCTCTGCGAGATAGATCCCGGGATCGAATTGACGATGAGTTCCACGGCGCTTGACTACGCAGCAGGCGAGACGATTACAGGGCCGGCGGCAACCCTTCAATTCATCGGCGTCGTAGAATCCTGGAACTCCACGACACGTAAACTCGTGGTCGAAGCGTACCAGGGATTCCCCTACGGAAACCTGACGGGCGCGACGTCCGGCAAGGTTGCGGCGGTTTCTTCAATCGATGAAGCTTACGGGTGCGACCTTCCAAGGCTCTGGACGTGGAGGCAATTCTGCGAGGAGTGGGTCCCCGATGGTGGGACACGTACCAATGTAAACCAAAACAGCGCGCAGGGGGGAGACGTCCTCTATGTGGCGAGTACGGCAATCGCCACTGACGGGGATCATATCCGCGTGAATCCCGACGGGGCGCGAGACGAGACGCTCATCATAGCCTCTGTCGGGGCGGATCATTTCCATACGACAACCAATCTGGTCTATCCGCACACCGCGGCACAGAACGACGCGGTTTGCAAGGCGGAGGTCCGCGCGCAATTCGACTACGTTTGGGCGAACGGGGAAGACGGCTGGTCGGCGCTCGCCAGGATCGGGAGGACCGCGCGCTGCATTCCGGTCCAATACGGCGGGTTCATTACATTCGTCACACTCAAGAGCGAAACGCCGTCGGGCCTGATCTCCGAAGGAAACATCATCTTCGACGACTCCGGGAAGTCTTCGCTCAAACTGAGCTTCCCCGAGATCTCGGCACGACCGAATCAACTCGCGTTGAAGTTCTACGACCGCGATCACGACTATCTGCAACAGACGGCATTGATCGAAGATCCGTTCGCGCAATCGCTCGGCGAGAAGCCATTCCGGTCCGAAGACGAAATCTTCGGGATCACGCGGCGTAACCAAGCGATGCGCGTAGGGCTCGCTACACTCAAACGATTGCGGTATGCGTCGGATCCCATCGAGTTCAAAATGGGCCTCGATGCCGTCGACTTCGAGGTCGGCGACGTCCGGTGGTTGGTGCATTCCTATCCCGAGTACGGGACACGCGGTGGGCGCGCGGTATCCTCTACAGCCTCGACTATCACGCTGGATCAACCTGTGACAGTAGCCGGAGGCGAGTCAATCAGAATCCGTCATACCTCCGACGGAACCGAGGAAGCGCACGTCCTCGCGGCAACGGCCGGCACGTTCCGCGTTCTGACAATCACCGACACCTGGACGACGAACCCGGTATCAGGCGAACTTTACGCGATCGGGGATTGTCAGGCGATTCGCGTCACGTCGATCAAGCCGTCGCAGGATCTACAGTATCAAGTGCAGGTCGAACCCGACGACGTTTCCTACTATCTCGATGACTGGGGCTCGCTTCCGAGTTGGACGGAGAATCAAATCCCGAACGCGATGAAGATCCCGCCGGACGTTACTGGAATCACGACGGCAGGCCGTGCCGTAGTTAATCGCGATATCGGATCTATTAACCGAAACATCGACGTGGGGTGGACGAAGCCAGTTTCGCAGGCCTATTCCTACGCGGAAATTTGGCTGAAGTCTACGGCAGCGCAGATCCTCACAGCTGGGCGCGCAGATCGGAAGCCGGGAGCTGATAATGGCGAATTCAACTACCCGATGGGGATCGCGTGCGATGGCACTTACGTCTACATCGCCGATTTCATCAATGGCGTGATTCGAAAACACTTGCAGATAGACTTGTCTTGGGTTGCGAATCTCGGTAGCCCAGGGACGGGCGATGGACAATTCACGCGACCGACCGGCGTCTGGACAAACGGGACTCATATTTGGGTTGCAGACTGCGCAAATCATCGTATTCAGAAGCTCACGGTGGGCGGCGTGTTCGTCGCCAAGATCGGTTCGGCCGGAGCCGGAGCCAATCAATTCTGGTATCCGTGGGCGATCACCGGAGACGGTGCAGGATACGTCTATGTTCTCGACACACACAACCACCGTCTCGTGAAAATCGACGATGCGCTTTCCGGGTCTCCTGCGGGTACGTGGACGACGATTGGAACGCAAGGCGTGGGGAACGATCAGTTCAACGGCCCGCAGGGAATCGCGTGCGACGGGACGAATCTCTACATTGGCGATACGCGAAATAATCGCGTGGTTAAGCGGCTGTGTTCTGACCTGTCCTACGTGGCAAAGATAGGAACGGTCGGAACCGGGACGAATCAATTCACAGGTCCGATCGGCGTTGCCGTCAACTCAACGCCAGACACGATCTGGGTTGCCGATCAAGGCAATAATCGGTTGGTGCAACTCTCGACTGCGCTCGTATGGGCCGACGCCACGGGAACGCGCGGGTTCGGACGACTCCAATACGACGGGATCCACGGGCTCGCGTGGAACGATAGCAAGGTGTGGCTCACGGAGAACCTAAATCATCGGGCGCAATGCCGGGATGATGAAGCAGGGGCAAGCGCGTCCTCTTTTGAGTTCATCGCCCGCAGTAACGTAGAGCAGTACACGATTTCCAACGTCCGGCTGGCCGACGCATACCGCGTGGCCGTGCGCGCCGTATCGGTTTGGGGCGCCGGGAAAGATCCAGTGGATGCCCCGTATGATGACATCGCGATCACGGAAATGCGAGTACAGCCGCCAGACGTTACGGGATTTGCCGCGCAATCCTACGGAGGAGGAAGCGCCACCGTTCGCCTAAAATGGAAGAATGTCGAACATCCGGACCTCCGTGGGTATGAGATACGTCGTGGGGAATCATGGCAAATCGGATCGCCAGTCTACGAGGGGACGGAGCCTAACGCAATAGACAATGCCCCTCCCTCTGGAGAGGCGAAGTATTGGATCGCCGCCCTGGCGAACGGAACGCCGAAGTTATATTCGCCGAATCCGGCAGGGGTAGTGATAAGAACGTCTCCTCCGTCAACATATAGACCAGGCGCGCCAAACTGGAATTATAGGTCGTAAAATGGGATGGACCGGCTGGACACTTGACGGGCTCGAAGAGGACGAGGGCGGAGACCTTGCCCTCGTCGATGGCGCCCTGATCGGAATTGGCACGAGCCCAGAATCCGACGCGGACGCGCAGGACGGGCTCGGGTCCGTTTTCCGGCACATCACGGCGATATGGGCCGCGGAGGAAAGCGCAACAGACGCTTCTCTTCCGTCGATTTTGATTGAACTACGGACTAGCGAAGACGGAATCACCTGGACCGACTACGCGGAATATGGAGAGGGAGATTTCCTCTGCCAATATCTCCAGTGGAGAGTTACGATCAAGGGCGATACGGTTTTCGGACAACTCCCGAAACTCACGCGCTTCGAGGCGAACGCCCCGGCTGCAGACTCTGTTCCCTGGCAAGGGAACGTCCAATCGACCGAGGTGAGTCCTCCGGCCGGGTCACTGTTCGGTAGCCGGTATCTCGTCGGGGCAGGAGTTGGGGCCTGGGCCGGGAAGGACGGACAGATCGCCGTCTGCCAGTGCGCTGAGGATCTGACGTTCCGATTTATTCCTCCGATCGAGGGGATACAGTTCTATCACGAGGCGGATGCCGAGGTAAAACTCTACGACGCGACCGGAGTATGGGTCAGCAATGATTCCCGCAAAACCGCTCCCTTCCGCCAGCACTGCGCGGCGCAGGCATACCATGCCCTGATAGGGAATTTCGCTTTCAAGATCGATGTTGCACAAGACTCGAATATGTACATGGAGAACGCCACGGCGGGCAGCGGCGACGCGGATTACATCGAGTACAAGGTCGGGCTCAAGGTTGGTACGTATGATCTCATTCTCATGACGTGCATGGGTCCGAACTGTGGTAATCATGACATTCGTCTGGAGGAACTCACCGTTCCCGTGATAGGGACGCTCGACGAATACGCGGTCGGCTTCGCTCGGAACGTGCGCCGAGTCGTTGCCGGGTTCTCGATCGCGGTGGCGGGAACGTACACGCTGCGGATCAAAACCAACGGGAAGAACGCGGCATCGACGGGGTACGACTCCTACGTGTCCTGGGTTGCGATCGTCCCAACGTAAAGGTGGACATGAATTCGCATCGCACCCTCTGCGTCTGCCACGACGGCCTATCCCCTCACTGCCGTGATGGACAGATGGTGGAAACTGATTTTCCTCCCGGCGCAATCGATTGGTCGTGCCCTCATTGCGGCGGGAGATTGCGCCAGGCGAGCGAAACCGAAAAGGAGGAGGCTCGGCGCATGGAGCGCGAACGCCAGGAGGCGCGGAGCGTTCTCCGCGAGCGTCCATCGGTGAATCTCCCACGGGCGGACGAATCCGGCCCGCATTCGGTTCAAGAATCGAAAGGAGGCGAGGGATGAAACGGTGTCTCATCTGTCTTGCTGCTCTGTCCATGTTCTCGGGGTGCACGGTGATCGGCGGAGATCTCCGCAAAGCGCTGGAGATCCAAACGCACTACACGCGGCAGTATGTCGCGGCGACCTTGCCGACCGTGCAGGACGAGCAGACGCAGGGCATCGGGAAACTGCTCGTCGAGAACTCGAACAAGATCGATGAACTCCTGAAATGAGGTGCCCCTTGAAAACGGCGGAAGAATTGATTGCGGAAATCCAGGCGATCCGCAAGGCGCACCCGGAGGAGATGACGGACGCCGTGCGCGCTCTTTCCCGGTACGTCCTGTGGCTTTTCAGCAAGACTCCCACGGCGCGACCGGAGGAGTTCGAGTCCTGGGCGCAACTCAAATGGGCCGGGAACGTGATCGACCAGGCGGCCGGCGGGATGCGCGCGCAGCGTGACCTCCTCGTGGCGGCCGGGGAACTGCTCATGGTCCTCGTCTCGCAGTACGGAGGGAAGTAGCATGCCCGAGACAACCGAATGCCCGCCCGTCGAGAAGGCGGGTTTCCTGTCCTCTCCTTTCTGGGTCACCGCTCCGCTGGCCGGCGCGATGCTCACCGCGGCACTGGCGGCGGGGACCCTCTCCGATCCCGTGCGGATCGCCTTGATCGCGGGAGCCGTGCTCACGCAAGCGGCCTACGTCGTCGGCAACGCCCTCGCGAAGCGCTCGGGAAAATGACCGTACCGGGGGCGCCCGGTGCGGTGCCTCCTGGCCGGATGCCTCCCGGCCCTCCCGGGGCGCGAGCCCTGGGGGAACATTCCGCGAGGGTGTCGCGCGCGCGGGCGCCCGCACACCGCACCCCTCGCTCCAAGGGCCTGGCGCAGGCGGACACGCGCCATCCGGCGGGAGGTTTCGTACAGCCCGCCGGTTTTTTATTTTCTCCAAGTTTTCCCCTTGCCTTCCGACGCGGGACGGCTTAGGCTCATGGTGTCATCGTAAGGGATGCGCCAT
>JAZDKY010000041.1:0-2395 GCA_043802525.1 bacterium
GCGATCTCCAGGGTGCGGTCCGTGCCGCCGACGGCGACCAGGATTTCGGCGCCGGGGAGGCCGGCCGAGATGGACTGGAGGCAGACCCCGATCGTGACCTCCTCGTTCCGGCAGGCGACGAGGAGGCTGGTGTCTTCATAGCGTCCAAGCATGTCGCGGATACTGCCAGAAGGCGGGGGGAGGCGAAAGGAAAACGGCCGTTGAAGTCGTTGATGTCGTTAAAACCGTTGAACGTTCAAGTTCGGCGGCGGAGGCTCGACTCCAACCCTTCGACCAGCCCGGGATTGTCGCTCAGGGCCAGCAAAAGGCTTCACTGTTCCGGCTCTTCAGGCTAGAGTAAGGGGCTAGACAATCATGATTCAACTGCCCATAGCGGATGACGTGCTGGTGGCCTTCTGCCGGAAGCGCCACATTGTGAAGCTGTCTTTCTTCGGGTCAGCCGTTCGGGGCGATGCGACACCACACAGTGACATTGATGTTCTGGTTGAATTCGAACCAAGGCACGTGCCGGGTCTGGAGTTCTTCGAGATCGAGGATGAACTGACCGCGCTGCTAGGCCGGAAGGTGGACCTTAGTACGCCGCGATTCCTCAGCCGGTATTTCCGCGATGAAGTGCTGGCATGCGCTGAGGTCCGCTATGTTAAGAGATGACGATCTTATCCGATTGCGGCACATGCTTGACGCCGCGGTCAAGGCCGTTTCATTTACGGCACACAGACAGCCAGAAGATCTTGACCGCGACGAGATGTTGCTGCTTGCGCTCTTGCGACTGCTGGAAGTGATTGGAGAGGCAGCTACCGGAGTTTCTGAGCGTTTCAAGGCCGACCATGCTGATCTCCCTTGGCGGCAGATGACGGCGACTAGGAATCGGCTGATCCATGGGTACTTTGACGTCGATCCGACGATTGTCTGGAATATCGTCACGAAGAATCTGCCGGATCTCGTCGCCAAGCTCGAGAAGCTCATCCCTGAGTTGTGAACGCAGGTCCATTCGAGCGACGTTCGCGGGACGCCCGGGACTGCGCACTCAGGCCCTCGAAACGCGCCGATACTACTTTTCCTTGATTCAGGGTAAATTGGAAGTAGTCTGTTCCCCGTCACGGGTGGTGGGCGTAGCTCAGTTTGGCAGAGCGCCAGGTTGTGGCCCTGGATGTCGCGGGTTCAAATCCCGTCGTCCACCCCATCCCGACCACGCCGCCTGCGGCGGGTGTCGGGATGCCGCGGCGAAGTGGCGCGCGGCGCGCCACGAAGCCGGGCTGACCATCCGCGCACTGCATTTCCCGGGAAGAAACAATGTCTTTGAGGGATCCCAGAGTCGAAGAATTCGAGGACAAGCTCAAGGCCGTGTTTGACCGGATCGATGACCGCCTGGAAGAGAAGTACGGCAGCAAGTATCCCCTCCATCCCGCCCGCGCCCGGCGCGGCACCACCTCCGACCCGGAGCAGGACGGCCTGTTCAACCTGGGCGCCGCGTTCTCGGCCGGCTACGGCTCGGAGATCGGCCGCAGCTACGTGGTCGACGTCCGGATGGTCACCCTCAACCGCATCCCGCGCGAAGTCCGCGAGAAGATCGAGGACGAGGTAGTCGACATGCTGCGCGAGGAGCTCCCCGAGGCCTTCCCGGACCGCACGCTGCACGTCGCCCGCGACGGGCACGGCTACAGGATCTACGGGGATTTGAGTATTGGGACGGCGGGGTAGGTTTCAGGTGTCAGGTGTCAGGTGTCAGGGAAGAGAAGAAAAGACCGAAGGCCGCTGACACCTGACACCTCACACTCGACACCCGACACTCGACACTTACGTACCTGGCTGGAGCCCGAATGAGATACCGCCACGTGATATGGGACTGGAACGGGACGCTGCTGGATGATGCGTGGCTGTGCGTCGAGATCATGAACGGCCTGCTCGGGCCGCGCGGCCTGGCGCCCCTGACGATGGAGCGCTACCAGGAGGTCTTCGACTTTCCCGTGGTCGAGTACTACCGACGGCTGGGCTTTGATTTCCAGAAAGAGTCGTTCGAGAAGCTCGGCACTGACTTCATCGTGGAATACGAGAAGCGCCGCCTGGAATGCGACCTCCAGCCCGGCGCGCGCGAGGCGCTGGCCGCGATCGAGCGCGCCGGCCTCACCCAGTCCGTCCTCTCGGCCTACCGCCAGGACACGCTCGAGGAGCTGGTGGACCATTTCGGGCTGCGGCGCTATTTCGTCGCCCTGGCGGGCCTCGAGGACCACTACGCCGCCGGCAAGACCGGCAACGCGCGGAAGCTGATCGCGGGCCTGCCGCACGCGCCGCGCGAGGTGCTGTTGATCGGCGACACGGTACACGATCACGAGGTGGCGCGGGCGATCGGCGCGAATTGCGTCCTGGTTCCCTGCGGCCACCAGTCGCGGGCGCG
>JAZDKY010000042.1:0-26278 GCA_043802525.1 bacterium
CATGGTCTTTTCTTTTGGTATCCTTTTTTGCCGCACGCTGACCTGTCACGGCGCAGGATCGGCACGTTTTGAGGCTGGGACGGTGCGGATAGGAGCGTGAGGAAGGGAACAGAAGGTCGCCAAGCGCGCAATGAGCCGAAAGAGACGGGATGAGGGCAGAGTTCGAGTGTGGCCTGGCGGTGGGGCAAGTTTACGCGGGGGAGTGCTTGGGCTTAGAACTCGCGCATGAGCATGTCGAAAGCCCTGTCCGAATCCGCGGCGGTGGCCTCCGTGAAAGCGTTGAGATTGGACGTGTGCTGGTCCTGGTCGAGGAAAAGCAGTACGCAGTTTCGCAACATTCCGAGTGCGGCGACGGTGTTGGGGTTACGGCTGCGGGTCTTATCTTCACGAAGGCAGGCGTCTTTGCGCCAGTGGTTGCGGATTTCGATCCCGCCCCAGTGGCCGCGGATGTGTTGGAGCCATTGCTCAGGGCTGTAGCGGTCCACCGGCGAAGAACTGACATAGTGACCGGGGAGGCGGTCCTTGGCCTCTTTGAACGCGGTCGATTCGCGCCGGACTCGGATCACCGTTTGGACATGGGGGAAGTTGACGTCGAGGGGATCGACAGGACGCAAGGTGATGTCGTGGTGGTCGATCCGGCCGTGGGCCTTCTGTTCGCAGGCAAAAGGGGGGGAGGTCTGCCGTGAGCGTAGCGACCAGCGTGTGAACGGTCTTCTGATTGTCCTTGGCTTGGATGAGGAAGTCTCCGCCACGGGCGACGATTTCCCGCGCGGTGTGGGTCTGGCAGTGAAGCGGGTCGGCGGTGATCAGCGTGTTGGTCAGGTCGCCTTGGTTCTCGATCAGGCGTTGAGCTACTTTCAGCTCGCAATACTCTCCCTCGCCCTCCTTTTTACTGGCCATGGCCATCGCGCGGGGGACCCCGTTCTCGTGATCGACCATACAGACGATGCCGACGGTGTCGCGGATGAATTTGCCATCGAGCGCCAAGGCGGCCGGCAACGTGCCCGAATGCTTCGCCAGCCACTGGCTCAGGCACTTGGCAAAACGGTCGATGTCCACCTTGCGCAGCAAGTTGTAATACACTTTGTAGGAGGGAGCCTTCCGATAATTGCTGTTCGGTTTGAAGCGCGGCAAGCCCAGCGCGATGCGTTGCTCACGGCGCAGGCGATTGCCAAAACGAACGATCTGAACCAGATTCAGATGTCCGCTAAAGATCGCCATCGCCACGATCGAGAGTACCGCGCCGATGTGGAAACTGCGGTTGCTGCTGCGCGGATCAGGCACAGCACAAAGCGCTTCGTGGAGGGATTCGACGTGCGGCACCCGCAGCGGCAAAACCCCATCCGCGTCACTGTGCGCACCGGCTTGGCAGACATCGGGTAGGGCGGGGGCTCGCAGCGTGGCCGCCGCGTTCGGTCGCAACTCGCGCACCCACAGTTTCTTCGGCCGCTCATTGGGCACGTAAAAATCGGCCCGGTGACGCGAATAGCCCTGGGTCAGGCCCAGCGGCAACCAACCAGCCGCCTTGTAGCAGGTGCCTTCATAGGCCTCGATGTCGGTAAAGGTCTCGGCCAACAATGGCTCATAACCAAAACACGTGAACCACAGCTTGGGCAATTCCCGCACGGCAGCCCCCAGGATGCGCGACGCCAAGTTCGGATGTTCCCCGCGTTCGACCAGCAACAGAAAACGACGATTCTGGACCACCAGTTTCTGACGCAACGCCCGTTGCGTCGGCGTCCACCCGATGAATGTATCACGATCCTTCAGCCGATACGCCGCCGACCCCCACTGGAGTAGCCCCACCCATTGGCCTTCAATCTGCGCCGCCATCCGCAAGGTGTCGCCCACCGGCCGACTTTCTCCCAAGTAGTGAAACTCCCCCAGAATTTCGTCAAACCGCTTGAGATCTTTAGCCCCAACGACCCCAATGTCTACCGACTTCCCGCTCAGAGATCCGGGCTCCAAGCGCCTGCTTGCCTGCGGATGTGTACTGTTCATCAAGCATAGAAAAGCAATTCGGCAGGAATTTGTCTAGAAAAAAGTGTTGTCCCAGTAAATCGGCCTCATTCGCGGACAAAGGGAAAGACCATGCGTCGTGGCCGATGCCGGGCCTGTGGCGCTTGACCCGTCCCCCGTGCCCGGTATAGTTCAACCGGTTCTCCCTCATCTGAAGCGCGGGCGTAGCATAGTGGTAATGTTCCAGCCTTCCAAGCTGGCCAGGCGGGTTCGCCTGCCCGCGCCGAGCGCGGCGCTTCGTCGCGGTCGGCCAGGGATTCCCGCCGCCGTCACCATGCATTCGATATTCTGTTTCTACGTACTCCGCAGTCTCAAGTCAGGCAGACTGTACAAAGGACAGACGCAGGATATTGAACAGCGGGTAAGGCAGCACAATACAGGCAAGACACGCAGCACCAAAGCCGGGAGACCTTGGAGACTGGTCTACAGCGAGACCTATGCTGCCCGGGAACAGGCCATCGAACGTGAGCGCTATTTCAAATCTCTCAAAGGCGGACGCGAGTTAAAGAAAATTCTCGCGGCTTCCTTGACGGTGAATGCGAATCCGATAGGCTTCAGCCAGAGTTCACAAGCGGGCGTAGCATAGTGGTAATGTTCCAGCCTTCCAAGCTGGCCAGGCGGGTTCGATTCCCGCCGCCCGCTCCAAACCTTGGTTCCGCCTGGCCAGCTGGTAGAAGAGTCATACGGGTTCGACTTGTCCGCCATAGCCGCGTCGGCGACGGCGGATTCCCGCCGCCCGCTCCAAATCGAGTCTTCGATGGATCGCATCCGCGCCGGCATTTGGCTTACTCCAGCAGGTTCGCCAGCGGGATGGCAAACAGACGCTCGTCCAGTTTCACGGCTTCCTTCCCGTTGTAGGCCAGCACGGCGGCGACGCAGGCCGGTGTCCGCCCCAAGAACGCGCGCAGGCCGGAGAGATCGCCTTCGCTCCAACGGGTGGCCGCTTTCACTTCGATGGCAAAGACTTTGCGGCCCATTTCAATTACAAAATCCACTTCGTGCCGACCCTGCTCGTGCCAGAAGGCAAGCTGGGCGCCCGGTAAATGTGTCTCCAACACGGCAGCCAGATTCTGCGCCGCATACGTCTCGAACTGCGGTTCTTCGAAAATGGCGGCAACCGGCGGATGAGAAACGAAGCCTCCAGCAAATCGAGATAGCGTCCCGCCGTCACGGCATTGAGCTTTGCATCGCGTCCCAATGTGCTGATGACGAGAACCTGCCCGGTGCGCAAGGCGGCCAGTTGCGCAAGCGTGCGGAAGGCGACCAGGTCGGTGATCTGGGACAGTTGCCGCACATCGCGCTCGACGTACGTCTGCACATAGCCACGAAACCATGTTGCACTTCGTCGAGAATAGCAGGGTCTTCCAGCAACGACTCCGGATTGGACCGCGCGGCTGCCAGGGTCGCGAAGTCGTCGAGGGTGCGGTAGGTGTGACCACGGGCCAGCCCCGCCTCGTTCTGGAGCAGGGTGCTCTTGCCGACTTGCCGCAGCCCGGAGAACACCACCACTGGCAGTTGCTGTAGCGCCCGCTCCAGCCGTGGCGTGATTTCACAGGAAAGGTAATCTGTCATAATACAACATTATGTAGTGTCATCCTGACGTCCTGCTAAGGCGCTTCAGGACACACATCCCAAGGCCCACGCACGTCGGCTGTGATGGAGCGGATTACGCCGGCGTTGAACCCGCTGTGTGCCTGAGCGGAAAGTTCTTGCCGTGGTATTTGGTGAAGAGCCAGTGTTTGGGCATCCAATCGGGCACGCGGAGCGTGCCCCTCCGGTCCTGGAGGGACCGCCTCCCGCCTTCGTTTCAATCCCGCCACGCGATGCATCGGCATCGAACGTCATCGTCGCCGTCTGGTCAAGGTGGTAGGATTGCAGAACAGCAAAACAACGTCATGAGAAACAATCCCCTCAAGCAAGTCGAAAAAATGGGTCAGTCCATCTGGCTGGACTACATCCGGCGCGACCTGATCGTTGGCGGTGGACTTCGGCAAATGATCGAGGACGATGGACTGCGGGGCATGACCTCGAATCCATCCATCTTCGAAAAAGCGATTGTGGAAAACCACGATTACGATGACGACATTCGCGCCCTGGCACGCGAGAAGAAGGACATCTCACAAATCTATGAAGCGCTCAGCCAACGCGATGTCCAGGGCGCCGCGGACGAGTTCCGGCCCCTCTACGACAGAACGGACGGCCAGGACGGGTATGTCAGCCTGGAGGTCAATCCCCACCTGGCGCACGACACGGACGGCACGATCAAGGAAGCCCGTCGATTGTGGGCTGCGCTGAACCGGCCCAATGTCCTCATCAAGGTTCCCGCCACGGCCGAAGGGCTGCCCGCCATCCAGCAACTCATCAGCGAAGGAATCAGCGTCAATGTCACGCTGCTCTTCGGGCTGCCACGTTACCGGCAAGTAGCCGAAGCATACCTCGCCGGCATCGAGGCGCGGGCGACCCAGGGCCAGGCCGTAAAGCAGGTGGCCTCGGTGGCCAGTTTCTTTGTGAGCCGCATTGATTCGCTCGTGGATCCGCTGCTGGAAAAACACACGGCGCGGGGAGGCAACGAGGCAGAGCTCGCGGGAAAGGCACGCGGACAGGTTGCCATCGCCAGCGCGAAGATGGTCTACCAGATCTACAAGGAGATTTTCGGTAGCGACCGGTTCAGGAAGCTGGCCGATCAGGGCGCCCGCGTCCAGCGGCTGCTCTGGGCCAGCACCGGCACCAAGGACCCGGGCTATAGCGACGTGAAATATATCGACGCCCTCATCGGACCGGACACGGTCAACACCGTCCCGGTCGATACGCTCAATGCCTACCGCGACCACGGAGAGCCGAAAGCCAGCCTCGAAAAAGATGTCACCGAAGCGGCGCGCGTATTGAAGCGATTATCGGACCTCGGGATCAGTCTCGACGCAATCACACAGCAACTTGAGGACGAAGGTGTCGAAAAATTCAACAAGCCGTTCGACAAGTTGATGGCAACCCTGGCGCAACGACGATGAGCAGGCCGACACCTATCAGCCACACGAAACACGGGGACGTCGAGGGGTTCGATACCCTTGCCGAGCTGGCCTTGGATATGCGCTGGTCGTGGAATCATGCCACGGACGACGTATGGCGGAAGCTGGATCTCGCATTGTGGAACCTCACACACAACCCGTGGAGTGTCCTGCAGGCGGTCTCGCGCGACCAAATCGAGCGCGCGCTGGCTGATCCCGCCTTTCGCAAGAATGTGGATGGCCTGGCGGAGGCGAGGCGGCAAGCGGTGGAGTCACCTGCGTGGTTTCAGCAACATCATGCGCAGGCCCCCCTGACCTGTGTCGCGTATTTCAGCATGGAATTCATGTTGAGCGAAGCGTTGCCCATCTATTCGGGCGGGCTTGGCAATGTAGCCGGCGATCAGCTCAAGGCCGCCAGCGATCTGGGCGTGCCCGTGGTCGGCGTGGGACTGCTCTACCAGCAAGGCTATTTTCGCCAGGTGCTTGATAAGGACGGAGCGCAACAGGCCCTCTATCCTTACAATGACCCCGGACAGTTGCCGATTACGCCGTTGCGCCAGGCCAACGGCGAGTGGTTGCGGTTGGAAATTGCCTTGCCCGGATACTCGGTCTGGCTGCGTGCCTGGCAGGTCCAGGTCGGCAGGGGGAAGCTGTACCTGCTGGACAGCAACGACGCGGCGAATATCCCCGCGTATCGGGGAATAACCAGCGAGCTATATGGCGGCGGGCCGGAGCTGCGCCTCCAGCAGGAACTGCTCCTCGGGATCGGCGGCTGGCGGCTGTTCGCCGCACTGGACATCCATCCGGACGTCTGTCACCTGAACGAAGGGCATGCGGCCTTTGCCGTGTTGGAGCGCGCCTCCAACTTCATGGAAAAAAGCGGGCAGCCCTTCGACGCCGCGCTGGCCGTCACGCGCGCGGGAAATCTCTTTACCACCCATACGGCGGTGGCCGCCGGCTTTGACCGCTTTACTCCGTCCCTCATCGGGCAATACCTCGCCGGATATGCCGAGCAGAAACTCGGCATAAAACTCCGCGACTTGCTGGCTCTGGGCCGGCAGAATCCGAACGATGCGTCGGAGAGTTTCAATATGGCCTACCTGGCGGTCCGCGGGAGTGGGGCGGTCAATGGCGTGAGCCGCTTACACGGGAAAGTCAGCCGGCATCTCTTTGAGCCCCTCTTTGCGCACTGGCCCGCGGACGAAGTGCCCATCAGTCATGTGACCAACGGTGTCCACATGCCGACATGGGACTCGGCGCCCGCGGATGATCTTTGGACGGAAGCCTGCGGAAAGGACCGCTGGCTGGGGACGACGGAAACCCTGGAGCGGGATATGCGCCGCGTCTCCGATGCCAGGCTCTGGCAATTCCGCACCGACGCCAGCAAGGCTCTTGTTGAATACGCACGCGAACGATTATCGCGGCAACTGGCCGGCTCCGGCTCGTCGCCCGAGGCCGTTGACGGGGCGAAAGATATATTTGATCCCAACGCGCTGACCCTTGGTTTTGCGCGGCGCTTCGCGACCTACAAGAGGCCGAACCTTTTGCTGCACGATCCGGCGCGTTTGCTGCGCCTCTTGGCGAATCCGGAGCGCCCGGTGCAACTCATTCTCGCCGGCAAGGCCCATCCGGCGGACCGAGCGGGCCAGGCCCTGATCCAGGAATGGACCCATTTCATTCGCCAGCCTGCGGCCCGACCCCACGTGATTTTCCTCAGTGACTACGACATGCTCTTGACCGAACACCTGGTGCAAGGGGTGGACGTCTGGATCAACACGCCCCGGCGACCGTGGGAAGCGAGCGGAACGAGCGGCATGAAGGTGCTCGTCAATGGCGGCATCAATCTCTCGGAATTGGACGGCTGGTGGGCGGAGGCCTACACGCCTGATGTGGGGTGGGCTTTGGGGGACGGCCGGGAGCATGGCGACGATCCCGCATGGGACGCTTTCGAAGCCGACGCGCTCTACGATCTGCTCGAGCGGGAGGTGATCCCTGAATTTTATTCCCGGGACGTTCACGGCGTTCCCACCGCATGGGTAAACCGGATGCGGGAAAGCATGGCGCGGTTGACACCGCTCTTCTCCGCCAACCGCGCGGTGCGCGAATACACCGAGCAGCACTACCTCCCTGCTGCGGCAGCCTATCGTAGGCGTGCTGCCGACAAAGGCGCCGTGGGCAGGCATGTGGTCGATTGGGGGCACCGCCTGGAACAGAAATGGGCCACGCTGCGCTTTGGCGACGTGAAGGTGGCGACCCGCAGCGGGCAGCACGTTTTTGACGTGCAGGTTTTTCTTGATGACCTTGACCCGAAGGCCGTGCGGGTTGAACTCTATGCTGAAGGCGTCGACGGCGGCAGCCCGGTGCGGCAGGCGATGAAGCGCGGCCGCCCGTTGGACGGCACGCCGGGCGGTTGTGTTTACAGCGCGTCTGTGCCTGCGGCGCGCCGGCCGGCAGACTATACGGCGCGTGTGATACCGCAGTTCGCCGACGCTGCAATCCCGCTGGAAACCACCCAGATCCTGTGGCAGCGTTGATTCGCGGACGAAGGAAAGCGTCATCCATGAAACCTGCAGACCGACGCATCCTGGCGATCAATGGCGGCTCATCGAGCATCAAGTTTGCCCTGTACCAGGCCGAAGAACCGCTGACGCGGGGGCTCTATGGGAAAGTGGACCGCATCGGCATGGGCGGGACGACGCTGACGTTCCATGACCCGGCCGCGGATCGCCACGACAACGTCAGCCTCGCCACCTCCGATCACCCTTCGGCCGTGAAGTTCCTGGTGGCTTGGCTGGAAGAGCAGCAGGACTTCGAATCGGTCTGTGCTGCGGGCCACCGTATCGTCCACGGCATGCAACACACCGTGCCGGAGCGGGTCACGCCGGAATTGCTGGATGAGCTGCGCCGCATCAGCGCGAACGACCCGGAACATTTGCCCTGCGAGATCGAACTCATCGAGGCGTTCCGCGAGCGCCATCCGAAACTTCCTCAGGTGGCCTGTTTCGACACGGCGTTTCATCGCGACATGCCGCGTGTCGCCAAGCTTCTTCCGATTCCGCGCCGCTTCGACGCAAAGGGAGTTCAGCGTTACGGTTTCCATGGGCTGTCATACGCCTACCTGATGGAAGAACTCGCGCGCCTGGGTGATCCGGCGGCGGCGACGGGCCGCGTGATCCTCGCGCACCTCGGCAACGGCGCGAGCCTGGCCGCCGTGCGCGACGGAAAGAGCATCGATACCAGCATGGGGTTCACGCCGACGGCGGGATTGGTGATGAGCACACGTTCCGGCGATTTGGATCCCGGCCTGGCGCCGTACCTGGCGCGCACCCAGCAGATGACCACAGAACAATTTTACGAAATGGTGAACCACGAGGCAGGGCTGCTCGGCGTTTCGGAAACGAGCTCCGACATGCGGGACCTGCTCGCACAGGAGACCGCCGACGTGCGCGCGGCGGAAGCCGTGGCGCTCTTCTGCTACCAGGCGAAGAAGTGGATCGGCTCCTTCGCCGCCGCTCTCGGTGGATTGGATACGCTCGTCTTCGCGGGAGGCATCGGCGAAAACGCACCGCCCGTCCGCGCGCGCATCTGCGACGGACTTGGCTTCCTCGGCATCGAGCTGGATGCGTCGCGCAATGCGGAGTCAACCGGCGTGATTTCCGCGGACGCCAGTCGGGCCACGGTTCGCGTCATCCGCACGGACGAGGAGTTGATGATCGCGCGCTCGGTATGCCGCACGCTAGTGGGTAGTGGGGTCTTTTGAATTTTCGTGACGAAAAGGTAGGGCGGTTCGTCCCGGACCGCCGGATTGGCGTTGCGACATCGGCGCGGCAGGGACGCCGCGCCCTACCTATGCGTCCATGGGAGGGAAAGGTAGGGCGGCGTGTCCCTACGCCGCCGCGGGTGGTGGTCTTTCGGTCTAGTAATTATTTAACGAACTCGCAACTCAGGACACTAGGCTGACGCAGAATTCACGGCGATGCTCGACTATTTGATTGATCTGGTGAGTCGCCTCGGTCACTGGGGTTACCTCGTGATCTTTATTGTGGTGGTGCTGGAATGCCAGGCGTTCTTCGGCCTGGTCATGCCGGGCGAGAGCCTGGTGATGTTGGGCGGTTTCTTCGCGGGACAAGGGGTGCTTGATCCAGGTGTCCTCATCTTCGTGGTCTCCATCGCCGCCATTCTTGGCGACAGCATCGGCTACGAACTTGGCCGGCATTTTGGACGCGGGTGGCTGCTGCAGCAGGGAAGACGTTTCGGACTGCGGCAGGAGCACCTGGATCGCGTGGATGGTTTCTTCGTACAGCATGGCGGCAAGGCCGTTTTCGGTAGTCATTTCCTGCACGTATTGCGCGCGCTGATGCCCTTCGTCGCTGGGGCCCGCCGCATGCGCTACCTGACATTCCTCCTCTTCAATGCGATGGGCTGCATCGCCTGGGCGACCGTGTTCGTCTTGGTGGGCTATGTAGCCGGGGAGAGTTGGCGTGTGGCCGCGAAATGGATAGGCGGCGCCAGCGAAATCATTGGCGGCGCCCTGCTGCTCGCCATCGCGTTGGGCTTTCTTTGGCGCTGGCTGTGGCGGCATGAGGCCGATGTCAGGAGGCGCTGGCAGGCCGTGACGGAGCATCCGCGCGTGGCAGCCTTGTGCCGGCGCTTTGCTCCCCAGTTGGAATTTCTTCTCGATCGTCTCTCGCCGCGCGGCTACCTGGGGCTTCATTTGACGGCGAGCGTCCTGCTCCTCATCGGAGCGTCCTGGCTGTTCGGCGGCATCGCCGAAGACGTGGTGGCCGGCGACCCCTTGACCGTCGTCGACGCGCACGTCGCGGCATGGTTCCACGCGCGTGCGACGCCCGGGCTGACGACGGCGATGCAATGCGTGACCAAGCTCGGCTCGTTCGCCTGGGTGACCAGCCTGTCGATCGTTGCCGCGCTCGTTTTGTGGCAGAAGCGATGCTGGTATCGGTTGCTCGCCCTGGCGCTCGTCGTGCCCGGCGGCATGCTCCTGGACGTTCTCCTGAAACTGGCTTTCCACCGCCTGCGTCCCCGTTTCGAGGATTCGTTGATGATTTTCGATGGCTACAGCTTCCCGAGCGGCCACACGATGGCAGCCACGTTGCTATACGGCCTGCTGGCGGCCTTTGCGGTCGTCGCGCTCGAAGCCTGGCACTGGCGCGTGGGGGCCGTCCTCGGCGCGGTCGTCCTGGTCGTGCTGGTCGGTTTCAGTCGCGTGTACCTGGGCGCGCATTACTTGAGTGATGTGCTGGGAGCTGCCGCGGCAGGCCTGACCTGGCTGGTGTTGACTCTCACGGCCGTGGACATCCTGCGCCGAAGGCGCGTTCGCTTGGTCCTACAGCCCGTGGCGAACACGATGAAACCAATTTCTCAAACGCGCCTGCAGCCGGGTGCCAGCACCGAACAGAAGCGAGAAAGCAAAAGAGGAGACGCATGCTGATCAAACTATCCACGGACAAGACCGTGACTGAAACTACGGCAGCCCTGCAGGCGGCCGTCCAAGCCAATCACTTTGGCGTCAAGATCATGAAGGAGGCAGCGTCGGATTCATGAAAACTGAAACAAAGACACTCACGCCGGAACTGCTCCACCGAATGGACGCCTACTGGCGCGCCGCCAACTATCTGTCGGTCGGCCAGATTTTTCTCTACGACAATCCGCTGCTGAAGCGGCCGCTGGCGCTCGCGGATGTGAAGCACATGCTGCTGGGGCACTGGGGCACCACGCCGGGGCAGAACTTCATCTACGTGCACTTGAACCGGGTCATCAGAAAATACGACCTCGATATGATCTACGTCTCCGGCCCCGGCCACGGCGGACCGGCCATCGTCGGCAACACGTACCTCGAGGGCACGTACAGCGAGGTGTATCCTGACATCAGCCAGGACGAGTCCGGGCTTCGGAAGCTCTTTATCCAGTTTTCGTTTCCCGGCGGCATTCCCAGTCACGTCTCGCCGGAGTGCCCGGGCTCGATTCACGAAGGCGGCGAACTGGGGTATTCGCTCAGCCATTCGTTCGGGGCGGTATTCGACACTCCCGATCTCGTCGTCACCTGCGTTGTCGGCGACGCCGAGTCGGAGACCGGACCGCTGGCCACGGCGTGGCATTCCAATAACTTCCTCGATCCGGCCACTGACGGCGCAGTGCTGCCGATCCTGCATCTCAACGGCTACAAGATTGCCAACCCCACCTTGCTCGCGCGGATCACCCGCGAGGAGTTGGAACAGCTATTCCGCGGCTACGGGTGGACGCCCATCTTCGTCGAAGGACACGACCCCGCGCCGATGCATGAATCCATGGCCGCGGCGCTGGACACGGCGGTGGAGCAGATCAGGAAAATCCAGCACGACGCCCGCGCCGGAGGCAATAGCACGCGCCCGCGCTGGCCGATGATCGTTCTCAATTCTCCCAAGGGCTGGACGGGGCCGAAGGTGGTCGATGGCCTGCCGGTGGAAGGCACCTTCCGTTCGCACCAGGTGCCGCTCCACCCGGACGCCCACCCCGAACACCTCAAGCTGCTGGAGGACTGGCTGCGGAGCTACCGGCCGGAGGAACTCTTCGATGAGCAGGGCCGTTTGAAGCCGGAGCTGGCCGAACTGGCGCCGAAGGGCACGCGCCGCATGGGCGCAAACCCCCATGCCAACGGCGGCATGCTGCTCCGCGACCTGCGGATGCCGGATTTCCGCGAGTACGCGCAGGCCGTGCCCGCGCCGGGGATACGCGGCATCGGCGACACGCGCGTGCTCGGACCTTTTTTGCGCGACGTCGCGAAACTGAACCAGGCGCAGCGAAACTTCCGGGTCTTCGGACCGGACGAGACGATGTCCAACGGATTGGCCGCGCTTTTTGAAACGACCCAACGCCAGTGGGACGCCGCGACCGTGCCGAACGACGAATTTCTCGCGCCCACGGGGCGCGTGGTGGACTCGATGCTCAGCGAGCACCAGTGCGAAGGCTGGCTCGAGGGCTACCTGCTCACCGGGCGGCACGGACTCTTCAACTGCTACGAGGCGTTCATCCACATCATCGATTCGATGTTCAACCAGCACGCCAAGTGGCTGAAGGTCACCGCGCACCTGCCGTGGCGGCGGAGGATTGCCTCCCTGAACTACCTGCTGGCCTCGCATGTCTGGCGACAGGACCACAATGGGTTCACGCACCAGGACCCCGGGTTCATCGACCACGTCATGAACAAGAAGGCTGAGGTCGTGCGCGTGTACCTTCCGCCGGACGCCAACTGCCTGCTCTCCGTCATGGATCACTGCCTGCGCAGCCGGCACTACGTCAACCTCGTCATCGCGGGCAAGCACCCGGCGCCGCAGTGGCTGACGATGGACGCCGCCGTGAAGCACTGCACCGAAGGCATCGGCATCTGGCAGTGGGCCAGCAACGACCGGGGCGCCGCGCCCGACGTCGTCATGGCCTGCTGCGGCGACGTGCCGACGCTGGAGACCCTCGCCGCTGTATCCATGATGCGTGAGCACCTGCCCGAGCTGAAAATCCGGGTCGTCAACGTCGTCGACCTCATGAAGCTGCAGCCGCAATCCGAGCACCCGCACGGGTTGAGCGATGTGGATTTCGACGCGCTGTTCACCAGGGACAAGCACGTCATCTTCGCCTTTCACGGCTACCCGTGGCTGATTCACCGGCTCACCTACCGGCGCACCAACCACGACAACTTCCACGTCCGCGGCTACAAGGAAGAAGGCACCATCACCACGCCCTTCGACATGACCGTGCTCAATGACCTGGACCGCTTCCACCTCGTGATGGACACGATCGACCGCCTGCCGCAGACTGGCGACAAGGGCGTCTACCTGAAGCAGCAGCTCAAGGACAAGTTGATCGAGCATAAGCAGTACATCGACAAGAACGGCCAGGACCTGCCGGAGATCCGGAACTGGCAGTGGGGCAACTGCAAATGAACGCGCAAGAGCTCATGGACGGCGCGCACACGCTGCAGCGATGCGCCACCGTCACGGAGGACGTCGTGCGAACGGTCTTCAACCAGCTTGCCGCACAACGGGTGCTACTCGAGGGCATGATCCTGAAGCCCAATATGGTGCTTCCCGGATTAACCTGTCCCACGCAAGAGCCCGTGGACGAGGTGGCCGACGCCACGGTGGGATGTCTCTTGCGCGTTGTGCCCGCGCCATCCAGCAACCGGCTTTGGAGATTTGGCAAGGCAAGGAGGCCCATGTGTCGGCTGCACAGCAGGCTCTGGTTCATCGGGCCACGTGCAACCGGGCCGCGCGCCGCGGCGAGTATGCTGCCACGATGGAACCCCCACACCCATGAAAGGAGCCTCACATGCCGATTCAACTTAGTGAAGAAAACGGCGGGAATATTCTAGTCGTCCACGTCAGCGGAATCTTGGTCAAGGCGGACTACGAACGCTTTGTACCCGAATTCGAACGACTCATCGGGCAACACGGAACGTTGCGCGTGCTCTTTGACATGGCCGGTTTTCACGGCTGGGAGGCCAGCGCGGCGTGGGAGGATCTCAAGTTCGGCATCAAGCATTTTGCCGACATCGAACGGTTCGCGATGGTTGGAGAAAAGCAGTGGCAGCACGGCATGGCGATATTCTGCAAACCGTTCACGAAAGCGGCGGTTCGATACTTCGATCACAGCGAAGCTGCTGAAGCGCGAAAATGGTGAAAAATAGCGGGTCCGGCCCGTTTTACTGCCATGGAAATCAGATCCACATGATGCCTCTGCACCTTCACCTCATTCGACACGGCGAAACGGAATGGGCGCTTTCCGGTCGCCACACCGGCCGCACGGACATTCCCCTGACCGCGCATGGCGAGGAGGAGGCTCGGAACCTGGGCGCGCACCTCCGGGCGATCCCGTTTGCCCATGTGCTGACCAGCCCGCTCAAGCGCGCACGGCGAACCTGCGAGCTGGTCGGGCTGGGAGCCGTCGCGGTAAGCGAACCGGACCTCACGGAGTGGGACTACGGCGACTACGAAGGGCGCCAATCCGAAGACATCCGCGCCGAGCGTGCGGACTGGAATGTTTTCCGGGACGGCTGCCCGCGCGGTGAGACGCCCGCGCAGGTTCAGGACCGCGCCGACGAACTCATCGCCCGTCTTCGCGCGCTGCACGGAAACGTTACACTTTTTTCACACGGTCAGTTCGGCGCCGCGCTGGCCGTACGCTGGATCGGCTTGCCGCTCGTCGACGCGCAGCACTTTGCGCTGGCCACGGCGTCGCTCAGCATTTTGTCCTTCGACCCCCACCACCCCACCGTGCCGCTCATCGCGTTGTGGAATGCCGCCGCGAATAAACTCTTCGACACCGCGCGCTGCCTGTCCGCGGGCCAGCCCATGACCGTGGCGCAGGGATCGATTCAACGATGGGAAAATGAGGGAGGGAGAGATCCCTCGGTCCACATGAAAGCACCGCATGGATTGGGCGGCGAAGCATGAACAGGCTCAAAATATTTTGGAGCAACCTCCGGGGGAGCTTTTGGTTTGTGCCCTCGCTGATTGTCGTCTTCAGCGCCGCCCTCGCGATGGCGTTGGTTGAAGCGGATTCCACCGGGATCACGCGCTGGATGGCCGGCTGGCCGCGGGTGTTTGGCGCCGGCGCGGCGGGCGCGCGCGGGATGTTGTCCACCATTGCGGGCTCCATGATGACCGTCGTCGGGGTCACGTTTTCGATGACCCTGGTGACCCTGGCGTTGGCCTCGAGCCAATACACTTCGCGCATCCTGCGCAACTTCATGCGGGACCGCGTGACTCAGGTTGTGCTCGGCATCTTCGCGGGCATTTTCACGTACTGTCTGATCGTGTTGCGCACCATTCGCGGCGGCGATGCGTCCGCGTTTGTTCCCAGCATCGCCGTGACGTTCAGCGTCGTCATGTCCATCGGCAGCATTGGCGCCCTCATCTTTTTTATCCATCACATCGCCTCTTCGATCCAGGCCTCGAACATTATTGCCTCGGTCGCCGCGGAAACCATGACGGCCATCGATCGGCTTTTCCCGGAGCACCTTGGACATGAGCCGGAAGACGACGAAGAGGACCAGGCAGCGTTCCCACTGACGGAGCGGAAATGGCAGGATGTACCGTCCCCGCGGAGCGGCTATATCCAGGGCGTGGACAATGAAGCAATGCTGCGCCTGGCGCGGGAACACGGGACCATCGTGCAGATGAGACACGGCGTCGGCGACTTCGTGGTCCACCAGGGCGCAATCGCCTCGCTCGCGATGGAGGCGCCGCCTGAAAAAGCGGCCATAGCCGCCCTGCAGTCGGCCTACAACATCGACCGCCATCGCACGGTATCGCAAGACGCCGCATTCGGTGTCCGCCAGATTGTGGATATGGCCTTGCGCGCACTCTCCCCCGGCATCAATGACAGCACGACCGCTGTCATGTGCGTGGATTATCTGACCGCGATTCTGGCGCGGCTGGCCTCCCGGCTCATTCCTTCCTCGCACCGATTTGAGGACCATGAGCTTCGGGTGATTGCCATCGGACCATCCTTTGCCAGTCTATTGGGCGAATCGTTCGACCAAATCCGGGGCAGCGCTGCGGGTAATACCGCCATTCTGCTGCGTATGCTGGGCGCGCTGCAAACCATCGCCGGCTTCACGACCAAACCGAAGCGGCGGCTCGCGCTCCGCGAACACGTGGACTGCATCGCCGAGTTGGCCGCGCGCACCGTCGCCTCACCGCGCGACCGGGCGCAGATTGAGAACAGGCTGAAACTTCTGCACGAGGCATTCGATCGGGAGCCGGTTTCCTCTACACCCGAAGCAAGGACGACGTCATGAAGGTAAAGATCAACGCAAAGGATTTTCGCGTTAGGCCGGGAGAAAGGGTCAAACTCAACGAGTGGCCGACGAAGGTGGAGCCCTATTTCGAGTCGAAGAAGCAGTATCACAAGCATCTGGAAGAACACGTCAAAAAGTTGAATGCGTTGCAACGGCTTCACTACGCGTCCAACCGCTATGCCTTGCTGCTTATTTTCCAGGGGATGGACGCGGCCGGCAAGGACGGCGTCATCCGGCATGTCATGTCCGGGATCAATCCGCAAGGCTGCCAGGTTTTCAGTTTCAAGCAGCCGAGCGCCGAGGAGTTGGACCATGATTTTTTGTGGCGCACGAACCGCCGTCTGCCGGAGCGAGGCCGGATCGGCATCTTCAATCGTTCTTACTACGAGGAGGTGCTCATTGTCCGCGTTCATCCTGAGCTACTGAGCAACCAAAGGCTTCCAGATGAGTTGCCCGTCACGAAGTCCATCTGGAAGGATCGGTATCGCTCCATCGTGGACCTGGAGTCGCATCTCCACCGCAACGGCACGCGGATCATCAAATTCTTTCTCCACCTGTCAAAGGACGAACAGCGAAAGCGTTTCCTCGATCGCATTGACGAGCCGGAGAAGAATTGGAAATTCAGCATCTCGGATATTCATGAGAGGAAAAGCTGGCCGCGCTACAGGCAAGCCTACGAGGCGTGCCTGAGCGCCACGAGCACCGCAGGCGCGCCCTGGTATATCGTCCCTGCCGACGACAAGAAGAACGCCCGGCTGATTGTTTCCCAAGTAATCCTCGATGCGTTCAAGGAACTCAAGATGGCCTATCCCAAGACCACCGCAAAACGCCGGCAGGCGCTGAAATCGATCCGCAAGCAACTCTGATGAAAAAGCTCATTGTATTCGACCTGGACGGCACGCTGGCCGAAAGCAAGGCGCCCCTCGATGACGAGATGGCCGCCCTACTCACCGCGCTGCTGGGCATTGCGAAGGTGCCGTGATTTCCGGTGGCGATTGGCCGCAGTTCGAGAAACAAGTGCTTTCGCATCTTCCCCAGGACGAACACCTGAAGAATCTGTCGCTCCTCCCTACCTGTGGAACGAAGTTCTACCAATACGGAGCCGCTTGGAAAAAACTCTATTCGGAAGATTTTACCGGCGAGGAGAAGAAGAAAATTATCGATTCGCTGAAGAAGGCGGTCGCGTCGTCGGACTTCACGATCGAGAAGGTCTGGGGGAGTCGATTCAAGACCGGGGAAGCCAGATTACGTTCTCGGCCTTGGGGCAGCAGGCTCCCATCGAAGAAAAAAAGAAATGGGACCCTGACTTCAGCAAGCGGAAAAAGATGAAGACGCTTCTCGATAAGCTCATTCCGGAATTTTCCGTCCGCCTGGGCGGTTCGACCTCCGTCGACGTCACCAAGCCCGGCATCGATAAAGCCTACGGAATTAGAAAGCTCCGGGACACGCTTGGCATTGCCATTGATGAAATGATCTTCATCGGAGATGCCTTGTTCCCCGGCGGGAACGACTACCCAGCCGAAGAGGCAGGCGTGGTGTCCGTCCGGGTGAAAACTCCGCATGAGACCAAGCGGGTGGTGGAAGCGATCGTCGCGTGCCTGGAGGGCGTTGAATACCCCGACGTTTCGAAGGTGCAGAAACGATGAGTGGTTTCCTTCTAAAGCGCCTGGGGCAGTTGATGGAGCCGGAGCCGGGCAACCCGCACGAGGTCGAAGGTGTCCTTAATCCGGCCGCCGCCCGTGGCCCCGACGGGAAGCTTTACCTGTTTCCCCGGCTCGTCGCGAAGGACAATTATTCGCGCATCGGCATCGCCCGCGTAAAATTCAACGAAGCCGGCGACCCGTCCGGGGTCGAGCGACTCGGCATCGCGCTGGAGCCGGAAGCGGATTACGAACGACGGCCCGACGGTAGCGGCGGCTGCGAAGACCCGCGCATCACGTACGTCGAACGATTCAAGCGCTACGTGATGACCTACACGGCACATTCGCCCCTGGGCCCGCGGATCGCGTTGGCAGTATCGGAGGACTTGTTTCACTGGAAGCGCCTGGGGCTTGTGACCTTTGAACCCTTTCAAGGCATCGATTTCGTCCACGTGGATAACAAGGACGCCAGTCTCTTTCCCGTTGCCATTCCCAATCACGCCGGGAAGATGCAGTTGGCGCTTCTTCACCGTCCGCTTTTTCCCGGCACCCGTCCCGAGGAAACCGCGCGCCAGACGGCGTCCCGCGTGGTGGATCTTGATCATGAAAGCATCTGGATTTCCTATTGCCCGATGGGGCTGGAGGGGATCGAACCGCATCACCTCGGCCTGTTTAACTCCCATCACCGGCTGGCGACGCCGGTGTCGCCCTGGGAGAAGCTGAAGATCGGCGGCGGCACGCCTCCCATCCTGACCCGGCATGGCTGGCTGATCGTGTACCACGGTGTGAGCAACGTGGCGGAGCCGGGCGGCGACGGACGCCAGCTATGCTACTCGGCCGGGGTGATGGTGCTCTCCAAGGAGCATCCGCGCGATATTCTCTATCGTTCGGTGGAGCCGGTGTTGACGCCGGAGTTGCCGCAGGAACGCCACGGGACTATCGCCAACGTCGTGTTTCCCACCGGCATTGACCGGCGCGACGATCTCGGCGCACCGGACCGCTTCGACGTTTATTACGGGATGGCCGACAGCCGCATAGGCGTGGCATGCTTGCAGGTGCCGGACACGTTGCCGCCCGGTGCACCCGCCGACGGCGATGGACCAAAGACCGGAGGGCACACATGAACGACGATGCAAATACCCCGAAGCACGGCATGGTCGTCTCGGTACGCGGCAGCGTCGTGGACATTCGGTTCGACGGGCCGTTGCCGCCGATCTTCTCCGTACTGCACGCAGGGGCGGAAAACAAGATCGTCATCGAAGTCCTGGAGCAACGCGACGCACGGACCGTGCGCGGGATTGCGCTGACGCCAACGCAGGGTCTCGCGCGCGGCATGCAGGTGGAAGACACCGGCGGGCCGTTGAAGGCGCCGGTCGGGAAAGGGATTCTCTCGCGTATGTTTGACGTGTTCGGCAACGCCATCGACCGCGGAGGGGCGTTGTCCGATGTCCAGTGGCGTTCCGTGCATCGGGCCCCGCCGCCGCTGGCGCGACGTTCCACCAAGTCGGAAATCTTTGAAACGGGCATTAAAGTGATCGACGTGCTCGTTCCGCTGGAGCGTGGCGGTAAGGCGGGCCTTTTTGGTGGAGCCGGCGTGGGCAAGACGGTGCTGCTCACCGAAATGATCCACAACATGATCGGGCACCAGGAAGGGGTCAGTATTTTTTGTGGCATCGGCGAGCGCTGTCGCGAAGGCGAGGAGCTCTACCGCGAAATGAAGGAGGCCGGCGTATTGCCGAACATGGTGATGATCTTCGGCCAGATGAACGAACCGCCGGGCAGCCGGTTCCGTGTCGGCCACGCCGCGCTGACGATGGCCGAGTATTTTCGGGACGACGAGCACCGCGATGTGTTGCTGCTCATCGATAATATTTTTCGCTTCATCCAGGCCGGCATGGAGGTGTCCGGCTTGATGGGCCAGATGCCGTCGCGGCTGGGCTATCAGCCCACGATGGGCACCGAACTGTCCGGGTTGGAGGAGCGCATTGCCAACACGGACACCGGCGCCATCACGTCGATCCAGGCGGTGTATGTGCCGGCGGACGATTTCACCGATCCGGCGGCGGTGCATACCTTCTCGCATCTCTCCGCGTCCATCGTGCTTTCGCGCAAGCGGGCGAGCGAGGGGCTTTTCCCGGCCATCGACCCGCTCCAATCCAGTTCCAAGATGGCCACGCCCGGCATCGTCGGCGACCGGCATTACAATCTGGCGCAGGAAATCCGGAGGACCCTCGCGCAATACGCGGAACTCAAGGACATCATTGCCATGCTCGGCCTGGAGCAGCTTTCGCCGGAGGACCGCAAGGTGGTCGACCGGGCGCGCCGCTTGGAGCGCTTTCTCACCCAGCCGTTTTTCACGACCGAGCAGTTCACCGGCCTCAAGGGGAAACTGGTCAACCTCGAGGACGCGCTGGACGGCTGCGAGCGCATCCTCCGCGATGAATTCAAAGACTACCCGGAGCGCGCGCTCTATATGATCGGGGCGATCGGCGAAGCGAAGCGCAAAGCGAAACCTCAACCGGAGGACGAATATGCCGTCGCTCATGGATAGTGTCCTGTTTTGGATTTCTCAACGCGGTAGGGCGCGGCGTCCCTGCCGCGCCATGAGGAGAACGGCGGAGCGGGACGCTCCGCCCAACGTTGCTGACAACCATCCTGGACAGGACACTGACCGCCCATGAATCTTAGGATTCTCCTGCCCTCCCAAGTCTACGCGGAGAAAGCCGGCGTGTTGCGCATCGTCGCGGAGACGCATGAGGGCTCGTTTGGACTCCTGCCACACCGCCTCGATTGTGTGGCCGCGCTCGTGCCGGGCATCCTGGTCTACGAGACAGTATCGGACGGGGAAGTTTTCGTGGCCGTGGATGAAGGGGTGCTGGTCAAAAGCGGCCCGGACGTGCTGGTTTCCGTGCGCCGTGCGCTGGGCGGAACCGACCTCGGCCGGTTGCGCGAAGCGGTGGAGAAGGAGTTTCTCACGCTGGACGAGCACGAGAAAAGCGCGCGCCTGGTCATGGCGAAACTGGAAACTGGATTTCTGCGTCGCTTCGCGACTCTTCAACATGAATGACGAGCCCAAGAAGACCACGCACGTCGAGCCGACCTTCACCGGGCAGGTCGGCGCGAAGGCCGCGCGCAAGCTCAAGGCGCGGCGCAACGCCGCGCAGGGCGTCTGGTTCGGCCTGGGCATGATGGGGCTGATCGGCTGGTCGGTGACCGTTCCGACGCTGCTGGGCGCGGCACTGGGTATCTGGCTGGACCGGCGCTACCCGGGAGGTCGCTCGTGGACCCTGGCGCTGCTGGTGGCCGGGCTCACGATCGGCTGTATGAATGCGTGGCATTGGGTGACCAAGGAGGACAAGGCGATGCGGGACGAACAGGAGGACGACGATGCGTGACATGCTGCCATGGGCCGTGGCGGGAGTGGCGGGTCTCGCGCTGGGCGCGTTTTTCTTCGGCGGCCTCTGGTGGACCGTTCGCAAGGGCCTTTCGTCCCAATATCCGGCGCGCTGGCTTTTCGGCAGCCTGCTGCTGCGGATGGGCATGACCCTGGCTGGATTCTACGTTGTCGGCGGCGGCCATTGGGATCGGCTGGTGGCGTGCCTCCTCGGATTTCTTGCGGCGCGCCTGCTCATAACCTCGCTTACCCGTTCGTCGGGATACGGGCCAACCCGCGCAACACAGGAAGCCGGCGATGCGCCTTAGTCCCGATACGATAATTTTCTGGCAGTACGGGTTTTTCAAACTCAATGCCACCATCGTATTCACGTGGGGGCTGATGCTCGTGCTGGCCGTCGGCTCAAAACTGATCACGCGCAAACTTTCCACGGACCTGAACCGGACCCGCTGGCAGAACCTCCTGGAAATAATCGTCACGTCGATCGGGAACCAAATCGAAGAAGTCGGCCTCCGCCATCCGGGAAAATACATCGGCTTCCTGGGCACGCTCTTCCTGTTCGTCGCCTCGGCCAGCCTCTGCACGGTCTTTCCCGGCTACGAGCCGCCGACGGGCTCGCTCTCGACCACCATGGCCCTCGCGCTTTGCGTGTTCGTCGCCGTGCCGCTGTTCGGCATCGAGGACCAGGGCGTGCGCGGCTACCTCAAGTCCTACGTGGAGCCGACGGTCATCATGCTGCCGTTCAACCTCATCAGCGAACTGTCGCGCACGCTGGCCCTGGCCGTCCGCCTGTTCGGCAACATGATGAGCGGGGCCATGATCATCGCCATCCTGCACACCATCACGCCCTTCTTCTTCCCGATCGTCATGACCCTTCTCGGTCTGCTCACCGGCATGGTGCAGGCCTACATCTTCAGCATCCTGGCCGCGGTGTACATCGCGGCCGCCACGCGCGTCCGCAAACCCGGCCTTGAGCCCGAGGCACAACCATGAAGCATGCACTACGTCAACAAAAGGAGACACCATGGACAGCATGACTGCGATCGCGGTGACATCCATTGTCATCGCCGGCATCACCACCGGATTCGGCACGATGGGGCCCGCGCTGGCGGAAGGGAAGGCGGTCGCCACGGCGCTGAGTTCGCTGGCCCAGCAGCCTGACGCCTCCGCGACCATCACCCGGACTCTGTTCGTGGGCCTGGCGATGATCGAGTCGACGGCCATCTACTGCTTCGTCGTCTCGATGATCCTGATCTTCGCCAACCCGTTCTGGAACCACGTCATCGCCCAAACCGCGGGAAAGTAAACCATGCTCATCGATTGGTTCACCGTCGGCGCGCAGACGCTCAACTTCCTCATCCTGGTGTGGTTGATGAAGCGCTTTCTCTACAAGCCCATCCTCCGCGCCATCGACGCGCGGGAGAAGCGGATCGCCGCGGAACTCGCTGACGCCGACGCGAAAAAGGCCGAGGCACAAAAAGAGCGCGACGCGTTCGAGCGCAAGAACGAGGCGTTCGACCAGCAGCGCGCCGAACTCCTGGCAAAGGCCACGGACGAGGCGAAAGCCGAGCGGCTGCGGCTCTTCGACGAAGCGCGCAAGGCGGCCGATGCCATGAGCGCCAAGCGGCAGGAAACGCTGAACAACGACGCCCGTAATCTGAGTTTGACCCTCCGTCGCCGGACCCAGGAAGAAGTATTCGCTATCGCGCGCAAAGCACTGGCGGACCTTGCCGCGGCGAACCTGGAAGAGCGCATGGTCGACGTTTTCACGCGCCGCCTGCGGGAGATGGACGGCCAGGCGAAGGCAGGCCTGGGCGGCGCGCTGAAGACAGCGTCTGACCCCGCGCTCGTGCGCAGCGCATTTGACCTGCCCGCGGAACAACAAGCGGCGATTCAACAGGCCATCAACGAAACCTTCTCGGCTGACCTTCATCCCCGGTTCGAAACCGCGCCGGATCTTGTCAGCGGAATTGAACTCAGTGCGAATGGCCAGAAAGTGGCCTGGAGCATCGCGGATTACCTCGCCTCAATGGAAAAGGACGTCGGCGAACTCCTGAAAGAGAAGGACAAACCCAGAGCCGGGCCTCGGCCTGAAGAACCGAAGCCCGCGACAAAGAGCCCATGAGCCCTGCGCCGGAAAGTTTGCAGTCCGTTTTCGACCGTGCGTTCGATGGCATAGGCCGGGTGCGGGGCGCTTTCACCCCGCGCCTGACGCCGCGCGAGGTGGGCACGATTACCAGTGTTTCCACGGGTATCGCCCGGGTCTCCGGGCTGCCCGGCGTCGGCTTCGAGGAACTGCTTGCGTTTCCCGGCGGCGTGTTCGGCATCGCGTTCAACGTGGACGAGGACGAAATCGGCGTCGTGCTGCTCGGCGACTACTGGCACCTGCACGCCGGCGATGAAGTCGAGCGCACGGGCCGGGTGATGGATGTGGCCGTCGGCGACGGCCTGCTCGGCCGCGTCATCGACCCGCTCGGCCGGCCGCTCGACGGCAACGGAGTGGTGGTCGCCAACGAGCGCCTGCCCATCGAACGTCCCGCTGCGCCCATCATGGACCGCGCGCCCGTCACCGTGCCGCTCCAGACCGGCCTGAAAGTCGTCGACGCGCTCATTCCCATCGGGCGTGGCCAGCGTGAATTGATTCTGGGCGATCGCCAGACGGGCAAGACGGCTATTGCGATCGACACCATTTTGAACCAGCGCGGGAAAGACGTGCTCTGCGTCTATTGCGCCATCGGCCAGCGCGCATCCGCCGTCGCGAAGGCCGTGGCCGTCCTGCGCGAGAAGGGCGCGCTGGAGTACACCATCGTGGTCGTGACCGAGGGCAACGACCCGCCCGGCCTCGCCTACATCGCGCCCTATGCCGCGACCAGCATCGCGGAGCATTTCATGGAAGCGGGTCGCGACGTGCTGGTCGTTTACGACGACCTGACCCATCACGCCCGCGCCTATCGCGAGCTTTCCCTCCTGCTGCGCCGGCCCCCCGGGCGCGAAGCCTTTCCCGGCGACATCTTCTACATCCATTCGCGCATGCTCGAACGCGCCACGCATCTGCGCAAGGAGCGCGGGGGCGGGTCGCTCACCGCCCTGCCGATCATCGAGACGGAAGCGCAGAACATCTCCGCCTACATTCCGACCAACCTGATTTCCATCACGGACGGGCAGATCTACCTCTCGCCGTCGCTGTTCGAATTGGGCGTGCTGCCCGCGGTCGATGTCGGCAAATCCGTTTCGCGCGTCGGCGGCAAGGCGCAATGGGCGGCCTACCGCGCGGTGGCGGGCGACCTCAAGCTCGCCTACGCGCAGTTTGAGGAGCTGGAGAGCTTCGCCCGTTTCGGCGCGCGGCTGGATGACGACACCCGCAAGACCATCGAGCATGGGCGGCGCATCCGCGCCTGCCTGAAGCAGCCGGAATTCGCCCCGGTTTCCGTGCCGGCGCAAATTGCCGTGCTGCTGGCGCTGACGGCGGACCTCTTCGACCCGGTGCCGATGGACCGGATGACGGACGCTGAGCACGCCCTGTACGAGGCGGCGGCAAGAATCCCGGCGGAGATGACCGCGCGATTCGAAACCGCCAAAACATTGAGCGACAACGATCGCAAGGCGATCATCGAAATCGCCCGCCGAGCGCTCGCTCCTTTCCAGCCCAAGCCGGAGCCGGACAGCAAAGCTCGGTCGAAGCCCGAGGCGGAGTCCAAGGCGGAGTCATGAGCGACACCTTGGCGAGCCTGCGTCGAAAAATCAGCAGCGCCGGTGATCTCCAATCCGTCGTACGCACGATGAAAACCCTGGCCGCCTCGAGTATCGGGCAATACGAAAAATCGGTGCGTGCGTTGACCGACTACTATCGGACCGTGGAGTTGGGGTTGGGCTCGTGCTTTCGGGAAAGCGAGCCGGCGGCCTCCGCGGTGGATCGAAAAGAACAAAGCCATGCGCGCGCGATCGGCGCTGTCGTGTTCGGTTCCGACCAGGGCCTGGTGGGCCAGTTCAACGATGTGGTGGCCGATTTTGCGGTCAAGACCCTCGCTGCGCTGCCCGGCAAACCCAGCGTCTGGGCCGTTGGTGAACGCGTTCATGCGCGCCTGGCGGACGCGGGCCTGCCGCTGGCCGGCCTCTTTGCCGTGCCGAACTCCACCATTGCCATCGCCCCGTTTGTACGGCAGGTTCTCGTGAAGAGCGAGGCGCTCCACAGCAGGTCAGGTCAGGGTGATGGCATCGAACTCCATCTCTTCTACAACCGTCCCGCGTCCGGGGCGGTGTATGCGCCCGTCAGCCAGCGACTGCTTCCGCTGGACGAAACCTGGCGCCGTGAGATTGCCAACCTTCCCTGGCCGACGAAACGGATGCCCGAAGTCATGGGGGGCGGCACGGCAACCTTGCGGGCGCTCATCCGCGAATATCTTTTTGTCTCGCTCTACCGGGCGTGCGCCGAATCCCTCGCGAGCGAGAACGCGAGCCGCCTGGCGGCGATGGAGCGTGCCGACCGAAACATCGACGAACTCCTGGAAGACCTCAACGGGACATTTCACCGACTGCGCCAGAGTGGCATTGACGAGGAATTGTTCGACGTGATCTCCGGCTTCGAAGCGCTGGTTGAGCGGGTGCCGTAGACGAGCTCCGTGGAGCTTCGGCTTTTTTTTCGACTGGGACACGCTCCGCGTGTCCGAATCGGACGGCCGGAGGCCGTCCCTCCAGACGGACATGGGTGTCAGGACGCGCTCCGTCGCGTCCACGGAAATCTTGCAAGGCGCTCGGTTGGAAAAGTGATTGGTCATCCAATCGGGCACGCGATGCGTGCCCCTCCGGTCCTGGAGGGACAGCTTCCCGCCTTCGTTTCAATCCCGCAACGCGGGATTTCAACTGCGGCGTGGCTCGCCGTAGCTTGGAAGAGCGGAGGCGGCCGGCGGTCCGCAGGATGCAGGCAACGCTTGGGCGGCCAAACTTGACCCCTTCTTTGGCGCCGACATAGTTCAACCTGTCCTTCGTGATCTAGAAAGCGGGCGTAGCATAGTGGTAAAGTTCCAGCCCGCGCATACTGCGCGGCAAGCGGCGCCAATTGCGCCGTAAACTTCCAAGCTTGCCCTGCTCGGAGCAGGGTTTACCCCGCCGAAGGCGGGGGCTGGCCAGGGATTCCCGCCGCCCGCTCCAGCCTTCGCTCCTCGCCACTCGCTCTGCTCGGGTGGGAGCTTCCGCCGTCGCCCTGCGGGCTATGGCGGACAAGTCGGCTGGCACGCCAGCCTTCGTTCAGCGTGGCTGCGGGCCTGAGTTACGGGTGGTTGGCCATCCGCGACGGGCGCATGGCAGTTCTGCGGGGGTCTTTTCCGTGGAGGCCGGTGAGGCACGGCTACAGGCGGTTCTGATTCCTGTTCGAGCGACGGGCGAAGGCGCTCGGAGGCGGTTTGGCCCTTGTGGTTGGCGTTTGGCTGAA
>JAZDKY010000043.1:0-3375 GCA_043802525.1 bacterium
ACATCCGTCGGCGTCACACGTCCTTCGCCATCGGCATCCCCCGCCGCCAAACCCCACACCCCCGGCTCCAGTTCCACCGCACCGTTCGTGTCGGCGGTGAAGTCATAGCTCACCGACGTGTTCGTGAACGCCACCGGCAGCACCGAAATCGCCGAGAGGTGGTTGCGGTGCTTCACCACCACGTAATACGAATGGTTCGGCGAGCACTCCAGCCGCAGTCCGGGCGAGCCGTCGTCCGTTACCAGCGTGCCGTCCTGAGTCACGAACACGCTGTTCGCGACGGCGACCGCGTGGCGGTTGGTGTCCATGAGTTGGATCAGCGCCCAGTCCACCGCGTTCGTCGGGATCGTCTCGGCCAACCGCGGATCCTCGCAGTACGGCGAGACCGCCGGCACGGTCACCGCGCGCCTCATCCGGTTGCTCACCGCATCGTACGGCCCTTCGAGCAGCGCCTTCGCCGCCGTCGCGATCGTGAACTCGTACGTCCCCATGTCCACGCGGCCATTGAACACCCGCGGGCTCCCGTCCAGATCCGTGGAGCCCGTCATCCACGCCTGGTTCTGCCCTGCATCAATACACGGCGAATCCGCCCTCAGCCGCAGGTTCGTCGCAGACAAATTCACAAACGACGGCGCGTTCGTGATGTTCGCGAACGTGTAGGCTGTCTCGCCCGGGTCGGGCGTCAGGCACGAGTACGACAGATTGCCCTCGTAGTAATTCTGCCAAGGGGACGGCCCCGTATTGTAGTATATGATCGAGCTGCGTGCGTTGCACAAATACACCCCGCCGCCAGAGCTCGACGCTGAATTGCTGGTCACCGTGCAGTTGTACAGCGAACCGCCGTAAACCCCACCGCCTTGAACCGCTGAGTTATCAATGAGCGTGCAGTTGTACAAGGCGCCCCCAAACATCCCGCCGCCCCATGAGGATGACGAGTTGCGGGAAAGCGTGCAGTTGTACAAGGCGCCCCCATACCCTCCGCCGCCGTATGAGGATGCCGAGTTGCGGGAAAGCGTGCAGTTGTACAAGGTGCCCCCAGACGTCCCGCCGCCGAATAGGGTCGCCGAGTTGCGGGTCAGTGTGCAGTTGTACAGCGTGGCCTTGTACGCCCCGCCGCCCCATGTGGCCGTATTGGAGGAAAGCGTGCAGTTGTTCAGTGTGGACCCACTCGCTCCGCCGCCGTAATAAGCCGAGTTGCGGGTCAGTGTGCAGTTGTACAGCGTGGCCTCGTACGCCCCGCCGCCCCATTCGGCCGTATTGGAGGAAAGCGAGCAGTTGTACAGCGTACCGTAAAACGCCCCGCCCCCGAAATTGCTCGCCGAGTTGCCGATGATGACGCAGTTGGAAATCAGCGTATCGATGCTCTGGCACCATACCCCACCGCCGCAGAGTTCCCTCAGCGCGTCCCCCGATGTGCGCGTTGCCCCGTTGGTCAGCGTGAATCCAACGAGCATCGAGCCATTGGTCATGTAGACACAGCGCACGGCTGCATTGCCCTTGGGGCCTGCCCCCCTGATCGCCGTTACCTCCGGCCCGCCCACGCTCCGAACCGTGATGGGCTTGTAGATCGCGACGCGATTCGTCAGCAGGTGCTTGGAGGCCGGGTACCCCGCCACACCGCCGGTCTCGTATACGCCGTTGCTGACCCACACGATCCCTCCAGGCACGCACACATCCACGGCGTCCTGGATATTCGTCGCCGCCGTTATCCAGTTTGTGAACGGCACGATGTGTCCACCCCCGGGGGCCACGTAGTGCGTTGCCGACTCCACGGACACCACCTGCACGGCCGCGGTCGCAGACGCGTGGTCTGTGAAGTTCGACACCACCAGGACCACCTCGTATACCCCGGCCGTCGCGAAGGCATGTCTCAGGACACACCGGTTCTCCTCGTAGGTTCCGTCCCCCAACGCCCAGGTGTAGCCCTGCGCGCGCCCACCGATGTCGGTCCTGAACTCCACCGCGTAACCCACCGTCACGTTCGTGAACTCCACGAGAATCGATGCCGTCAGCGCGCCGGTAATCCCCGCCGTCCAGTACTCATCACTGCCGATATCCACCGCCGCGCCGTTGGTGCGCGGCTCGCCGTCCACGTCCAAAGCCCACGATACGACGACATTCCTTCCCGCGTCCCGGCAGGCCGAAGCTTCCACAAGCCACGGATTGCGAACGCTGACAATGCTCGGCTCATTGGTTAGGTTGCCCACGCCGCCGGGGTGAGGTGTTGTGCAGCAATTGGTGAATGTAACGCCGTAATAGTTGGCTCCCTCGTTCGCGGTGTTGTAATACACAATGCAATTGTTCAGCGTGCCGGTACATACCCCACCTCCCAAGAATTCTGCCGAGTTGCCGGTCAGCGTGCAGTTGTTCAGGGTGCTGCGAAACGCCCCGCCTCCGGAGTTGCTTGTCGAATTGCCGAAGAGCGTGCAGTTATTCAGCGTACCGCCGTAGACCCCACCGCCGGAGTTTCCCGCCGAGTTCTCGGTCAGCGTGCAGTTGTACTGCGTAGCGCCGTAGACCCCGCCGCCGAACCCCCTGGCCGAGTTCTCGGTCAGCGTGCAGTTGTACAGCGTACCGCCGCAGACCCCACCGCCGGCACTTGCCGAGTTACTGGTCAGTGTGCAGCCATTCAGCGTGCTGTATCCCGCCCCACCACCCCACACCGCCGAGTTCTCGGTCAGCGTGCAGTTGTACAGCGTACTGCCGAACGCTCCGCCCCCGGTGCTCGTCGCCGTGTTTCCCTGCAGCGTACAGTTGTTGAGCGTTCCGTAGGCCGCCCCACCGCCCAGTTTATAGGCCGAATTGCCGGAAATCACGCAGTTCGATATCACGACATCGTCACAAAGGCTCCACACACCCCCGCCGCACATCTCGTTGGTGCTTCCCACTGCGCGCGTCGCACCGTTGGTCAGGGTGAACCCGATCAGGCTGGCGCCGTTGGTCATATACACACACCGTACCGCCGCGTTGCCGTTTGTCACCGTCGCTGAATGGTATCTCCCCTTGATGACGGTCACCTGGGGCCCGTTCACGCTGCGCACCGTGATCGGCTTGTGGATCACGACGCGGTTTGTCAGCGCGTTGGTGACAACCGGGTACCCCTTGATTCCGCCCGTCTGGTATACGCCGTTGGTGACCCATACCGTATCGCCGTCCGCCGACACATCAATCGCCGCCTGGATGTTCGCCGCCGCGGTCACCCAATTCGTGAACGGAGATACGTGTCCCCCCGACAGGGAAACATATCTCGTCGCCGCGGATGCCGGGAGACCGCCAAGAAGAAAAACAAGCAGCGTGAGGTGCGCCACACCCCACCCTTCGCGGCGATGAATAAATCTGTCGCCAGCCAGGTTCACAACCCTTCCGTTCCCTTGA
>JAZDKY010000044.1:0-6430 GCA_043802525.1 bacterium
GATGCCCAGCGCAGGGTGGGGAATTTCAAAGGCCACTACCTGGGGAGTTTTTCGAGGCCACCAGGTGGGGAATTTTTCAGGGCCATGAAGTGGGGAATTTTTCGGGGCCACAATCTGGGGAGTTTACGAAGGCCAGTGACACGGAAGTCTCGCAGCGCCGTGAATAGGAGGTCCGCCTTCGTCCCGATCCGATCGGGGGCTACGGCGGGACAGCCTTCGCTCTTCGCGACGCTGCGAGCGAAGGCTGGCGGAGAGGGAGGGATTCGAACCCTCGAACCCCCGTGAGGAGGTTACATGCTTTCCAGGCATGCCCAATCGACCGCTCTGGCACCTCTCCGCGGGAAGCAGCGGGATATGTAATCCAACCCCTCCGGCATGGCAATGCTCGTTTCCAACCCTGTCGTTTCCAACCCATGAAGGTTCGGAATCTTCTTTCAGTGGAGCGTCTTGCAAAACTCCCGCGGACGCGACGGAGCGCGTCCCTCCAGTTTGGAAGACGGCCCATTTCCCTCAACTTTGGAGGGTCGCGCTCCGTCGCGACCGTTGTTTCTTGGAGTTTTGCAAGAGCCTCAGTGTTTTTCAGTGTCGGCGGTTTCAATCAGAGTGCCGGACGTGCGAACGTTGACGGATCGACTGTATGATGGTACCTTGTAGTCGTATGAAATTGTGGATTACCGTATGACGCAAGCCACCATTGGGTCCAGGTATCAGATTGTCATTCCCCGCCGGGAGCGGGAGGCGCTCAAGCTGAAACCGCGGATGAAGGTGGAGGTCAGCGCGGAGAACGGTTGTGCCGTTGTGCGGCCGGTCGCCAAGGGCTATCGGGGAATCGGTCGCGATCTGGCCGACGGCAAGAACACGGTGAATTACGTCCGTGAACTTCGCGAAGAGTGGGGCCGCCGAGGGTGAAATTGCCCGCCGATCTGCGGGGACGCAGGGCTGTGGTATTTGATACGATGTTCTTCATCTACTTGTTTGAAGACGTCCCGAAATACGCGGAACTCTGCGAAACGGTGCTCGCCGAAGTGGCGGACGGTTACTGCCACGGCGTGGTGACGCCCATCACGGCGGGGGAAGTTATTGTGAAGCCGCTGCGGCAAGGTCGGACGGATATCGCCGACCGATATCGCGGCGCGCTGCGCGGCCTTTCAAACATAACCCCCGTTCCCATTTCCATGGATATCGGTTCGATGGCCGGCGCCTTGCGCGCGAAATACAAACTGCCCATGCCGGATATGATTCAGGTCGCAACCGCCCTGCAAGGCGATCGACCCGCCATCGTCACGAACGACCGGCATTTGAAGAAGGTATCCGAAGTCCAGGTTCACCTCCTGGATGATATGCTTTGATGCTCCGCCTCATTTTCCTGTTCCGTGCCGCATCGGTTTGCGCAATCATCCGCGGCATGCGGAACTTCCTCGCGATCGGTCTCTTTGTCCTTTCCCTCACGCGGCCCGCCGTCGCGGGCTGGATCGAGGACCGGGACGGGAAGACGGTCATTCACGTGAAGCTCGACACGCTGCTGATGCCGGACCCGAACCGCACCGATACCGGCACGCGCGCGAACGCGGCGGCGGTGAAGGAGTTCCGTCGGCGGTTCCCCTCGATCTTCGCGGAAAGATACCGCGCGCGGTACGAGGCCGACCCGGCGACGTACGGGCGCCACAACTGGGACGACGTGGCGATCGAACTGGAACGTCACAGCGGGATACAGGTCGAGGGCGTGGAGAACGCGCTCCTCGCCATCGCGGGCGGGGTGTCGCCCGACGTGATGTATGTGAACTTCCGACAGTCCGACACCTACATCCAGCAGCGGTTTCTCCACCCGCTCGACCGGCCGGAGGACGGCTACCTCGCGGCGATGACGGAGGCGGAAAAAACGTTCCGCATCCATCCCAAGATCTGGCCGGTCATTGATCGGAAGGGGCCGGACAATGCGAAACATGTGTGGGCCGTTCCGTACGGTGGCGCGCTCGGGCGGATCGTGACGTACCGCAAGGACCTCTTTGAAGAGGCGGGCGTTCCGTTTCCGACGAATGACTGGACGTGGGACGATTTCCTTGCCGCATGCAAGAAGATGACGGACCCCGCGCGCGGCGTGTACGGCGTGTACATGGGAAAGGGCAAGCAGGAGTCGTGGTACTGGACGACGTTCCTGTGGTCGGCCGGCGGGGACGCGATGGCGTACGACGAGGCGGCGGACCAGTGGCGCGCCGTGTTCGATTCGGATGAGGCCGCGGTCGCTCTGGATTTCTACACGCGGCTCTGCACGGAGCCGTGGACGGACCGGGAGGGGCGGAAGCGGTACGGCTATGTCTATCGCGACATCTCGGACGGCTACGAGCTCTGGGAGCGCGGCCGGGTCGGGATGCTCTTTCAATACATAGATGAGAAGGCCTTCACCTTCATCAATCCGGACATCACGGGCATGGCGCCGGTGCCGAAGGGCCCGACGGGCCTGCGCGGCGCGGAGCTGAACAGCCGCATGATGGGCCTCTTCTCGGGGATCCCGGACCGCGTGGTCCGGGACGCCGCGTGGGAGTTCATCCGCTACTACGACAGCGAGGACGCGATGCGGATCAAGACGCAGGTCCTGGTCGAGGGCGGCCTGGGCCGGTTCATCAATCCGCGCTACCTCGAGCAATTCGGGTACGGCGACCTCATCCGTCTCGCGCCAAAGGGCTGGAAGGAATGTTTTGAGATCGCGATGGAGACCGGGCGGCCCGAGCCGTACGGGCGCAACGCGAACTACGCGTACAACATCATGACCGCGCCGATGGAGGAGGCGGAAAATCTCGGGCTCAATGGAAAGCTTCCTGCGGATGACAAAGAACGGCTGGCGCTGTTGCGCGGCATGCTTCATCGCGCGACGACCCGCGCGAACCGGGAGATGCTCGGCCTCTACACCGCGAGCGAGCGCCTGATGCGGAGGATCACGGCCTTCGCGTTGTTTGTGGCGATCGTGTGGGCGTTCCGCAAGGGCGTACGGACGGTGATCCGTGACTTCAGTCCTGCGGACGTTGTAGCCACGCCTCTGCGAGGCGTGCCTGCTGGTGACCCGGCGCGGCTCGCAGAGCCGCGGCTACACCGGACCGGATGGAACTTCCGTCGCTACGCGTGGGCCTACCTGCTGCTGATTCCGGCGGCCGGGACCATATTCTTCTGGCAGTACGTGCCGCTCCTGCGCGGTTCGCTGATGGCGTTCCAGGACTACCGGCTCGTGGGCGGGTCGCCGTGGGTGTGGCTCGATAACTTCGGCGACGTGCTCTGGAACGTGGACTGGTGGCAAGCGGTCTGGAACTCGGCCCGCTACAGCACACTGGTCATCGCGCTGACCTTCCTGCCGCCGCTGGTGCTGGCCATCCTGCTGCAGGAAATCCCGCACGGAAAAATGCTGTTCCGGTTGATTTACTATTTGCCCGCGGTCATCACGGGCCTCGTGGTCATTCTCCTCTGGAAGAATTTTTACGAACCGAGCGAACGTGGCGCACTCAACGCGGTGTTGATGAACGTGCCCGCGGTGGCGTTCCTCGCCGCGGGGCTTTTCCTGCTGGCCGTCGCGTTGAAATTTGCGGACCGACTCCGGTTCCACGAGTACCGCGGCGCGGCAGCGGTGTTCCTGGCCGGTGGTCTTGTCCTTTTCTACACCTGCTGCAGGCTGGCCCTGCCGATCCTGCGGCAGGCGGGCGTGCCGTTCTGGCAGCGGTTGTTCCTGACGCTGCCCGAGCCGTATCGCTGGCTGGGCGATTCCGAGACGGCGATGTTCGCGTGCGTGCTGCCGCTCGTATGGGCAGGCATGGGGCCCGGGTGCCTGATCTACCTGGCGGCGCTCAAGGGCATCAGCGACGACTTGTACGAGGCGGCGGACATGGACGGGGCGACGTTTGTGGACAAGGTTCTCTTCATCATCGTCCCGATCCTGAAGTACTTGCTCATCATCAACTTCGTCGGCGTATTCATCCACTCGTGGAATGCCGAGGCGAACATCCTCGCGATGACCGGCGGCTCGTCCCGGACCGAAGTTGCGGGCCTGCACATTTTCTACAAGGCGTTCATCTACCTCAAATTCGGCCCGGCCACGGCCATGGCCTGGATGCTCGGGTTCATGCTGATCGGGTTCACGGTGCAGCAGTTGAGGATGCTGTCGAAGATGGAGTTCAGGACGGTGGAGGAGAAATGAAAATCCGGAATCCGAAATCCGGAATCCGAAACACGACGACATCCTGGCCGTCGTCCGCCGTTTGGATATTGGATGTTAAATTTCGTTTTTCGTTTTTCGGTTTTCGGATTTAGCCCATATGCCCATCATCTCCCCCATAGGCCGCCGGCACCCGCGCATACGCGCGTTGATGGGTGCGATCTATCTCGTGCTCATCGCGGGCGCTGTGACGATGGTGTACCCGTTCCTGCTGATGCTCTCGGGCAGCACCAAGAGCGCGGTGGATGTGAAGTCGATGGACGTCATCCCGCGCTTTCTGCGCGACGACCTCGCGCTCTACCGCAAGCACGTTGAGGGACTGTTCAACGAGTCGCCCGACGCGATGAACATCGCGTACGACACGGACTTCACATCGTTCGAATCCGTTGTCCCGCCCGCGACGGTCGACCGGAACCTGGTCGCAGAGTGGGGGGCGTTCCTGGCCGGGCAGCCGCCACCGTCCTATGCCGGGACGTGCGGCTACCTGCAGGCGAACGTGTCGCGGACCGTGCCCGGCGGCTTGCGCGCTTTCAAACACGAGCTCGCGAAGGCGCACGATGATGACATCGAGTCGCTGAACGGGGCGTTCGGCACGGATTTCGGGGGGTGGAACGCATTTTACGTGCTGCCCGGCAACGTGCTGTCGCGCCGTGCCATTCCGCCGGACACGCCGATGGCGCTCGCGCTGGACGCGTTCACCGCGCGGCAGCCGCCCGGGATGCGGTACGTCTTCTCGGTCGAAGGCTTCTTCAAACGGTTGTACCTGAAGACGCAGTACACGAAGGACATCGCGGAATACAACCGGGCGCATGGGACGTTGTACCGCTCCTACGACGACATTCATCTTACCCGGACCGTGCCGGACGGGACCGACGCGGAGAAGAAGGACTGGGAGACCTTTGTCCGTTCGTCGCTCAACCTGCTGTGGATTCGCGCGGAGCCTGGGGCCGCGTCGGCGTACCGCGACTACCTGCGCGCGAAGTACCTCACGGTCGACAAGCTCAACCGGGCCCATGGGACAGGCTGCGCGGCGTTCGACGAGGTCCCGCTCGTGGACGAGCCGCCGACGGGCGGGCTGGTGTTGAGCGACTGGGATGCGTTCGTCACGGGCTGGAAGGACCCCGACACGGGGACGCTGCACATCCTGCCTACGGAATTCCTGCGCGTGCACAGCATCGAGTTCGAATTCCGCGATTACCTCGCCGGGAAGACCGGTGTGGATGCGGCGTCGCTCCTGCACGTGCTGCCGCCGCAGCGTGACCTGCACTACCTCGCCTTCCTCGACATGCGGGAGGATCTGCGCGCGGAATTTGTGACGCGCAATTTCCGTGCGGTCATCGACTACATGCTCCTGCACGGGCGCGGGATCACGAATACAGGGATCTACTGCGCGCTTGCGGTCCTGCTCGCGCTCATCGTCAACCCGCTCGCGGCCTATGCGATGAGTCGGTACCGGATGCCCTCGGCGTACAAGATCCTCCTCTTCCTCATGCTGACCATGGCGTTTCCGCCGATGGTCACGCAGATTCCGGTGTTCCTGATGTTGCGCGAACTGGGCCTGCTCAACACGTTCGCCGCGCTACTGCTGCCCGGGCTGGCCAACGGGTATCTGATCTTCCTCCTGAAAGGTTTTTTCGATTCGCAGCCGCGGGACCTTTATGAGTGCGCGCAGCTGGACGGGGCGGGCGAGTGGACGATGTTCTGGCAGATCACGATGAGCCTGGCGAAGCCGATCTTGTCGGTGGTTGCCCTCAACGCGTTCGTTGCGGCGTACACGAACTTCATGTTCGCGCTGTTGATCTGCCAGGACGAGAAGATGTGGACGATCATGGTCTGGCTGTACCAGCTCCAGCAGCGCAGCGGGCCGTCGGTGGTCTATGCGTCCCTTGTCATCGCGGCGATCCCCACGTTCATCGTGTTCATGTTCTGCCAGCGCGTCATTTTGCGCGGGATCGTGGTGCCGGTGGAGAAGTAGGGAGGGCCGCGGTGGTTCAGTTTGCCTGCATTGTGTAGCCACGGCTCTGCGATCCGTGCTCAGCCGCGCCTCACAGAGGCGCGGCTACACCAGGTGGTTTTAGACTGAACCAGAGTGGGCGCATGGCAGTTCTGCGGGGGTCTTTTCCGTGGAGGCCGGTGAGGCACGGCTACAGGCGGTTCTGATTCCTGTTCGAGCGACGGGCGAAGGCGCTCGGAGGCGGTTTGGCCCTTGTGGTTGGCGTTTGGCTGAAAAAC
>JAZDKY010000045.1:0-21987 GCA_043802525.1 bacterium
CCCCGCAGCTAGCGACTTTATTTTACAATTTCGTTTCATTATTCAACGATTTTTTATGTGGGGACACTGATGCGGCGCTTCCATGAAGCGCCGCATTTCTTGGTCGTTCAGGTCGCCGCGATGGGGACGCGAAGAGGTGTCGTTCGAAATGAACCTTGACTTGGATGCGATACCCTTTACTTTCGCGCATGCTTTCCGCCCGGAATGCAAGTGGTTATGACCGATGTCCGGTGCGCGTTGATGCTTGTTCCGGTGTAGCTCAATGGTAAAGTCCGGCCCCGTCGGATTAACGCCGAGGTGACGCAGTCGAGGGAATATCTTGTTCCGGTGTAGCTCAATGGTAGAGCAGGGCGCTGTTAACGCCAAGGTTGTAGGTTCGAGCCCTACCGCCGGAGCCAATCCAACCGAGTGCGTGGTTTATGTGCTGGTTGGACTTGCGATTAATTCCTTCTATGTGGGCCAGACAAATTCTCTGATCAATGGTAGAGTCCGGCGGCCGCCGGATTAACGCCAAGGTTGTAGGTTCGAGCCCTACCGCATTGGTAGGGCGGACCGTCCCGGTCCGCCGCGGCGCGCGGGGACCGCACGCCCTACCTTCTGGTGACAGGTCACGAAAAAAACGCGACCATTCACTCGACTCCATCTCCGCTCATGGCAGGGCACCATGCCATAATGTGACCGGCTGCACATCACAGGACTCCGCCGCCCGGCGACTCTCTATTCTCGATAGATTTTTCGCGCATGGCTTGCAGAGCCACTTCGGCGGCGGCCATTTCGGCGGCCCGCTTGTTCGGTCCATCACCGACCCCGAGCGCCCGGCCGTTGACGATGACTTCCACCCGGAATTGCCGTGCGTGGGGCGGTCCTTCCTCGGAAAGGACGCGGTAGTAGGGGCTCATGCGCCATTGTCCCTGCGACAACTCCTGGAGCGCGCCTTTGGGGTTGTCGTACTGGTGCGGGGTGGTGTCTTGCTGCAGGACGGGGACGAACACCTTTTTGAAAATCTTCTGCACGGCCTTGATGCCGCCGTCGAGGTAGGCCGCGCCGAGGACGGCCTCCATCGCATCCGTCAGGTTGGAGACGCGATCGTTGCCGCCGCTCATCATTTCGCCTTTCCCGAGTTTCAGGTAGGTGCCGAGGTTGATCCGCGCGGCGAAGGCCGCGAGCGCTTTGGTGCTCGTGATGCGGCTGCGCATGCGGGTAAGGCCGCCTTCCTGTGTGTCGGGGAACTTGTCGTAGAAATAGTGTGCGGCAACCAGGCCGATGGCGGCGTCGCCGAGGTATTCGAGGCGCTGGTTGTCGGCCTGGTCCGGGTCGTTTTCGAACCGGAAGGAGCGGTGTGTGAGCGCGCTCACCAGCCGCTTGCGGCGGCTGAACCGGTAGCCGAGGTCCTTTTCCAACTGGCGGTAGGGATTCCTGATCATCATGCGCGCGGGTGGAATTTCGCGTGGATGGATTTCAAGCGTGAGGGGTCCACGTGCGTGTAGATTTGCGTCGTGGCGATGTCGGCGTGTCCGAGCATTTCCTGGATGACCCTCAGGGGCGCCTGATTTGACAGCATGTGCGTCGCGAAGGAATGCCGCAGCGTGTGCGGCGAGATGTCTTTCGCGATACCGGCGTCACGTGCATAGGCCTTGATCATTTTCCAGATGCCCTTCCTCGTAAAGGCTTTTCCGCGTCGTGTCACGAACAGCGCCCGGGTCTGCGAACGTTCCGCGAGGGCGGGCCGGGTCTCATCGATGTATCGGCGCAGGGCGGCGGCCGCGGCGCCGCCCAGCGGGACGACGCGCTCCTTGTTGCCCTTGCCGATGCAGCGCACGTAGCCGGCGTCGAAGTGGACGTTGTCCAGCGTGAGCCCCGCCAGTTCCGACACGCGCAGGCCCGTGCCGTACAGGGTCTCGAGCAGGGCCCGGTCGCGCAGGCCCTGCGGCTTGTCCGTGGACGGTGCGTCGAGGAGGCGCTCCATGTCCTTCGTGGTCAGCGAGTTCGGCAGGACTTTCCACAGTTTCGGGGAGTCCATCGTGTCCGTGACGTTGGTGGTGAGCAGTTGTTCCTGCTGGAGGTAGCGGAAGAAAATCCGGATCGACACGAGCCTGCGCGAGAGCGAATTCGCGCCGAGCCCGCGCTCCTTTTCCCAGTAGAGGTAGTTCAGCACCTGTTTGCGGGTGACGGCGTTCACGGAGTTGACGCGGCGTTCGCCGAGGAATTGCAGGAACGCGCGCAAGTCCGTTCCGTAGGCGGATCGCGTGTTCGGGCTGAGGCCCCGTTCGAGCGAGATGTAGTCGAGAAACTGGTCGAGTAGGGCCTGCATGTCAGCCGGCCAAGATTCGCACCATGTAACAGATGAAAGTGTGAATTCTGCCGGGTAGGGCGCGCTGGCCCAGCGCGCCACCCTGGCTTCGCCGGAGGCTGCGCCGGGGCGAGCGGACGGCTGGGCCAGCCGTCCCTACCAGCGCAAGACTACCACTGGATCTTGCAGGATTCACTAGACCGCCAGGTCCTGCCCGCTGAGCAGCTTGAACGCCTCGATGTATTTCTCGCGCGTCCGGGCGACGACGTCCGGCGGCAGCGTAGGCGCAGGCGGCTGCTTGTTCCACGCCAGCGTCTCGAGATAGTCGCGGACGAACTGCTTGTCGAACGAGGGCGGGGACTGGCCAGGCGCGTAGCTGGACGCGGGCCAGAACCGCGAGCTGTCCGGCGTCAGGACTTCATCGATGAGGATGATGTCGCCATCGAGAATGCCGAATTCAAATTTCGTGTCCGCGATGATGATGCCGCGCTGGCGCGCATAGTCCGCCGCTTGCGTGTAAAGTTTCAGCGTCGTGTCGCGCAGGAACGCGGCGTGTTCCGCGCCGATGCGTTCGACCACCTGGGCGAACGTGATGTTTTCGTCGTGTCCTGACTCGGCCTTGTGGGCGGGCGTGAAAATCGGTTCGTCCAGCTTGTCGGCCATGCGGTAGCCCGGGCGGAGCTTGATGCCGCTGACGACGCCGGATTCCTTGTATTCCTTCCACCCGGACCCGATGAGGTAGCCGCGCGCGACGCACTCGACCGGGATGACCTCGGTCTTCTTCACGATCATCGAGCGCCCGCGCAACGGCTCCGCGAACGGCTGGAGTTGCGCGGGGTACTTGCTGAATTCCGTTTCCAGGACGTGGTTCGGCACTACGCCGGCGAGGCGCTTGAACCACCAGGTCGAGAGCTGGTTCAGCACGTGGCCCTTGTGCGGAATGCCGGTCGGCAGGATGCAGTCGAACGCGGAGATCCGGTCCGACGCGACGAGCAACAGCGAGGACCCGAGATCGAAGACCTCGCGCACCTTGCCGCTCTTGAACCTGGTGATGCCCTTGAGATCGATTGTCGTCTGGGCCTTGTCTGTCACGGTGTTGCCTGTTGTCATACGCTTGGCCCTTATCCATGTCCAAATCGGGCAAGCGCCCGCCTGCAACGCTATGCGTAGCATTGCGGGCAGGGGAGCTTGCCCCTCCGGTCCTTCCATGTAATCCCAAACTGTCGGACCCACTCCATCGCCAGTTCCGCCCCGAACAGGTTCGCGCCGGGCGCGGAGAACGATTGCTCGCGCTCATCCCACGCATTCGTCAGGTCCACGTGGACCCACGGCGTGCCGGGCGCAACGAATTGATTCAGGAATGTGCCGCCCGCGATCGCGCCCGCAGTACCGTCGCCCGTATTCTTAAGATCTGCAAACGGAGTCTTTAGCATGTCCCGGTATTCGCAGTACAGCGGCATCGGCCAGACCCGGTCGCCGGTCCGCTCGCCCGCGGCCATGACGTCGCTGACGAGCTTCGAATTGCCCATCACGGCGGAGACCACGTGTCCGAGCGCGGTGACGGCGGCGCCGGTCAGGGTCGCCATGTCCAGGATGGCCGCCGGCTTGAAATCCTGGGCGACGGACAACGCGTCCGCAAGGACGAGGCGGCCCTCGGCGTCCGTATTGATGATCTCGATCGTCTTGCCGGACCGTGCCTTGACCACGTCGCCAGGGCGGGTTGCCATGCCGCCAGGCATGTTCTCCGCCGCGGCCAGGATGCCGATGACGGGGCGGGGGACGCGGAGGCGGCTGATCATCTCCATCGCCGCGAGGACGGCCATGCCGCCGCTCTTGTCATATTTCATCCATTCCATGCTGCGGGCCGGTTTGATGGAGATGCCGCCGGTGTCGAAGGTGATCGTCTTGCCGACGAGCACGATCGGTTTGCCGCGCGCGCCGGCGGGCTTGTGGAAAAGGAAGATCATCCGGGGTTCCTGGCGGCTGCCCTGTGCCACGGCGAGCAGCGCGCGGCAGCGTTCTGCGGCCAGCTTGCGCCGGTCCCAGACGACGCAGCGTAACTTTGCGCGGCGGGCAAGACGTCGCGCAAAACCGGCGATGACCACGGGCGGCGCTTCGTTGCCGGCCATGTTTGCGAGGTCGCGCACGTGGCATAGCGACGCGCCGATCATCGATCCCTCGCGAAGACCGCGTCGGAACTCGCCCGTGACGCCGCCGCCCACGTTTGTGGAACAGATGAAACCGGGTTCCGTGGCCTTGGCCACGTGGGGCAGGTCGTAGAGTCCCCTGTGGATCGCGGACGCCACGACGCGCGCCAGCATCGCCGGCGGCAACTCCTTGCGGGCGGAGAGGGCATCCGGGCAGACGATGACCTTCTTGAATCCCATTTTTGAACAGCGGCGTGCGGCCGTGGCGATGGCGTGCCGTGCCACGGCGACGTGAAAATCCTGACGGGCGCCGAGTCCGACGACGACGATGTGCGGGAAGGGCAGCGATGCCCAGGTCGGAAAGACCGTGCACTCGTTTGGGTTTCCCTTGAACTTCGAGCTGCGCAGCCAGCCTGAGAGCATCCGGTTCAGGCGCCGAGCCATGGGCTCGGCCGAAGCCAGGCGGCAGCCGGCACCGGACCATGAGAACAGGACAAGCGCGTCGGCTCGGAGTCGGGTGCGTGCGGACGTGGAGAGCGTGATCGGCATACAGCGTCAGCGGCAGCCGGGTGGAAGGGTGGCTTTCGTTTCGGGCGGGGACAGGGTCGTGTTGGCGTCGAAACCGGCCGTCGCAATGACGAATTCGATGTTCTTGATCGCCATGCGAGTGCTGTCGAAGCGGACCGTGACCGTGTGCGCGGTGACGTCGGGTGTCACTTCAAGGATGCCCTCCACCTTGACCATGGCATCCTGGATGATTTTGCTGCACTCGGGCGATTTCAAGCCGGGAACGCTCACCACGATGGTTTTGATGTCCTGGCGAAAGCATCCCGAGACCAGCAGGGCCGCAGCGATGGGGAGGAGAAAAGCGTATTGTCTTAACTTCATATTCATAACCAATTGTGACAGAGGAAGTCCTGTACCGTTCGGAAATATTACTTAAGTATAATTCATGAGTCAACCGGCACGCGGTTTGCGTATATTTTCTTTTGAACGGTTGAATCGGGGACTGGTCGTAGTAGGGTATGATTTGAGGGGCGCAGGCGCGTTTTACCTATGGGGTTCCTCACCCGGACCTCCTTGACGCGCTGCGCCCTTCATTATTTTTTTCATCGTCCTCCGCAAGCAGCCCCGTTTGGTGGTGTACCCTTTAAGATTTGTCTCCTCTTCGGTAGGGACGGCGCTCCGCGCCGTCCGCGGCCCGCGCAGAGCGCGGGCCCTACCCATTGGTGACAAATTTCAAACGAGTACACCACGCGTTTCAGTTGGCTGAACGCTTGCCTTCCGCAGCACGCAGCGCGATCGATGCTCTTTCCGCGAGGTCGGGGTCTGCCGTGCCAGCCCGTTTCATGACCTCCGAGTAGCCTGTTGCCGCTTCATCGTACCTGCCTTGGTTGTACAGGCTGAGGGCAAGGTTCATCCGGATTCTTGATGAACCGGGATCCTTCCCCTCGGCGCGCCGGAAATACGTTTCTGCCTCGGCGAAGCGTTTCAGCCGGAAGCACGTCTTGCCGGCCAGGACGTCCGCCTCCGCGGCGAGTGCGTTGCCGCGCGGAAAGGACCTGAGGGCCGTGAGCGTGTCATCGTAGCGTTGATCCGCATAGAGCTGTTCCGCGCGATGGAACAGGTCATCCGCATCGCGCCCAGCCATCACCTGTACGACCCCCACGGCGATGACGAGGGCGATTGTCGCGATGGCGATCAGTACCTGGCGGCGGTCGGTCATGATTTTTCTGGCTATCGTTTCGAACGCCCCAATAATATGCTGACGTTTCTCATTTGAAAGAGGCTTCCGTGAAAAGAATGACATGCGCGATCCTCCTGCTTCCGCTGTGCTTCCTGTCTCCTGCGCACGCGGCTGAGCCTGTGACGGCGAAGGTCACGGGGCAACATGTGAACTTGCGCGCCAAGCCCGAGTCCACGTCGGAAGTGGTCGGCCAGGTTTCCGATGGCGACGTGCTGTCGGTTAAGAGCATCCAGGCCGAGTGGGTGGAGGTTGTGGCGCCCGAGAGCGTCGAGCTCTGGGTGCACCAGGATTTCGTCGCGGACGGCAGGAGCGCCGTGAGCAAACTGAATGTCCGGGCCGGGCCGGGCGTGAACTATAACGTTGTGGGCAACCTGGACAAGGGCGAGGCCCTGACGGTGAAGGGTACGTTTGGTGAATGGGTTCGGATCGCACCGTTCCCCGCCGCGTCGCTGTGGGTGAGCAAGGATTTTGTCCAACTCAACCTCCCGGTGAGAAAGACGCCGCCTCCGGTCTCCGTCGTCGCCGCCACAAACCGCCCGCCTCTGCCGCCGGCCGCCGCGGATGTTTCGCCGACGTCGACCGTGCAGGCCGCGCAGGATATTGCGCCGCCCCCGCCCTCGGACCTTGTGCTGATCCCGCTGGCGGGGCAGGGCAAGCTCGTGGAGCGCGAGGGTGAATTGAAACCGGCGCCGTATGCCGTCAACCGTCCCAGTCCCTTCCGGCTGGCGCAGCGCGTCGGCACGAGGATGGATACCGTCTGCTATCTCCGTGGGAACACGCAACAGTTGCAGTCGCTCATGGGGTGGCGGCTGTCCGTTCGCGGCCGCGAATATTGGGTACAGGGCGTGAATGAAGCGATCGTTGTTGTAGAACGGATCGAGAAACGTCCCATCCCGACAACCCCGTAACCGCACGTGACCAAGGTCTCCACACCCCCGGTGCAGAGCAACAGGTACCTGCCGGTCTGTCTTCTGATCCTCGTCATGGGCTTCGCCGTCCTGGTCTTGCGCCAGAAAGAGGCGATGGGCGGATTCGGTTTCCTGGCGGACAAGGCCTATCTCGACCTCGCCGTCGCGCGCACGATGCTGCAGGACGGAAGTTACGGCGTGATGCGCGGGCACGACATCCCGATGATCGGCGATGTGAGTTGGCGCGCCGCGCTCGCGGGCGCGAGCTGGCTTTTGGGCAACTACAAGCTCGCGTCGTATGGCCTGGGCGCCGTCTGCGCCTTGCTGGCGATGCTCCTCACGCTCCGTCTTGCGCGTGGGCTGGTGCCCTCGGCGGGTTTTATCCTCGCGGCCGGGCTGATGGTGCTCGTTTCGCCGCCGCTGTTTCTCGACGGGCTGTCCGGCACGTCGTCGATCATGGCGACGTTCCTGGCCACAGGGGCCTGTGTCCTGCACGTAAAAGGCCTGGGTGCCGCGGAGGAGAGGCCCCTGCCGCTGTCGGCCGCCTTCCTTACGGGCCTTGCGGCCGCGGTGCGTATTGAATTTGCGTTGTTGTGGCTCGTTTTTGCCATCCACGCAATCATCATGTCCTTTTTTTTCTACCGGCAGGAGAGCGGTTTCGCCTACACGCTGCTCAAGGCGTCGAGCGGGCTGGTAGTCATTGCGATCTGCCTCGCTCCGGCGCTCGGGTGGAACTGGGCGTTTATCGGTGTGCCGTGGCCGCGCATGCCGGGCGCGCCGATGGCCCTCGACATGCTGGCGCACGGGCCGCCGCTGCAGATGATCGCGCACGCGGCCGGCCCGTGCATGTCACGCCTGTACGGGATGTTGTTTTCCACGCCGTTGCTGCAGGGCTTGTGGGCCCGGTCCGCGATGGTGCTCGGCACGATCTTCCTGGTCTGGTCGGCCATCCGCCACCGGGACGGGCGTCATTACGCGGTGCTGCCCCTGGCGGTCGCCGCCTTGCCGGCGGCGCTGGGACTGGTCGTTCCGTTCCTTGGGTGGGAGGGTTCGGAATTCGTCCTGCGGGCCATGTCGCCGGTGTGGGCGATTGTGGTGGTGTTCGGGTTGCGCAAGGTTTCGTTCCTGCTGGAGAGCCTGCTCGAGAAGACGGGCCTGGCCGAAAAACTGCGCCTGCGCAGCGGCTTCATCTTCGGCGTGCTGATGCTATCGCTGCTGATTTCCGCCGCGGCGCGGAACCGCGTCCTGGTCCGGCAGGATCTCATGGCGCGCACGCAATGCGCGCAGGAGCGCAACAAGGCCTCGCGCATTTTCCGCTCGGGCGCGCTGAAGGATGGCGTCGCCGTGACCGACCGGCCCGGTTGGCTGGTGTTTGTCTACAAGATGAAACTGATCGACCTCACGGGCGAAATCTCGCCGCGCGTGCTCATGCGGCTGGGCGCCGATGGGAACCTGGACTACAAGCAGGTCGTCGAGATGCTCCGCAACGATCGGGCTTCGACGTTGATTCTCTGGGGCGACACGTTCGCGGATCTGCGCAACCGGGTGATGTGCATCGAGCCGTTCCCGGCGGAGTTTCAGAAGGACCTGCCGCATCCGTTCATCTGCCAGTTCAAGTGGGCCTCAGGTTCGTAGGAGCGTGGGTCCGTGGGAGCGTGACGCTCCTCACGCTCCACGCTCTCCACGCTCCCGACGATCCCCACCGCTCCTCAGCCCCTGGAAAAACCCCTGCATGATCTGAAGGCATTCGTCCTTCATCACGCCTTCCACGTAATCCGTCCGGTGATTGAGCGTGTTGCTCTGGAAGATGTTGAATGCCGACACCGCGCCGCCCCGCTGGGGGTCGGTCATACCCCAGACCACGAGTGGAATCCGCGCCAGCACGATCGCGCCCGCGCACATCGGGCAGGGCTCCTTGGTCACGTACATCACGGTGTCGGTCAGGCGCCAGTCGCCGAGCGCCGCCGCCGCCTGCGTAATCGCCAGCACCTCCGCGTGCGCCGTCGGGTCGTGAAGCATTTCGACCTGGTTGTGCGCCTGCGCGATCAGCGTTGTGCCGTGGAAAATAACAGCGCCGACGGGCACGTCCTTGTTCTCCTCCGCCATTTTCGCCTGGCGTAGCGCAAGGCGCATGCCTTCGATGTTCGGGGTCCAGTTGGGGTCGAGTGGCATGTCCTTGCTCGTGCTCGTGATGGTAATCGTAAGCCTAATCGTACTCGGGAATTCGATTACGATTAGGATTACGATCAAGATTACGACAAGGCCGACGACAAGGGAATCCGGTATTCTGGGTTTGCCAGACGGCTCTACCGTCACTAGATTCCACCCTCTATGCCACGCATACCCCCATGGATTCGCCTGCGGATGAGTGCCGAGGGCAAGTTCGCCAACGTCCACGAACTGGTCGGCGATCTCGGCCTGCACACGGTCTGCAAGAGCGCAAAATGCCCGAATATCCACGAATGCTGGGGCAGGGGCACGGCGACGTTGATGCTGCTCGGCAGTGTCTGTACTCGCGCCTGCACGTTCTGTGCGATCCCCACGGGACGGCCGCGGGAACTGGACATCGACGAACCACGCCGCGTGGCCGCGGCGGCGAAGCGCATGAACCTGCGCCACGTCGTTCTCACCAGCGTGTGCCGCGACGACTTGCCCGACGGCGGTGCGGGCATCTTTGCGGAAACGATCCGCGCGATCCGCGAGGTCCTGCCGGAGTCGACGATCGAAGTGCTTACACCGGACTTTCAAGGCGTCGAGGACTCGCTCCGCACGGTCCTCGAAGCCCGGCCCGATGTGTTCAATCACAACATAGAAACCGTCAGCCGTTTGCAGTCCGTGATTCGGCCCCAAGCCTCGTACGGGCGGTCGTTGTCCGTTCTCAAGTTCGCCGCCGCGTGGCAGCCTGCGCTTGCCTGCCACGATGGGCTGGGTCCTTCGGGCGGGCTTGCCGTGAAATCCGGCGTCATGCTCGGCCTCGGCGAGACGGACGACGAGGTGGTCTTCGCGCTGAAGGATCTCCATCAGGCCGGTTGCCGGTTCCTCACCATCGGCCAATACCTGCAGCCTTCGCGGAAGCACTGCGCGGTGGAGCGGTTTGTGTCGCCCGGGGAGTTTGCGCGCTTCGAGGGCATCGCCCGCGAAATCGGCTTTGAAGGCATCGCATCGGGCCCCATGGTCCGCTCGTCCTACAAGGCGGACGAGCTGCTCGAGCTCACGCGCGCGTGAGTGAGCGTTTTAAATGCAGGTCAACCACGAACGAACACGAATATTTAACCCACAGATCCACACAGATGCTCTCAGATAATCTGCGCTGATCTGTGCGCATCTGTGGGCCCGTTTTCCATTCGTGAAAATTCGTATCCATTCGTGGTTGAACTGAATCTTTCCGGTTACGATGTACGGATACCTTACCTTTCGAATCGGTGCGTTTCTCAGCCGGAACCTTCCCGCTTCGGCGGCGTATTGGATCGGGCTGCGGGCCGCCGATGTCTGCTACCGGCTCGACCCCGCGGGCCGCATGGCCGTGAAATCGAACCTGGGCCGCGTGTTCATGGGGCGCGGCGTTGTGCCGTCGGAGAAGATGCTCGATGGCATGGCGCGCAAGACCTTCCAGTATTTCGGCAAGTACCTCGTCGATTTCTTCCGCTTCTCACGACTCTCGGTGGACGACGTCCGGAAGATGGTGAGCATCGAACACCCGGAATACCTCGACCAGGTGAAAAAGCTCGGGCGTGGCGTGTTGTTCACGACGGCGCATTTCGGAAACTGGGAACTGGGCGGCGCGGCGCTCACGGCGCTCGGGTGCGACCTCCATGCGGTGGAAATGCCGCAGCGGCACGCGAAGCTCAATAACCTCCTGCAGAACCAGCGCGAAGCGCGCGGGCTGAAACTGCTCCCGACGGGCAGCGTGGTCAGCATCCTGAAATGCCTGAAGCGCGGCGGCATGGTGGCGGTGCTGGCGGACCGCGACTTCTCGCCGCGCAACGACCGCATCCCGTTTTTTGGCCTGCCGGCGCGAATGCCGGTCGGCCCGGCCTGGCTCTCGCACCGGACCGGCGCCGTGATCCTCCCTTCTTTTCTCTTCAGGCTCGAGGACGACACTTTTCTTCTGCGCTTCCACCCTCCTATACTGCCGGAACAGGAGGGAAGCGTGCAGGCTATCCGCAGGAAGATGGTGTCCGTGCTTGAGCGTGAAATCGGGGAACGACCGTGCCAGTGGTTCATCTTCGAGGACTTCTGGAAGACGTCGGGCCAGACGTGGCACGGGGAGCCGCTGGAATGATGCCTGCCCCATCCAGGCCCATCCGGGCCGCTGTCGTCGTGCCTGCGTACCGGGAGGAAAAGCGGATCATTCCGGTGATCACCGCCATTCGCGAACAGGGCCTTGACGTCGTCGTTGTGGATGACGGCTCGCCCGACCGTACCGGGGAAGTGGCGAAGGCCGCCGGCGCGATCGTGGTGCGCCACGACGTTAACCAGGGCAAAGGCGTGTCCCTGAGCACCGGCTTCAAGTATGCGCAGGAAAACGGCTACGAGGTGGTCATCACGATGGACGCCGACGGTCAGCACGACCCGAAGGAGCTTCCAAAATTCATCGAAGCGTACGAGCGGACGCGCATCCCGGTCCTGATCGGCAGCCGCATGGCGGACCTCAAGAGCATGCCGTGCGTGCGGCGCTGGACGAACCTCTTCATGAGCTGGCTCCTGAGCCGCATGATGGGGCAGTATGTGCCTGACACGCAGTGCGGCTACCGGCTATACCGGTGCGACGTCCTGCCCTTCGTTCCGGCCGGGGCCGAACGGTTCGCGGCCGAGTCTGAGACGTTGCTGCGCATGGCGGAGCGCGGCATACGAATGGACTCCGTGCGCATTGTGACGATTTACGGCGACGAGAAGAGCAATATCAACCCGGTGACGGACACCGTCCGTTTTTTCGGCATGCTGCTGCGCTACCGGCGCGAGCGGCGCCGGAAGAGCAGCAAGCTGCGGGAACTGTTGAAGGAGTAGGGCATGGATGTTTTGCACCAGTTGGTCAATTTCGTTGTGACGGTCGTGGGTCAGTGGGGCTATCCCGGGATTGTCGTCATGATGTTCCTCGAGAGCTCCTGTTTCCCGTTTCCCAGCGAAGTGGTGATGATTCCCGCCGGCTACCTGGCGCACCAGGGCCAGATGAATTTCTGGATCACCATCCTGATGGGCATCGTCGGCAGCTGGTTCGGAGCCCTGTTCAACTACTACCTCGCGCTCGCGCTCGGCCGGCCGCTGCTGCTGAAGTGGGGCAAGTACTTCTTCATCTCGGAGAAGAACTTTGAAAAAGGGGAACGGTTCTTCAAGGATCACGGCGAAATCGGGACGTTCACCGGACGCCTGATTCCCGTGGTCCGGCAGTACATCTCGCTGCCCGCGGGCATTGCGCGCATGAACATCGCCCACTTCCTGTTCTGGACCGGCCTTGGCGCGGGCATCTGGGTGACGATCCTCACGGCGATCGGCTACATCGCCGGGAAGAGCGAGGAACTCTGGAAGCCGTACGTACAGCAGGCCACGGGTGCGATGCTCGTGTTTTGCGTCGTCGTCGTGGTGGCATACGTGTGGTGGCACCGTCGAAAGCGGAAGAACGTGGCGTAGTACGTGATCTTCGTCCTCGCCGAATGGAACGGGTCATCCTACGTGCTGATCGACCGGTACACCTTCTCCAAGACCCAGACCTTCAGCACTTTCCAGTGCTACGAGTGAGCCGCCGAACGCATCCCGGCCACCTGACCGGCCCGCAACGGCCGCCTCCGTCCCGCCTCGGAGGCGGGACTACGGGCCCTACCTTTGACCAGGCAGGTAGGGACGGCACTCCGTTGCCGTCCGCACTGTGAGCTATGACCGGTCTGCGCTGCGGGCAGGATTTTTCCGATCATTGGACCATCGAGGCACAGTTTTTCCAATGATCGGAAAATGGGCGCAGGAAGGAATCGCGCAAAGAACGCCGAGCCCACAGATTTCCACAAATCCGCAAGGGCGGAAACCACGAAATTCACGTAGTCAGTTCTTATTCTGATTGAAACCACCGAACCCTCCATAGGCGGGCAGGTACACTGAAAACACTGAAAAAAGATTCCGAACCTTCAGTAAATTCAGTATTCCTGCCCGCTTGGAGGGCTTGCCCGGCTTCTTGCGCGTTTTGCGCCTCTTGCGGTTGGCCGGGAAATCTTCGCGGCTTGAGAATATCCCGAACGTTAGCAGGACAGGCTTATTCCTATCCGGGTAATCCGCGGTCGCAAAAATCCGTGCTGGGTATTTCGTGGTTCCCTCGATGGATAGTCAACCGGACAAACCCCTACGAGTGACATGCGCCCCAGGGCAAATGAGTCTTGTGTTCCCGATCGCAGCGCCCTAGACTGCCATTCTTGATTCGTTTTTGATTTTCGGGGCGTGGCTCAGTCTGGCTAGAGCGCTTGGTTCGGGACCAAGAGGTCGCTGGTTCAAATCCAGTCGCCCCGACCATCCTTCGCTCCCTTCGGGAGCTTCGGATGGCGCGGCCATTGTTTCGCGGCACTTGTGCGCCGGATTGGCGCATTCCGGATCAAATCTTCCACAAGAATTCAGCCTTACACAATCGGTGTCCGGCGTCCTTCCAGCGAGTTCAGCACCTCGATCATACGCGGGCGACGGCTGTTTTGTTGGCGCAGTTCGCCCAGATACCCGCTCCATTCGGCTGTTCGTTTCGCGCACTCGTATACGCCCCGCATTTTCTTCAAATACCCGCCCGCTACTTCATAGGCGGCCGGTTTGGCATGGGCAATTTCGCGGGCGACCGTTTCTTTCCAAATGGCGAGTGCTTCGTCGGGGTGGGACACTTGAACGGCTTGGGCGACCGTATCGCCCTGGTAATCGATCCCGAAACCGCCCGGCTTTTTCCCCGCGCGATACCACCGAAGCGCGTCATCATGGCGGCCTTCCTTGATGGCGATGTCAACCAGGGTGGACGTGTCGGGGAAGCGAGTCCACCGCGCATCCTTGTCCCGGGCGGGTAACTCCGGCGACGGCAACGGCCATGCGGGAACCGCGGATGTCCTCGATGAGTTTTTGCGCAGCGGTTTGGTCTTTGGTCGTTCGGCGTCGGCCGCCGCCACATCCGGTCGTCGGCCGGTTTCCAAATACAACAGAATCGGGCCGCGGATCGCCTCCCATACGCCGGCCTTTGCGGCGGCTTCTTCGAGCTGGGCATAATGTTCGACGCTGGGTTTGTCGAAAAACTCCATAACGCGGTAAGCGGCCACCAGCGGGGCATTCTTCTCGCGCGCGGCCAGTTCCCGAAGTTGCTCTTCCAATTGCCACGCGATGCCCGGCGCATGTTCCGATGTTTCGCCGAATCCCGTTTTTGCCCACTCCCGGGCCTTGTCCGTACGACCGGATTCCGCCAGCTTTTTCACCAATTCCACGTAGCATTGTGTCTGCGCCGCTTCGCACTCCAGAATCGGAATCACCTCGTCATGGCGACCCGCTTGCTCCATCGCGCGCAACAGCCAGCGCATGACTTGTTCCCGCTTGTGTTTCGAAGAAAAGTCAATCTTTGTGCCCGCCGGCTGTTCGGGCATTTTCGCCAGCCGGGCGGCCAACGCATCCGCCACCACGCTCCAGTCCGAACGGTGGCCGCTCTTGCCGGCAGCCAAAGGCCCGGTCAACCTGTCGAGAATGCTGTATTCGTCTTTCAGTCGCAGATCGATTTCCCACAGCAGGCGTTGGGAAATGGAGAGACTCGATCGCCCGACGGCCTGAAACACCACAGCCATGGCCTCGGCGATCTCCATGCCGGTTTCGCCCTCGTCATGCGATTGGCCAATCTGCTGAATGCCTCGATCCATCAGATAGGCGCCGATCTCGACCACGGCATCCGCCTGACCGGCGGCCAACAGGGTTTCCAGGCGCTGTTTCACGCGGGAATAGTCCGGGATATGGCGCTCGCCCTTCCAATGGTTTGTCCAGCCCGGCTCCCGCGACGCGTTTTCGATCTCCCGGCGGGTCGAGGCGATCAGTTTGGCGACATTGCCTTCCTCTAATTCCGCCTTGTCCGAGAGCCGTTGGCGCAACTCCGGGACGATATTCCGCCCTTCGAGCAGAAGATCCACGAGTTCGGTTTTCGACAGCCCTTCCAGATGTTTACGGACCGGTTCGTCTTCCCTGCTTGCCGGCGGGGCGACATCGGAAACGGCATCGTCATCCAGGTCGTCGTCCAGCCCGGTGAGTTCGGCCAGACGTTCGTCATCCGGAATCGCCGGGGGCGGCGTCCGGTTGTTCTTCCCCTCGTCGAGATAAACCAGAATCACGGCCACCGCATGCTTGCAGGCTTCCCCGTACGGACAGGAACAGGTCGAGGCCAGTTGCCCTTTGGTGTCCCGGCGCACGAGTGTGGCGTAGCGGTCATGGCCCTGCACCCAGGCAAGGAGCGCGCCTTCGACGGTGACGCGCAAATCTTCGACTCGCCGCGTGTAGGACTTGCCCCGGCTTACCACCCGGTCACCGGCCCAGTCCTTCAAGTCTTCCCAAGTCAAATCGCTGAAGTTCATACTTTGACGCCGCACGAAAGTGTTACCAGCGGTAGGCCGTCGTTGTCTGACACGCCAAGAGCTTTAGGGATGAAGACGCTTTGCCGTGTGGCCCACAGATCAACAAATGAGTTCACCTCTGAGCGTCTTGCAAAACTCCTGCGGACGCGACGGAGCGCGTCCCTCCAGTTTTAAAAACGGGCCTTTTCATTCATCTTTGGTGGGTCGCGCTCCGCCGCGACCGTTGCTTCCTGGAGTTTCGCAAGAGCCTCCTCTGTCCGATCTTCTTGGTGAAACGACACAAACACCGTGCGTTTGACTGGCTGGTAATAAGTCATGATGCACCTTCTTTGCTGTCGCTTGACTGAATTGTGTCAGGATATGGACCGAGGAACCGTTCGCCGTCGAAATGTACGACATGGTCGGGGTCCTCCGCGATCCAGACTTCGGTCTCCCATGAAATCTGACTCAGGAACCGCCCCATTACATCGCGCGTTTCAAAGACAGTGACGAAGACAAGCCCGCTGCGAAATCCGGAGAAGAGGTCCTTGAGTTCCCGGCGACGTTTTCCGTCCACCACTCCCGCGCTTGTCACGGCCTCGCCGATCACCAGCCATCGGCGTTTCGGGTCATAGACAACAACTCTTCTGTCACGATTTGGTCAATGTCATGCTGCTCAATGGTGTCTTCTCCGACACGGCTTCCCATCTTGCGCAATTGCCCGACCATGGGGAACCGCACGTTGCGAAGATCCGTTGCATTCACCTGGGTATGGCCGTTGAACTGCCGGAAATACAGATCCAAGGCTGACGAATTGAGATAGGCCCACAGTCCCTTTGCCAAGGCCATGTCTAAGCCTTTCCCGTTGGTGTGAATGTAGTTCAAGTGGTTTTCGAATCCGACATGCTGCGCTTTGACGCGGCTTGGGTCGTAGATGCAGGCGACCACCCGCCGGCGCTCCTCTTTGGATGTGAAACGCTTGGTCAGAACGTACACGCCGGCTGGTACGAGCAGGCTTGCCGTTTGGTCGCTGTCCAGAATCGCGTTGGGCTTGCGGGAGGGCTCCTTCGGCCAGGCAACGAAACGACCGTCGAAGTGGCAAGGGTAGATCAGAGGGCTCGTGCCGGATTCCGGCTGTTGCCGGATGTGTTCCCGCGCGCGGAAATCTACGACCCGACCTGTCGAGACCGTGAGGCCGAGCGCCGAAAGGCTCGCGCCCAACTGCGCCACTTGGACCCGGGCGGCAATATGTTGCGCGGAAGTCGCGATGTGGATGAAAGCCTCGGGATCGCGGGGCGAAACGATTTCGGTGGCGGCAAACGCGCGGGTGAAGACGGAGTCTCCTTCGCCGCCGCCACTTTGCGAAACCTGGATTGATCGGGGCTGGTGTGCATCCTTGACAGCGTGGAGAATGATGTTTTCCTGCAACACGTTGTCATGCTTGAAGGCCGCCGTGCGCGATTCAAAGACATGGAGTCTTCGAAATGACATCTCCGTCAACAGTCTTCGGCGAAACGGCTTGAAGTATGGGCCATTGCAGAAACTGCGGGGTGTGATGGCAACAAGTTCTCCGTGCGGTCTTAGCAGGCTGATGATCAGATTCAGGAACGCCGTGTACAGGTTCGTTGTTTCAGCATTCACAGCCTGCAACAGCCGATAGCCCGCCGATGCTGTGGAGAGCTTCCCGTATGGCGGATTCACGATCGCGGCGTCAAAGGTCTGGGGTGTTCTTGAGAAGAAATCGTTTCTCAGCATTTCCGCGCCTTCGGCTATAAAGTCGGCATTACGGATGCTCGCCGAAAACGCGATGCCCCTTTTCTCGCACGCGGCGCGACACGCCTCATAGGTCTCCTCGATCCCGCGAATGAGGGCCTTATCCAATTCATAGGCGGTGATCTCGATGACTCGTGGAGGTGTCTTGCGAAGCAACTGTTGACGAACGAACGCAGCCGAAAGGATGCCCATACCTGCCCCAGCGTCGAGCAAACGAATTCGCTGGGAATGAAGATGGAACATTGTGGCCATGAGTTCGGCAACGTGCGGGGGGGTGAGGAATTGGCCCAATTCCTTCTGCTGTCGAGGATTCGCAGAGGCGAAGAAACGGGCGCGGAGTGTATCCGGGATGGAGAGTAGGCGCCGATAGTCCTGCGAGGGAGTATCAACACTCGCGCATTGCCTCTCGATGGTTGTCATTGCCATTACGTGCATCTGTCAGGAAACGATGGCCCTTTCCGGCCGCACGCTCAATCACAAACGAGGCTGGAACTTGCAGTCAAGTTTTCGTTGGGTGCAGGGAAAAGTGACCGTATCCGCCTTCGCGCAGACGCTACGGCGGACTATCGGAAGTCGGCCGGCATCTCAACTATTCCTATGGTCCAAAAGTCAGCCGCCAAGTCGGGATCGGTCAGGTAGGCGTAAGGCATGGAGCAATAACCCTTCTTGCCCCACTTGCTGCCCCAGGAGTTCCGCACGATGAACCGTTGATCCGCGTCGTTGTACCCGACCGCCACGACCGCGTGCCCGCCGAGCATGGTTTCCCCGCTCTTTGGCATCGGTACCTTGCCGGTCTTGGCGACCGTGCTCGTTTCAAAACTCTCGTACACCGAGAACCCGAAAACGAACGGATAGCCGGACGCCAGACAACCTTTCATCTGGTTCAGAGTCTGCGTCACTCGCTGGTAAGAAACGACCTGGTGATTCATCGCCTCCGCGTAGCACGCCGTCGGAGGTTTCTTCGTAAATTGGCTGATGACATACGGCCAGCTTGCCGCGGCGGAGCCTTTGGCGAAGCCTGGGTCGGTTTCCTTACAGACGCCTTGCTTGACCACTGACTTGATGCCGTCGCGGATCATGGCCCCGGAATCCTCGTTGACCGTGCCTTCGATGGCCCGTTCGTTGTAGTAGATGAACAGGCGGGACGGCGTGAATGCCTTTTTTGCGTTCCCCGCAGCAGAACGAGTACGCTGCGGGGCAAGCTGCTTCAACTGTTCAAAGTGATGCGCCCCGCCGATGGCGTTGGCCGTGCAACTGCCCAGTTCGCCCTGGTCGTAGACCGGCGGGCACTCGGCGGAAAGGTCTTTCTTCGGGGGCAACGCTCGCAGCGCAGCCATTGGCGCCGCATACAAGAAGTCGCGTTGATCGGGCAAATCGGGAATCCATCCGTAGCGTTTGATTTTCCTCGTCATGGCGCGCTCCCTTCCGTTGAATCTGACGCCGTACTATAGCGGGCGACCTTCCGATGGCGAGACTGTTCCGCGCGTGGTGAACGGGTGCCGCCCCGGAAACGCCGTAGCCTCCGGATCAGGCGTGGAGGGGCGCACCGGCGACAGGGCGAGATTACCGTCCGGCTTTGATCCTGTAGAACAGCGTTGCGTTTGTGGCCCCGGCATCTATGACGAAGTTGGTTATCGGTGTCGGGGGTAGGTTGGTGTAAATGACGATCCGTGTTTCAGTTGTTCCGGTCAGAGTCGGGCGGTATTCCACATATTGCGTAGCCTGAATGCCGCCCTTCCAGTCGATTCTGAGACCGCCCGTTTCCGGGGTAATGCCGATCAGGGATAGGACAGATTCCCTGTTGGTCGGGTGCGTGTCCGCCGTATACTCTGCCGAGTTGATCATGCCGTCGCCGTCCGCGTCATCCTGCGCCCGCGAACGGTCGTTCGTCAACCCGGTGGCATGGCCGAAGCAGTTTGTCATCCACCAATCAGGCAGACCGTCCTCGTCTGAATCCCTCGGCAAGGTGGACTCATGAGCGCCGATATCAACGTGGGCAAAACGCACACGCGGTTGGCCGTCAATGTCCGTCCACCCCGCGAGAACAACGCTGTCGTCGCCGGCATCAATGCAGGGCGAACTAACCCGCAAGTGGTAGTTCGTTGTCAGCATGGGATTGGTATGGATGTTGCCGGTGCCTGTGTCACTGTCTTCGATGTCGGAATACGTTGCCGTGACTCCGTAAAGGTCATCCCCGTTGCCCCACAGGATACAGTTGACCACTGACGGTGTCCCGGAGTTCACCTTGTAGATGCCGGAACCGGTGTTGTTGAACAGCGTGTTGTTGATGACGCTGGGCGAACCGGAGTTGATATAGATGCCGTCCCCATAGGAGGCGTCGTTGGACACAATCATGTTGTTGGCGATAGTCGGCATTGCATCATAGACGTAAATCCCGCCCCCGTAAGCCGTGGCGACATTTCGGCAGATACGGTTGTACCGGATGGAAGGTGAAACCCCGTTGCAGACAATCCCGCCACCTTGCCCCGCCCTTCCATTCACGATGCTGAATCCTTCGATGGTCGTATTGCTTGCTGCCGTGATGACCGCTCCTGATGCGCCACCATCGAGCACGGTCTCGTTTGCCGCAATGTCGCGTGTCCAATCGCTGGCTGCGTATGCTCCCAGCAGGTTGACATACGGTTTCAAAGTCACCCGTTCCTGATACGTGCCTGCGGCTACGCGCACGTCCACGGTCGCACCGGAAGAACCCTCCGCAATGTTGAGTGCGTAGCCCACCGTGTGGAAGGGCTGACTGGGTATGCCGTGCAAGAAGTCGTCGTTACCGGTTGAGGCGACATGGAGGCTCCAGTTGCCAGCGCCAGGATTGGCAACGGCGATGTAACCGTCAGAGATGTCCACAACGGACGCGTCCTGCACGCATGTTGCCCGGAACCGGTAACCGTACGCATTGGGAACCGTCCTTGTATCCCACCAGAATCTTGAACTTGTGGAAGGCATACTTGCGCCACCCGCCAGCAACTGCCAGTCCCCGCTGCTCTCGGTGCAATACTCGATGCGCAGTGTGTCATTCGAGGCCCATCCCGTCCCGGTGACCCGGAGTTCAAGCGGCTGAATTGCATTCCACACTTGGCCGCCATTTGGCGCGAGCAGGTTCACGATCCGCGCGGCGGCAGGACTTCTCGACGCTTCCAGTGTCCCGCCGTCCGCTCCGATATTGAGGCGTGCTCCATTTGGAGTGGTCTCAAGACCTTCGGGGTCGTCAGGGTTGCCGGCGTCAATAACGAGGCTCGTCTCGGTGTCGTTCGTCCATGCTGTTGGATCACTCGGCGGTTTGCCCGTCGAGGGATCATATCGCCCCGCTGCGCTCTTGAGGTGGTAGTCTCCACCCGCCGCATCCGCAAACAGAGGATCCGCACACAGACTGTGCCCGTCCCACCCGGCGATTGCGCGCCATTCGATCATGTCCCCGCCTTCAAGTTCGTAAATCTTTCCCATCTTGGCGCCACTGCCCGCCAGAAGGTCATTGTAGTCGCATTCGGTGACGGCCCGCACATCGTAGGCATTGATACAGAACTTGCCCGACCCATTCGCTTGAACGATGTTGTTCTTGATGATAGGCCCGCCGTTCGCATAGAGGCGGATACCGTCCGAGCCGCTTGCCAGGATTGTGTTGTTTCTGACTTCGCACGACAATGAATCGTAACACCCTTCGCCAAGGTAGGTGGCCTTGATACGGACAGCCGCTTCTGACCCGTTGTGCAGAATGAGGTTGTTCTCTACTGCGGTGTTGTCTGCTCGGTAGACTTGAACTCCTGAGTATCCGCACCCCGAAACGGAGTTATTCCGCACGGCGCAGTCCGAACCGCCATTGAGGTAGATGCCGTAATAGGCATTGCGGCAGACAATGTTCTCAACAGCAACGGAGGTTGCATTCACTTGCACGCAAGCTGAACCGCTCGTACTAGGGGCCGCGCGGTCGAAAACCGTCTTTCCCTTCACACCGATGATCCGGACCTTGCCGGCGAGGGCACCGCCGTCGGCCGCTCCGACTGTGATGTTGTTTGTGAGTTGGTACAATCCGGCGTCAACGAAAATGTTGTCGTTGGTCCCCAAGTCGTAGAAGTCAAGAATCGCCTGTACGGTGGCTTTTGGCGTGGCCGGGGTCCGACCGTCATTCCCGTCGTCACCCGGTGCGGTGCAATAGACATCACCGGTTGTGTTGGTGTCATTTACGTAATACAAGCCGCCTATCACAATGGAGAAATCGGCGTCGCTCATGTCTGTTGCAGAGGGGGCGTGATCGCACACTATGGCGATACGGTACTGAGTTCCGGTGCCAAGTCCTGAGAGGTTCACATCGAACTCACCTGTCCGGGCGAGGATACCCGTTGCCCCTGTGACCGTGCTCCACATCCCTCCGCTGTTCGAGGAGCAAAGAATCGTGACGGTATCCGCGTATGCCCAGTCCTGTCCGACAGCCAGCCAGCGGACCGTTTGGACGCCGCGCCAGACCTCCCCGCCGTTCGGGCTGACAACGATAATCACGCGGCCCGTCGGACTCTTCGACGCTTCCTCCGTCCCGCCGTACGCGCCGAGATTGATCCGGGCACCGTTAGGCAAC
>JAZDKY010000046.1:0-40499 GCA_043802525.1 bacterium
ACGCGCGTCGAAAGAAGGCAGAGAAAAAAGACAAGAAAACCCACCCTGCGGACCCGTGACGAGATCATGAACTCCCCCTTGCCGGCACCCTGCGTAGAACCTTCTGGTAGACGAAACGCGAAATCTTATAAACCTGCAAGATGAGTCGTGTAAAGATTCGAATGATGAGAACGGCACGAAAACACTACATAGTAGAGGCGTCGCACATTGCATCGACGTGCCACAGGCTGCCATTCGGAACTATTCGTGCCGCCGTGAATAATTAGTTCTTCGCGCTTCGCCGCGCCGAAATGTTTGCGGCGCAATCCTCTGTTGCCAAAGGGTATGTAACAGCGCTCTCATTCTTGCGATGAAATATGCGGGTTAGTCCGGCCCCGGCGGTAGCCGGATCGTTCAGGTGAGAAACATCAATCCCAGCTTCGGTCCTGTTCTGGAGGGGCAAGTTTACCCGCCTCCGGCGGTGCCGAAGGCGACCAGGGGGCGTAGTCCCGCCTCCGAGGCGGGACGAAGACGGCCGCTTGCCCGCAGTCGTGGAGGCTTTCGCATGACGAATGCCGCATGCACCCGGGCAACCGGGAGGTTGCCCCGGGTTATGACCGCATTCCCGCCGACGGGGGGTAAGTTTCACATCAGCTTCGAAAGTCGGGAAAAGCGCGACCATCACTGTCGGCCTGCCGCAGTCCGCGTGGGGCGCAATCCAGCTTCTACCGGGGGAAACCACGCACTTCAATGGCGTGGACCGTGTAGTCGCCTTTTTGCGTCCCGATGTTGAGGCGGAGCGGGCCGGTCATTTCGGGATCCATCAGCGGGAAGTAGACCGTGTTAGATCCCCGCGCGAGGTCGGCGTTGATCTCCATCCTGGTGGGCGACGGGATTCTGGACGTCCACGCGATGGTGGCGACGGTCCGGGCGGGCGCGGACACCTCCATGCGCACGATGGGCATGTACCGTTTCGCGTCCGGGATGACGGGCAGTTCGACGGTGGGCTGGTAACCTTGGGCGTGTACGATGATGTCGCCGTTATCTCCGAGATCGACCGATGCGTCGTGCAGCGGGCCGACACGGTGCACGATGGCGAGGATGTTGGTGGAGACGGCGAAGCGCCGCTCCGAGGCGCGGATCTGCATGCTGGTCGGGTAGCGGAGCCCGCGGCCCAGGATGCGGTCGGCCAGGATGTGCAGCACGATATCCGGTTTCTCCTGCTCGATGGGCTTCATCTCGATGCCGAGGCGGGACCATTTGTAGAACGCGCGGTTGAAGTGTTCGGAAAGGTAGGGGATGAGGTCGACCGCAAACGAATCACGGAAAATAACCGCGCGGGGCAGGTTGGTGTCGCCCGTCTCCGAAATGATGTCCGCGAGGTCCCGGTCGCCCTGCTGCTGCACGTTGGCGTGGCGGGGTTTGAGGGGTATCAGTCCGATGGCGTCCTCGTGCATGACACGGCGGAGATCCATCATCTGGCCGAGGTCGCCGGCGAGGTAGGTCGTCTTGATGAGTTCGAAATCCGAGAGCGGCCATGGCTGCAGGCGCGGGTACCAGGCCGCGAGTTGCCCCAGGATCGAGCGGTAACCCACGTAGGCGCCGTACGCGTTCCAGTGCGTATCGGTTCGCATGTAGAGCCGTTCCTCCTGCCTGGCCGCGAGGAGGGCCGGGCGCAGGTCGAGGAATTCGAACCGGCCGCGCTCGGTCAGGTAGCGCGAGATCTGGACATTGGCCGATTCGCCGACCGGGGTCAGGTAGTCGGGCATGTATTCGGGATAGATTTGTTCCTTGGCGGGGACGAGGGTGAGCAGAAATCGGATATTCCGTTCGTGGAGCGCGTCGCTCACATCTTCGAACATCCAGCGCCAGCGCTCGAGTTGGTACGGGGTGAGCGGCGGGTTGCCGCGGTACTCGTTGATCGGGTCGCCGTCGCTCGCGGGCAGGCCGTCGTAGTAGAGCCACCCGTCCTTGCCGATGATCACCTTGGGCGAGGGCGAGGTATGCAGCACGTAGAAGCTGAGCAGGCTGTGTCCGCGGATGAGGAGCCGGCGCAGGCCGAAGCGGTCCTGGAACCACGCATCGAATTTCCCGGGAAACGCGCGCGCGGTTTTGCTCTTCCATTCCCATGTGGGGAATGTCGCAAGCTCGCGCTTTTCGTCCTCCGCGCCGCTGCGCAAATCCATGCCCACGAAGACGCCCAGCATCGGTGCGGTGAGGCACGCGGCGAAGAGGAGGATCAGGAGGACATCGAATGCCGTCTGGAGGGACACGCTCCCGCGTGTCCGATTCGGACGGCGGGCCGCCGTCCCTCCAGCAGCTTCACTAGGGTCGTTTTCGCTCATGGCATCAGAACCGGAAATAGATGAATGGGTTGTGCGTGCCCGCGGCCAGTTTCATGGCGCACAGGAGCAGCATGACCGCAAGCCCCGCGAGGGCGCCGGTCTGGCGAATGAGATCGAGCGCAGGCCCGCGGTTGCGCAGCTTGCGGTTGAGCCACGGGATGAACGGCGCCGAGCCGATCGTGGCGGCGATGGCGGCGACGATGACCTCCCGGTTCAGATACGCGCCCGGCAGGTACACGCCGCTGTTGGGCAGCACGAAGCCGGATAGGGCCTTGAAGAAACCGCCGGCGTGGACCAGCGAGTCGGTGCGGAAGAACACCATGGTCGAGAGGATCACGAGGAGCAGGTACACGTTCCCGAGCGGTGACTTGAAGAACTTCATGTGTTTCGCGCGAAAAATGCGCTCGAGGATCAGGAAAAAGCCCTGGTAGGCGCCGAAGATCACGAAGTTCCAACTCGCGCCGTGCCAGATGCCGCACAGCAGGAACACCGTCATCAGGTTGAAATAGGCGCGTGTGCGGTTGCGCTTGTAGCCGCCGAGCGGCGTGAACAGGTAGTCGCGGAACCAGGTTGAGAGCGAGATGTGCCAGCGCTGCCAGAATTCCGTCAGGGTCTTAGAGATGTACGGGTAGTTGAAGTTCTGCAGGAGGTGGAAGCCGAGCATGCGGCCCATCCCGATTGCCATGTCCGAGTAGCCGCTGAAGTCGAAGTAGAGCTGGAAGAAGAAGCCGATGATGCCGATCCATGCGATGCTCATCGGAAGGTCGCCGGGCGGGATGGCAAAGATCCGGTCCACCTGGGCGGACACGATATTTGCGATGAGCACCTTCTTGCCGAGGCCGACGAGGAAGATGCGGATGCCGGTGGCGAAGTCGGCGCGGGACACGGTGCGGCTCGTGATCTGCTTGCTGACGTCGATGTAGCGCACGATCGGGCCGGCGATCAATTGGGGGAACAGTGCCTTGTAGAGGGCGTAGTTGATGAAGTTGCCCTGGGCCTTCACGTCGCTGCGATAGACATCCACGATGTACGAGATGGCCTGGAACGTGAAAAACGAGATGCCCAACGGCAGGTGCGCGTGTGTGTTGGGGAGGGTGTTCAGGTGGAGCGCCGCCAGGACGATGTTGATGTTCTCGACGAGGAAATAAGCGTACTTGAACGCGATCAGCATCCCGAGGTTGAGCACGATCCCGACGGTCACGGCCCACTTCCGCCGCCGTGGGTCGGATGAGCGGTCGATCAGCACGCCCGTCACGTAGTTCACGACGATCGACGCGAGGATGACCAGCGTGTACGTCGTCTCGCCCCACGCGTAGAACACCAGGCTGGCGATGAGCAGGAAAAGGTTCTTGAAGCGCGCCGGCAGCAGGAAGTGGCCCAGCAGCACCAGCGGCAGGAACAGGAATAGGAAAATGACCGAGCTGAAGACCATGTTTTCTCGCCGTAAACGCGGCATTTCAGACGGTTCGGCGGGAAAAGACAAGAATAGGTTTCAGGTGTCGGGTTTCAGGTGTCAGGGAAGAAATCGGCGCTGACACCTGAAACCTGACACCTGAAACCTGCCCTGCTACACTCCGCACTTCGTGAACCGTCTCGCCAATGTCCGCGTCGTGCTCGTGCGCCCGATCTACGGGGGCAATGTGGGCGCGGTCTGCCGCGCCATGAAAAACATGGGCGTGACGGACCTGGCCCTGGTCAGCCCCAGCGCGTCGATGAATTTCAACGACGCGCAGACCTACGCGATGCACGCGGCCGACGTGCTGGATGCGCGCAAGAAGTTTGATTCCGTGGCCGCGGCGGTGGCCGATTGCGGGCTTGTCGCGGGCACGACCGCGCGGTCCGGGCTGTACCGCAGCCACGCGAAGGAGCCGCGCGAGTGGGCGCCGCTGCTCGTCGAGGCCGCCGCGTCCGGGAAGATCGCCGTGGTCTTCGGCGCGGAGGATTCCGGGCTGACCAACGAGGAACTGGCCATCTGCACGCAGGTGGTGCGCATCCCGACCTCGAACCTCTATACCTCGGTCAACCTCGCCCAGGCCGTGATGATCCTCTGCTACGAGTTGTTCCTCGCGGATGCGAAGTATGCCCTGCCGCAGGAGCGACACCCGGAAGCGCCGTCCGTGATGCGCGAGCGCATGTTCGACCTGTGGCGCGACATGCTGCGCGACATCCAGTTCTTCAAGGATGACAACATGGAGGAACATCTGATGATGGGCATCCGCCGCATCTTCTCGCGCGGCAGACTCTCCGAGGCCGACGTCAACATCCTCATGGGCATCGCGAAGCAGGCGATGTGGGCGGCCGCGAAGCGGCGGGGGTCGTAGGAACGTGGGAGCGTGGGGGAGCGTGAGAGCGTTCACCCCCACACGCTCTAACACTCCAACGGGCCACATCCCTCATACGTTGTTTATGAGCTCTTTGGTGGGGACGAACAGGTAGGGCGCGGCGTCCCTGCCGCGCCGGGGTTAATGGACGAGCGGCGGTCCGGGACGAACCGCCCTACCTAAACATTCTGCAATAGCGTCTTCGTCGGGAAGTTCTTCCCCGGGCATTCCGTCGGCTTCGTGTTGATCTGTCGGTGGGTCTTGACCGCGTTCTTGCCGGGGCGGCATCGCGTGTTGAGGTAGCTGATCAGCGCGTACAGGCTGGTCATCTGTTTCGGTGTGGGTTTCCGGCGGTTGAAATTGCCGACCAGGCAGATGCCGATGCTTTTCTCGTTCAGCGCGGTGCTCGCCAGGTGGCCGCCCTTGATCTGGCGCTTCCACCGGTCGCCGATGGCGATCTCGCCGTCCTTCATGCCCTGGCCGTTGCCGATGACAAAGTGGTAGGCCAGGCCGTTTTCCATGTGGCGTTTCCAGCGGTGGTAGGCATCCATCGACTTCACGCTGCCGTTCTGTGTCGCGCTGTGGTGGATCACGATGTAGCGCCATTTGCCGGGGACGACTTTGGTGTTGTCGAGCCGCTTCTTCAAATCGGCCGGCAGCGGGTATTTCAGTTTCTTCACCGCGGAGGCCGGGATGAGCAGTTCCTGGCCGATCGCGAGGATGTCGGGGTCCGCGAGTTTGTTAGCCTTCGCGATCGCGTCCGCGGTGGTGCCGTGTTTCTTCGCGATGGAAGCGAGGCTGTCGCCCGACTTCACCGTGTATTTTGCAGCCGCGCAGGCGGTCACGGCGAGGGACATCGACACGGCGAAAAGTGTAAGCAATCTGGAGCGGCCCGCCCGAATCATGATGGCCGCCAAGCATGCGGGACGGGCAGGGCCGTTGCAAGGGCAAGCGGTAGTGGCCGGGCTTGAATTTCGTTTCCAATTTGGCAGCGCGGACCGTCCCGGCCTGCAGCGCTGTGTGTAGCATGGCGGGCAGGCCGGTTCGCCTCCTGTTCCGAGCATCGTCGAGGGGCGGCGCGCGGGGACCGCACGCCCTACCCGTTCATGACGAAATTCAAGACCGGCCACTGCCAGGCAAACTCGCCTTGCACAGCTCCGCATTGCGGTTGCGTCCCGCGCGCGCGTTGGTTATGGAGTAGACGACAAGGGACCTCTCAGATGAAAACGATCACGCCCTGGACGCTGGCTGCAACGATCCTGATCACGATGGCCGCAAGCGTCGCCGCCACCTACTTCTCCCCGCTGCTGCGCGTGCTCGTGCCGGCTGCCCTGAACGATCCATTCCGCCTCACCACGCTGGTACAGGTCTTTGCCGACGGGAACACGCCGGGTGTGCTTTGGGCCCTGGGCGCCATCCTGCTAAGTCTCGGCGAGGGCCTGGTCCGCGCCGAGCGTACGCGGTTGATCGCTCAACTCGCCTTCCTGTTCTTCTGGCTCGCCCTGTGCCTGCTGTTCATCACCCGGCTCATCGCTTTCTCCATGTGAGGAGGCGGGGCACTACGCGCCGGATTCCGCATGATCACAGGTGTCGTGTTGCCTTGCAGCAGTCGTGTAGCCACGGCTCTGCGAGCCGTGTCCTGGCGCGCCTCGCAGAGGCGCGGCTACACCACATGCGATCAACCTGACCCCGCGCCTGATCGCGGCCGCGCTTGTTACACATCCTGCCATCGGGTATGAGATCGGCATGGCTTTCGAAGTCCCTATCCGCAAGAACGCCCGGCTGAAGCAGCTCCTCGATCGTGTCAACGCGGATCAGGAACTCCTGCAGCTCTGGAAATGTGCGAACATCAATGCGGTCGACCGCAGCGGCATCAGCGACCACGGCAAGATCCACATCCGCATCGTCGCCAACGCCGCGCTCAAGATCCTGCGCCTGCTGGTGGAGGGCGGGGTCGAGCCGAGCATCGTCACGAACTACAAGCTGACCGCCGAGGACGCGGAACTCGTCGTCGTGCTCGGGGCGTGCCTGCACGACACGGGCATCAGCGTCCACCGCGACGACCATGAGAAGTACAGCCTGTGGATCGCCTTCCGCAAGGCGCGCGAGCTGCTTGCCGGAATCTACGACGAGCCGCAGCTTACGATCATGGTCTCGGAGACCCTGCACGCGATCATCGCGCACGACGCGGACCAGAAGTGCCTCACGATCGAGGCGGGTGTGTTGAAGGTCGCCGACACGACCGACATGACCCACGGCCGTTCACGCATCCCGTTCCAGGCCGGCCAGGTCAACATCCACTCCGTCTCCGCGCTCGCGGTCAGCGACGTGAAGATCGAGAAGGGCGAGGAGCGCCCCGTCCGCATCGCCGTCACGCTTGCCAATTCCGCCGGCATCTTCCAACTCGACAACCTCCTGACCCGGATTATTCGCGTCCCGACGCGAATAATCCGCCCTTCGGGCCGTGATCGCCCCGTCTTGACGGGGCGATACGGGGCTGCCACGTTTGCGACGCGGTTGACGCCGCGTCGCATCACGTCTTTGCCGACAGCCTTGCCCCAAGGCCGCCGGCAAAGCGGCTTATTCATGAACGATGAATCGTTCACGAGAATAAGCCGGGCTGAAGCACAAGCTGAAGAATTCCACGCTGGTTCCTTACGTCGAGGTCGTCGCCCAGATGAAAGAGGGCACGACGGAGAAGCGGTTGTTCGAGGTGTACAAGCTGTAACCACTGAACCCTTCTGAGGCGGGCAGGCACACTGAAGGACACTGAAAGGCCAGGATCGGGGGATCTTGTTTTCGGCGTGTTCAGTGGTCCGACAGTTACAAGGGTTGGAAACTTCGCTGAAATTGTTTCCAAGGGTTGGAATTCTCTGCCTGCTCGTACTGGCGGGTGGCTGCGCAACGGTGCCGTATGAATACGGTCACGACATCGAGCAGCCGGACACGCTTAATCTCCGGCCGGAGGAGCGCACAGATTGAGTTGGGGTGGCCAAACGTGGATTGTGGTTTACCTTCACTCAGTCATGCCGCAACGGGGGGGGGGTCCGTGGAGCGTGGGGAGCGTTAGAGCGTGGGGAGAGTGAGAGCGGGAGGAGCGTGGCCAAGAAACGCTCCGACGCTCACACGCTCCAACGCTTCCACGCTCCCCACGCTCTCACGCCGCCGTCGTCGGCGGGGGCTCCGGGAACTTCCCCTCCAGCGCCTTCTTCACGATATCCATCGTGTCCTGGGGGAAGTTCTTCCCGAGCATCCATTTCAGGAAGCTGGGCTCCATGCGGGCGAGGTCGCGGAGTTTCCGGCCCTGGTTCCGGCCAAAATTGATCAGGACCTCGTTGTTGACCCACTTCAGTTTGCCCGTGCTGTCGACCCAACTCGGGTCGCGCGGGTTGCAGTAGTCGTGGAGCTCGTTGATGTCGGTCGGCAGGTCGCGGTACCGCTCGAACTGGCCCTCCATGACGCGGATCGTCGCGTTCACGTCGTCGAGCGCGCCGTGCGCGCCGAGGTGCATCTCACGGCAGTAGAACGACAGCGCGGCGGAAAGGTCGCGCGGCTCGCGCTTGTGGTAGACGCGTTGGGCGTCGATGATCCGGCGCCCCTCGATGGTAAACTCGACGCCTGCGCGGATGAACTCCTCGGTGAGCATCGGGATGTCGTAGTGGATGAGGTTGTAGCCGCCGAGGTCGCACCCGTTGAGAATGCGCGCGATGTCGTCTGCCTTCTGCTTGAAGATCGGGGCATGCGCGACGTCCGCGTCCGAAATGCCGTGGATCGCCGTGGCCTCGGCGGGGATCGGGCGCTCCGGGTTGAATCGGAACGTGTGCGTTTCGCGGGCGCCTTTCGGCAGGATCTTGACGATGGCCAGATCGATGATCCGGTCCACGCGCGGATTCGTGCCCGTCGCCTCGATGTCGTAGATGGCCAAAGGCCGGTCGGTTTTGAGTTTCAACATGGGGGGAAGTCTAGAGTTCCACGACAGAAGTCAAAAGCAGAAAGTCTACGGCCCGGCACCGGACGCCGCGTGGGGTCACGCGGCCTACATCACGGTGCTTGTAGGCCGGGTCACCCGACCCGGCGCGATTCAACGATCTTCTTGCAGGGGAGGCCAAAAGCACTATTCTACGCCAGCTTCGGAATTGGACCCGACGACGTGATGCATCATGGGCACGTGCGCTATTTTCGCGGAAGACCATATCCGGTTCCTGAAACAGAACCTCTCCAACAACGCGTACACGCGCAGTTCCCAGCCGGAGTACAACCAAAGCATGCTTCCATGTGCACGGTAGCGTGGTGGCGGACCTCCGGCGGGTACGGGATTTTCTTCAACCGGGACGAGAGCAAGACCCGCAAGCCGGCCCGGGCATGAGAACGCTGAATTCCAGTGCCCTGCTCGCGTTGTGGCGGTACCGCTACCTACTCGTTGCTTACGTACTCCTGCTCGGGCTCTCGACCGGCATCCGCCTGCAGCAGGGACGCCACGCGCGGAAGGGGCCGGGATGGAAGGTTGCGACGCTCCGCGCCGTCGACGGAGCAGGCGTCCTCGATCGCCCCGTCGAAGTCGCCTACAAGGACGTGCAGCCGCCCACCGTCGCTGATCCTGGCTCCGCCGGAGGCTTCGCCGAGGCGGGAGCTATGGCGGGCACGGAAGGGGTGTCGAATATGCCGGTCGTGCTCCTGCTGCACGGCAGCCCCATCCAGTCGTTCGACCTGACCGCCCTGGCAGAACAGCTTGCCACGCGCTACCGCGTGATCCTGCCGGACCTGCCCGGGTTCGGGCGATCCACGCGGCGGATCCCGGACTATTCGATCAAGGCGCACGCCCGCTACGCGCGCCAGTTGCTGGATGCGCTGGACATCCGGCGCGTCCATGTCGTGGCCTACAGCATGGGCGGAGGCGTGGCCCTTCATCTCAATCACGAGGCGTCGGACCGCGTCGCGTCGATCGTGCTCATGTCGTCAATCGGGGCGCAGGAGCTCGAGCTGCTCGGGAATTACGAGCTGAACCACGCGCTTCACGGCCTGCAACTTGGCGCCCTGTGGATCGCCGCGACGTTCATCCCGCACATGGGCTACCTCGACACGATGATGCTGAACCTGCCGTACGCGCGGAACTTCTACGATTCGGACCAGCGCCCGCTGCGGGAGTACCTGCGCCAGGTGGAGGCGCCCGTGCAGATCATCCACGGACGCGACGACATCTTCGTCGTTCCCGGCACGGCGGACGAGCACCACCGCATCGTGCCTCAGAGCGAGCTGCACATGCTGGCGGGCGGACACCTGCTCGTGTTCCGCAACGCGCCCGAACTGGCGTCGTTGGTGATCCCGTTCATCGACCGCGTGGAACAGGGGACGGCGGTGACGCGCCAGGCGGCGGATCCGGAGCGCGTCGCCGCAGCGCATGCGCCGTTCGATCCCGCGTCGATCCGGAAGGCCGCGGGCATCGCGCTTGTGATCATGGTTTCGGTGATCTCGTTCTCGACCCTGATCAGCGAGGATCTTGCCTGCATCGGCGCGGGGCTGATGGCGGCCAACGGCGTGCTCGGCTACGCGCCCGCGGCGCTAGCCGCTTTCGCGGGCATTTTCATGGGCGATATCCTGCTTTTCGCCGCGGGCAAATACATCGGGCGTCCGGCGCTCCGGCGCCGTCCGTTCCGCTGGTTCTTTACCGAGGAGGACATCGAGGACAGCACGCGCTGGTTTTCGGAGAAGGGGCCCGCCGCGGTGCTTCTGAGCCGCTTCGTCCCGGGCAGCCGCCTGCCGACCTATTTCACGGCGGGGATGTTGCACGGGAACGTGTGGAAATTCCTGTTTTTCTTTTTCATCGCGGGTGTGATCTGGGCGCCGCTGCTCGTGTGGGTGGCGATGACGATAGGTGGCCCGCTGCTGGATTACCTCGCGACGTACCGCTACTACACCGTGATCACGGTGGTTGCCGCGGTGGCGATCCTGTGGATCCTGTTTGAACTCGTCATCCCGCTGTTCAGTTTCCGGGGTCGGCGCCTGCTCCTGTCGGCGTGGCGGCGCAAGACGCGGTGGGAATTCTGGCCGCGGTGGGTCTTCTACCCGCCGATCGTGATGTACGTGCTGTGGCTCGGCGCGAAGCACCGCGGGTTGACGGTCTTCACCGCGGTGAATCCCGCGATTCCGGACGGCGGTTTTCCCGGCGAGTCGAAGTACGGCATCTTGAAGGGTCTCGCGCAGTCGGGCGTCTATGTCGCGCATTCCGCGCTGGTCCCGTCCGTGCAGGCGGCCGGGCGCAAGCTCGAGTGTGTGCAGGCCTTCCTGCGCGACGTCGGTCTCGGTTACCCGATCGTGGCCAAGCCCGATGTCGGACAGCGCGGGGTGGGGGTGGCCATCCTGCGATCGGAGCAGCAGGTCGTGGACTATTTCATGCGACCGCGTCCGGATACGGTCATCCAGGAATTTGTGCCCGGTTTTGAATTCGGCCTTTTCTACTATCGGCATCCGGACGAGGAGCGGGGCAGGATCTTCTCCGTCACGGAGAAACGATTCCCCGTGGTGACGGGCGACGGGAAGTTGACGTTGGAACATCTCATCCTGGCAGACGACCGGGCCGTCTGCATGGCGCACTTTTACCTGCACCGGATGCGTGACCGCCTGGCATGGGTTCCGCGGGATGGTGAGCGCGTGCAGTTGGTGGAGATCGGGAACCACTGCCGCGGCACCGTTTTCTATGACGGCGCCTGGATTCTCACGCCCGAGCTTGAAGCCGTGATCGACGGGATCAGCCATTCCTTTCCCGGTTTCTATTTCGGCCGTTACGACGTGCGTACGCCGTCGATCGACGATTTCCGGCGTGGCCGGAATTTCCAGATCATCGAGTTGAACGGCGTCACCGCGGAGGCGACGCACATCTACAACCCGGGGAGCAGCCTGTTCGCCGCGTACCGGACGCTCGCGCACCAGTGGCGGGTTGCCTTTGAGATCGGCGCCCACAACCGCGATCGCGGTTGTGGGGTCACGTCTCCGGCGCGTATCGTCCGGGCGCTGCTCGATTACGAACCCGCGCTGGAGGCGTAGTTCGTTGGAGCGTCAAAGCGTGAAGCGTGGGGGGGGGGCGTGCCACGCTCGAACGCTCATTACGCTCCGGGACGCTCCGCATGCATCATGCCTCCGCTAGGCCGCCGCCGCGCCCTGGTACTGGGAACTGTCGAACGCAAGGATCGGCAGGAAGATGATCGGCAGCAGGATCAGGCCTGCCGCAAACCCTCCGCCCTTGCCGAAGCTGTTGGCCAGCGCGATGTAGGTCAGGATGAACATCACGATGTTCACGAGCGGGATGAGCATCAGCAGCAGCCACCACCATGGCTTGCCCGCGACCTTCAACAGGACGATCACGTTGTAGATCGGAACAATGGCGGCCCAACCCGGTTCACCCGCCTTGGAGAAGACCTTCCAAAGCGCAACGATCATCAGGATGATGATTGCAAAGTAGATCAGCAGGATTCCTGATCCAACAGCACAGGCGGCTGAATTCGCGATGTCTTGTTCGGGCATGGTCGAGTCCTCCTTGTGATGATTGGACGGACGGAGAATAGCCGGGGAGCAGGGCGGAATTACAGAGAAAAAACCATCGCGCGCAGGCGAACCACGCGTGTCGGTATCAGGATCAGATTCGGATCAGGTCGGTCGGACTAGCGGTCCCGGCGACCCTGCCAGTCGGACTTGCCGCGGCCACCACCACCACCACCACCGCCGCCGCCAAAGTCGCCACGCGGCGGGCGCTCTTCGCGCGGGCGCGCCTCGTTGACCGTCAGCTTGCGGCCGTCGACTTCCTTGCCGTTCAGTTCGGCAATGGCCTTGTTCGCATCATCCTGTGAGCCCATCTCGACGAAGGCAAATCCACGGGACTTGCTTGTGAATTTGTCGAGCACGAGTTCGCAACGGACGACACTGCCCGCCTGCTTGAACAGTTCGCGGAGATCGTCCTCGGTGGAACTGTACGACAGATTGCCAACGAATAACCTGGTACCCATTTGCGCCTCTCCTGTTGCTGCTGCGGAGGGAGGTTTCAGTGACGGTATCCGGACCCGCCGGATTTCCGACTGTCACCCAGCTTGGAGGCCGTGGACAATCTACCACTCACGATCACTCTTCTCACTGCAGTCCATTTAAATATACTCAAAATCACCTGAAGTGCGATAGGTTTTTTGACTGCACCGTGGAGCGTCCTGCAAAACTTCTGCGGACGCGGCGGAGCGCGTCCCTCCAGTTTGGAAAACGACCCATTCTTCTCATCTTTGGAGGGTCGCGCTCCGTCGCGACCGTTGTTTTTTGGAGTTTGCAGGAGCCTCAGTGGAACAGGTGTTGGGATGGATGTTGAGAAACTTATTGGGCAGACGGCCACGACGCCTGTCTGCAACGCTGTGCCCGCTCGCAACGCATACGTCAGCGTTTCGGGCGAGCGCAGCACTGCGGGCAGGGAGCGTGGCTCTTCAGCCTCGCCCTGACCTTTGGCGGAGGCGGGTCGCGTCCGATATCTTCTCAACGTCATCCATCGCGTTGACTGATCCGCTCCAGGACGGTGTCCTTGCCCAGCGCCTGCAGGTAATGCCTTGCGAGTTCCTTCGCCCTGGCCTTGTCGCCGTAGTGCCACTCAAACAGCGCGGCCATGTGGCAGGTGGCGCGGGCGTCGTCCTCGAGGTAGTGGCCCCACGACGGATTGTCGGGATTCTGGGAGGCGTTGGCGGGACGCTGGGCGATGGCCAGTTCCGCGGCGGTCAGGTAGCAGTCGCGTGCCATCAACAGGTACTTGAGCGCGTCCGGCGGAGGCGCCAGCATGTTCTCGTTGCCGGCGATGCGGCGGCCCTTGTCGAGGTAGATCTGGCCGAGGGTGAAATGGACCTGGAAGGATTCGGAGTTGTTTTCGATGCCTTCCTTCGCGAACCGGATGGCTGCTTCGAGGTTGCGGGACTTGAGCCACCAACCGCCGACGGTGTAGCCGAGCACATAGTGGGGATCGCTCAGGGTCATCAGGCGGAACCAGGGCAGCAGTTCCGTCCCGTCCGTGTGCTGGTGGGGCTGGGAGGGATCACGCCACGGCTTCACCTCGCGCTGGAGCCGACCGATGATGCCGCGGAAATCCTCGGCCTCCGTCGGGATCATGGTCTTCGTGCCCGCGCCGTCGTCGTCCGCCTCGTGGTCGTGATGCGCGTGGCCGTGTTCCCCGCCGGCCTCCGCTTCGTGCACCTCCGCCTGGTGTTCGTCGATTGCCTTGGTCGCGCTGCTGACCGACAGAAGCTGCTTTTTCAGGTGCGGCATGTACGCGATGCCGTTGTCGAGGTAGCGCTCGGTCTTGATGTACATGATATCGCTCATCGTGGTTCGGAATTCGCCGAGCATCGTTGCCACCGCGCTGCTGTTGCGCAGCGCGCGCTCCAGCACGTTCCGGCTGCGGCCGCCCGCGTAATCGTTGGGGTCGAGGCGGCCGGACAGTGCGGGGCTCACCACGAAGAGCGCGGTTGTCACGGCGAAAAGGAAATTGAATAGGTTACGGCGGTTCATGTACGTCCATCGATTCGAAGCACGGGTAATGATTCAGGTCGAACCCGTCCGGTGTAGCCGCGCCTCTGTGATGCGCGCCATGGTACGGCTCGCCTTTCGGCTTCGTTCAGGGCAGGCAGAGCCGCGGCTACACACGCCATTCGAGTTGACGACGACCCAAACCAAAACGGCCAGCACATCATCGCGGAACGCGGCATCATTCCGGCCTCTTCGTGTTCATTCGTGGTTTCCTCATCTACAGAACCATCCTCCTGAACCGCGCCATGGCCAGTGTCAACCCGAACGCGGTGAAGATCAGTCCATACGCCAGGAGCCCCGCGAACTGGGGCAGGGCCAGCGCGGCGATACCGTCGGTATAGCGCGTGATCAGGTTCAACCTCGCAAAATCGGGCAGGTAGCCGAACAGCCAGCGCGCTGCCGCGCGGGTTGAAGGGTTGGCCATACCGTTGAGCAGGAACGCCGTCGCCGTGCTGCCCGCCAGTGCCCAGCCGCCGATGAGGACGACTGCGAGCGCCCGGGGCGCGAAGATCGACAGGCAGATGGTCATGGACGCCAGCGTTGCGATGGAGACCGCCTGCAACGCGAGCAATTGCGCCAGGAGCGGCGTCGAGTAGAACTCCATTTTCGGCGCCGGTGCCCAGCCGAGCAGGAACAGCGCCGCGAAGACGCCGACGCCGGTCAGGACACACGCGAGCCACTTGCCCAGCACGTACACGTCGCGCGACACCGGCCGGGCCAGCAGCGGGTAAATCGTGCGGTTCTCAAGGTCGTCCGGGATCTGGCGCGCCGCGAGGAACAGCGTCAGCGCGTGCGATGCGACGTAGGCCAGTGTGAGGCCGAGGTTGAGCAGGAAGGTCGCTGTCGACGCGTTCTCGATGCCTACGGCGTCGACTGCGAGCACGCCGAGCACAAAGACGCCCATGAGCATGAAGAGGACGTAAAGATCCTTGCGGCGCGCGATCTCCAACAGGACACCCCGGCCCAGGAGGGCCATGGCCTGAACGGGCGATACGGTGCGCGGCGTTTTCATAGCGGTTTGCGCCGGAAGGCCAGCGCGGCCATGGCGAAGTAGAACGCGGCGAATGTGAGACCGTAAGCGGTCAGCATCGCCATCGTGCCGGGCCCCACCGGGCTCCACGTGTTTGCGTGGACCGCCTTGTCCGAAAGGTCCAGCAGCGTCAGTTGCGGCACGCCGTAGGTGAGCATGATCAGGATGATCTTCTGCACGTTGCCCACGATGTCGAAGATGTAGGTCGTGATCGAGGTCAGCGTCGCGCCGGTGATGAACAGCAACACACCGAGGCTGATGGCCGCGTCGATGTTCATGAGCATGGAGAGCCAGAACCCGAGCGTCGTCAGGATCAGCATCGTAATCATCTGCAGGTAGACGTACTGGAGAAACAGCGGCACGGGAATTTCCGATCCGAGGTACAGCGCGCCCACGACGTAGACGCCCATGAAGAGCGCGAGGCACACGCCCGCGGCCAGCAGGACCCCGAGCAGCTTGCCCGCGAGGAACGTCAGCCGGCTTACGGGTTTCGCGAGCAGGGGATAGATCGTGCGCCGCTCGAACTCGCGGGGAAGCTGGCGCGTTGCCAGCACGAGCACCGTCAGGGCCGTCGCCACGCTCGTCACCTTCAGCGCCACCTCGCGGTAGAACTTGGTCAGGCCGCGCAGGTCGAAGAAATCCAGCGTCATGACCATGCCGATCATGACCGAAGCGACCAGCACGACGACGTAGATCTCCTTTCGTCGGACAGCCTCGATGAGGACGGTCTTTGAAATGAGCCAGATGGATCGCATGGCAAAGCCCTGTATCAGATGTCAGCTTTCAGAAGTCAGAGATCGGTTTGTCGGATCTGACCTTTGAACGTTGACCTCTGATCGATCCATTCCGCCACCCCGTATCAGTTCGATGAAGTGATTCTCCATCGACCCGCCGGATGACGATTTCAATTCCGCGAGCGTCACGTTTTTCAGGATGACGCCCTGGTGGATCATGATCACGCGGTCGCAAAGGGCCTCGACTTCGTTGAGCTCGTGCGAGCTGAAAAAGATCGTTCGCCCCGCGCGTTTGAGCTCCAGGAGCACCTCGCGCAGGTCGTGGCGGCCCAGCGGGTCGAGTCCTGAGGACAGCTCGTCGAAGATCAGGGCCTCCGGCTCCGCGAGCAGGGACTGCGCGATGCCGACCCGCTGCTGCATGCCTTTGGAGAAATTCTTCAGGAGCGTCTCGCCTCGGCCGGCCAAGCCGACCTTTTCGAGGATCTTCGGGACCGCGTCGCGGAGTTCCGCGTTCGTCAGGCCGTGCAGGCCGCCGTAGAGTTCCAGCAATTCGCGGGCCTTCATGAAGGGGTAGTACAGCGCGACCTCGGGCAGGTAGCCGATGCGTTGCCGGCTGTGCGCATCGCCCGGGGGCAGCCCGAACACGCGAACCGTGCCCGAGGCGGGAAACAGGAAGCCCATCATCGCCTTGATCGTCGTCGACTTGCCTGCGCCGTTCGCCCCGATGAAGCCGACGCACTCGCCGGGATCGACGCGGAAGGAAATGCCGTCGACGGCCCGTACCCGCGTGCCGCCCTTGCCGTAATCGACCACGAGGTTCTCGATCTCGATCACATGAAGAGGATTATCCATGGCGAATCGTCGTTACTCTACGCGCCTCCTTCGTGCGCATCAAGACGGTTGATTCCCGGCTGGTGTTTCATTGCGATCCGGATATCCGTTCGCCTGTAGCCACGCCACGACGTTTTCGCCATGGCTCTCGCCTCGGCGAAGCCTCCGGCGGAGCCATGGTCAGCGATGGCGGAAGGGGCGTGCCGTGAACAGCCGTCTCACGCGTCGCCCTCTGTGCGACGGCTACAGCGAAAACGCAAAAAACGCCGGAGTCGCGTTCCGGGTGGTGTGCCGGTTTGAATCATCGTCACCTACAGATAGGGCGTGCTGGCTTGCTTGCAAGGTGGCAGCAAGGTCGATTCCGTTGTACGTTGTTCAAAGTCGCTGCGATATCGTGTCAGAGGTTTGCATGAAAAACACGGCGCCAGGGGTAGCCCTGATGTTGCATCGAGGACGATGCAACATCCGCCCTTCGGGCTTCGATGCGCCGAAACGGTGGTGGCAGTACCTTGTGCCGCCAAAGCGCCTATTGCACCGCGTTCAATTTTGCGGTGCAATAAGCGGGCTCATGGGAATCACCATCGGGGCCGCGTGTGCGGCGTCGGCCCGGGGAGAGGAATCGACCATGCCTGAGGCAAAGACGGAAACCGCAATCTTTGGGGGCGGTTGTTTCTGGTGCATGGAGGCCGTGTTTGAGCAGATTCCGGGTGTGATGAAAGTTACGTCGGGGTACACGGGTGGTCGCGTGAAGAATCCCAGCTACCGCGATGTGACCGGGGGCGACACGGGCCACGCCGAGGCCATCCAGATCGAGTTCGATCCCGCGCAGGTCGCGTACGGGAAGCTCCTTGAAGTATTTTGGGCCGCGCACGATCCGACCCAGTTGAACCGCCAGGGCAACGACGTGGGCGAGCAGTACCGCTCGGTCATCTTCTATAAGGGGGAGGCGCAGAAGAAGGCCGCGCAGGCGTCGAAGGAAGAAGTCGCCGCGTCGGGCCACTACGCGAAACCCATCGTGACCGGCATTGAGCCCGCGGGGATTTTCTATCCGGCCGAGGGCTATCACCAGGAATACTACCGCAACAACCGCACTCAGCCCTACTGCCAGTTCGTGATCCGGCCGAAACTCGAGAAGCTTGGGCTGAAGCCCTGAAAGAATTTCAGCCACCGACGGCGCCCGGTCGGGTGACCGGGCCTACAACCATTGTAGGCCGCGTCACCGACGCGGCGCTGGCGATGCGGTCCATCGGACCGCCGGCGGAGGTCCCTCCAGCCGGAGGGGCACGCTCCGCGTGCCCGCCGTCTCGAATAAATGTCCTCGGCGCGAATTGAACGCGCGACCTCCGGATTAGGAATCCAGCGCTCTGTCCAACTGAGCTACGAGGACGTCGTACGGTTTGAGGTTTAAGGCGAAGAGGGGGCCTTGGCAATTCGATTTAACAAATCGGGCCACCCTGATATCTTCTTCCGTGCAGGAGGACACGTGATGGATGCGATTGATTGGGCGCAAAAACTTAAGAACCTGTTCTCCGGATCCTCGACGCCCGAGACCAAGAAGCCGAAGAAGTCCGATGTCGAAAACGAAATCCGCAACTCGCCGCTCTTCAAGAACGTGCCGAACGACAAGATCGCCCCGATGATCGAAAAGGGCGAGGTCATCAAGAAGGATGGCCAGGACGTGGTCCTGCGCGAGGGCGAGGAGGGGGATTTCTACTATTTTATTCTCGACGGCAAGGCGTCGGTCGTGCGCCGTCCGTCGCGCGGCGCGGACCCTGTGATCGTGGCGCGGCTGACCAAGGGCGAGGCCTTCGGCGAGGAGGCGCTCATCTCCAATGCGAAGCGCAACGCGACGGTCATCATGAATACCGAGGGTTTCCTGCTACGCATGCCGAAGGACGCCTTCAGCGACTACATGCGGGATTCGCTCGTGACGTGGCAGAATGCCGTGCAGTGCCAGCACCGCATCAACAAAGGTGCGAAATGGCTGGATGTTCGCGACATCTCCGATTACCGCAAGGGCCACCTGCCCGGGGCGCTGTCGCTTCCCCTCATCGAAATCCGCGAGCGGTCCGCCGAGCTGGATCCAAAGGTCGAATATGTCTGCTGCTGCGACAACGGGCGCTTGAGCGCAACGGGAGCGTTCCTGCTTCGCCAGCGCGGTTTTGCGACATGCGTATTGCAGGGCGGCATGCGGCGGCTGGCGGGGCCGACCACGCAGGACAACGATCCGTGGCGCGTGACGAAGTGACGCCTGATACCTGCCGCATTCCGGAATGACCGCGGATTTCGCGGACGGCGCGGATAGTTAGCGCGGCAGAGCCGCAATCCAAAGTGAAACCGCAATCCGGTGTGTTTCCTTTTTGCGCGTCTTGCGCTTCTTGCGGTTTTGGAGGTTTTGCCGCTGAGCGATCCGTCCGCCGCCGGGGCTAGCGCTGCTCCGGGTCCATCTGCAGCCGGATCGTCTTGATGCGGTCGGTACCGAAGCGCTTCTGAAGATTCTCCAGCATCTGCTTCTGGCCGTAGCGGAGCAGTTCGTTCAGCCACGCGGAATTGCTGACAAACACGTAGAGCGTACTGCGCTGGACACGGCCCGGGCGCGCGTGTTTCGCGACTTGCTTGCCGACGAGCGAATCCCATTCGCGGATCAGCGCCTGTTCCCAATACCGGTCGGCGAGACCCATCTGCCGCATCAGGTCGGGTATCGTGTCGCCGACGGTGCCCTGGGTGCCCAGGTAGTCCGAATTGGCGGGCTCGTATTTCTCGACCTTCAGGCGTTCAGCCTGGACCCGCGCGCGGCCGGGATTGATGCGGGTCTTCGTGGGTCTCGTCATGCGCAGATTAGACGGGCAGCGCCCGAAAAGGTCAAGCGGCTATACGGTGAATTGGAAAACCGGAAAAGGCTGTGGAGAAGGAATCGAAGGCGGGTCGCGCAGAGCGCGTCCATCCATGATGAGGAAACAGCCATCGTTCATCGTTGCAGGCGGGCGTCGTGGCCGCCCGCCAGACGTTTTTTTCAACGGCCGTGGAAGGACCGTGAAAACTACCTTGTGGAAGTCAGAAACGGGACGAGCGCCTCCCGAAGCGGATCATCCAATCAACGGTTGCTCGTTCCCACCCGATGTCGTGTCCAGCCTTCTCGCTCTCGTACCACTTGTGCAGGAGGATTTCCTTCTTCATCTCCTCCCAATGCTTCACGAGGCGCGTCTGCCAGACCCATCCGTCGGCCTGCTGGCACCCACTCCCATGTGATCCCAAATCCATGAACACTCCAGCCCCTAATTGGTTGATCAACTGTAGCAACAATAGCCCATTGCCTCATGCGCGTCAACTGAGAATTAACGATAACATATCATAAGGTACCGGTCCCATCAGGTGGGGATGACAGATGACGGAAGACGGAAGACGGAAGACGGAAGAAGGGATCAGTTGCGTTTGCGGCCGTGGCGGGCGAGCCAGTCGACCATCGCGCGTTCCCAGCCAATGTCATGGCCTGCTTTCTCGCTCTCGTACCACTTGTGGAGGAGCACTTCGCGCTTCATCTCCTCCCAGTTGCGGAAAAGGGAAGTCCGCTGCGCCCACTCCTCGAAGTGGTGCGTATCACCCGCTTTTTTGGTTTCCGGGGACATGGTCAGCACTCCCACCAACAATAATAGATTAAAGTAACCTAAACCTCATGATTGTCAAACCATGTAAAACATTGTAGCGCAATTGGTTGCACTGCAACTACTCCACATAACAGACCGTGCCGGTCAGATATTCACCCTCCGGAAATGTCACGGAAACGGGGTGATCCGGCGGCTGTCCAAGCGTTTCAAGAAAACAAACCACCCTCCCTGCGTCCTTGGCCGCCCAGCGCACGGTCATCTTGAGGTCCTCGAGCGATACCAAGCCCGAGCACGAAAAGGTCGCCAGAAAGCCACCAGGGGTCAACAATTTGATCCCCAGCAGGTTGATGTCCTTGTACGCCCTCATGCCTTTTTCTTTCTGGCCGGCGTTCATGACGAATCGGGGCGGGTCGAGGATGATGACGTCAAATTGCCGCCCGGCATCCCGGTACCTGCGGAGCGCCTCGGGCACATCCGCGCATGCGTAGTCAACCGGCACGGTCAGTTGATTCAATGCATGGTGCCTCCGCGCGGCGGCCAGCGCCGACTCCGAGCTGTCGAGCCCTGCAATCTCCCGCGCGCCCGCGGCCGCCGCGTGAATCTCAAATGCACCGGTGTAACAATACGCGCTCAACACGCTGCGGCCCGCAACGTACGCGGCGACCCGCTGCCGGTTCACACGCTGGTCGAGGTAGAAACCGGTCTTCTGTCCGCCCCCGATATCGACGTCGTACTGGAAATGGTTTTCGCGAATTCGCACCGCGATACCCCGCTCCGTGCTGTACCGCGCCATGGCCGCAGGATCGATGCCCTCGCGGTCCACCGCTTCGCGGTCCGCGCTGACGACGCGGCGCGCGATGCCCGTTTTTTTCGCGAGGTGCTCGAGCATGGGCTCGAGCAACGGCACGAGCCCGAGCGCGCCGACGTGCACGGCCAACGCGTCCGCGTAGCGATCGACGATCAGCCCGGAGACCCCGTCGGCCTCGGAAAACACGAGCCGGTACGAGTCCGTCTCCGGCCCCGTGAACAATCGCTCGCGCAGCCCCAGCGCGGCGTCGATGCGACCCGCGAAAAAGGCCGTGTCCAGCGGTTGCTCCTCCTTCCACGTGTACAGGCGGATGGCGAGATTCTTTTCCGGGTTCGTGAACCCGCGCGCGAGCCACGACCCGTCGGCCGCGTGGACGTCGACCGTCTCGCCCGCCACGGGCTCGCGGTTCCAGCCCTCGATCGCGCCGGAAAAAATCCACGGATGACCCAACGCCACCGGTTTCTCGCGGCCGGCCCACAGCCGGACCTTCAAGGAAGTGCTCATGGGGGGGATGATTTCGAAAGGAGTGACAAGTGTCGAGTGTCGGGTGGCTTTTTTCCCCTCGACACTCGACACTCGACACTCACTAAAAACGCCTTAGTATCCGGTCTTCGTATGAACTCAGAGAGTACCATTCGTCTCTTGGCGGTTTTCGGCATCGTGATCGGTCTCGCGGGCGTGGGTGCGGGCGGGACGGCGATCTATTATCAGGTGAAAGGCAAGGAAGCGGCGGTGCAGGTCGATGCCCGCCTGGCCGACATCGAACAGAAGTTGTCGATGTTGCCCTCGGAAATCTCGCGCGTGGAAAAAGACCTGCGCGGCCAGGTGCAGAACCAGATCCGGAATGTGGCGCAGATGCAGGACGGATCGCTCAACGCGGTCCGGCTCGAGGTGAGCGAACTGCGCGACCAGTTGACTGCCCTTACGAACAAGCCCGCCCCGGTCGAGCCTCCCGCTCAGACGCCCGATACCGGCATGGAGGAGCAGCCCTCGGGCCCGGGCGGCACCTATGTCATCCAGAGCGGCGACACCTACGGGAAGATCGCCAGGAAGCAGGGTGCGACCATTTCCGCCATCCAGGACGCCAACCCTGGCGTCGATCCGTCGCGGCTGAAGATCGGCCAGACCATTCAACTACCGTAGGCAGTCATCCGTGACCGGTGCGCGCGCGCAACTGGACACCGGTCACTTCGGACGAACCCATTTAGAGGGTCAAAAAAAGTCTACTTTTCTTTGACACATTCGAGGGGCGGTGTAGTTTGTTCTCAAGGGTGGGCATGGTGCTAGCCGGCGATCCGGCTGAATCCAAACAAGCGGGCATGCCCACCCTCCTTTGTTTTCCTCCCACTTCTATTCTTGCTCCTGCTCCTGCCCCAGTTGCCCGACGCAAGTCATCCAAGAAAATCCTTGTCACAAGGCGATGCCCGGTTATCTTTTCTCTTTATGAATTTGCGCTGGTGGCATCACGACGAAGCAGGGGTTCCCGCAAGGGCCTGCCCGTAGGGCTGTGCACAGCGTTGCAGGCGAGCCTGACCGTTGTGGTCTGCTTTTCCGAACCCCGGTTTATGGCCGGGGTTTTTTTTGTTTTCAGCGCGCAGCGCGCTGAAAACAACCGCGCCGTAGCCGGCAGGGCGAAGGCGGGTGGTCAAACTGAATCGAGTACGAGGACGACGACGAGTACGAGTGCGATTCAGCCATGCTGACAAAACGTATCATTCCGTGCCTCGACATCACGGGCGGCCGCGTCGTGAAGGGCGTCAAGTTTGTCGAGCTTCGCGACGCGGGCGACCCGGTCGAGGCGGCGCGCGCCTACGAGGAGCAGGGCGCGGACGAACTGACGTTCCTTGACATCACGGCGTCGCACGAGGAACGGGACACGATCGTCAACGTGGTCAGGGCCGTGGCGAAGCAGGTATTCATGCCGCTGACGGTCGGGGGCGGCATCCGGACTTCGGCGGACGTGCGGAAGATGCTTCAGGCCGGCGCGGACAAGGTGTCGATGAACACGGCCGCGCTGCAGAACCCGGAGCTGATCGACGAGTCGTCGAAGCAGTACGGGAGCCAGTGCATCGTGCTGGCGATCGACGCGCGGAAGAACGCGAACGGGCCGGGCTGGACGGTTTACACGCACGGCGGGCGGAAGCCGACGGAGCGGGACGCGGTGGCGTGGGCCCGGGAAGGGGTTCAGCGCGGCGCGGGCGAGATCCTGCTGACGAGCATGGACCGCGACGGCACGAAGAACGGCTACGACCTCGAGCTGACCTGTGCGGTGGCCGAGGCCGTGGGCGTGCCGGTCATCGCCTCGGGCGGCGTGGGCACGCTGGAGCATTTCTATGATGGCGTTGTGAAGGGCAAGGCGGACGCGGTGCTCGCCGCGTCGATCTTCCACTTCGGGGAGTTCACGATCCGGCAGGCGAAGGAATATTTGAGAGGCAAAGGCGTCGCGGTCAGGCTGTGATAGGGGCCGGATTGGGCACGCGGAGCGCGCCCCTCCAGCCCGGCTTATTCATGAACGAAAAGGCGTTCATGAATAAGCCGCTTTGCCTGCGGGTACGCGGACGCGCCCGCAGGCAAAGACGTGATGCAACGCGGTGTCACACCGCGTTGCAAACGTGGCAGCCCCGTTTGGATGCGGCGCAGCCGCATCCCTCACGGCCGCGGAGCGGCGGCGTGTTCGCGCTGCGCGAATAATCCGGGCTAGAATCCGACAGCGACAGCTCAAGACAGGTTTCGGGCGGGCATATTTAATCCGGCGCCTCAAGGCCTTGTCATTCGACGAACCCAAGGCTAACGTAACGCGGTCTGAGACGGGCGGTTAGCTCAGCGGTTAGAGCATCTCGTTTACACCGAGGGGGCCGGGGGTTCAAATCCCTCACCGCCCATGTCTTGAGGTGACCGGTGATCGGTGTTTCCTGAACTGGAAACAAATCCGACCCTTCAGTGAATTCAGTGTGCCTGCCCGCCTCAGGAGGGTTCTGTGGTTCCCTTTGCCGCTTTCTGAAATTCGCGTTCATTCGCGGTTTCCACAACGGAATGGATCCGGCTGAAACCTGAGTACGTTCCTTTTGCCTTCCCCTTCGCATCCGCTATGATCGGCCGGAATGAATAAACCACTTCAACTCGCGGTCCTCGGATCGGGCAAGGGCAGCAACCTGCAGTCGATCATCGACGCGGTGCAGGCCGGCCGGCTGGACGCGAAAATCGTGTCCGTTCTCTCCGACGTGCCCGACGCCTTCATCCTCGAACGCGCACGGAAGGCGGGCATCCCGGCGGAGTACATCGACTGCGCCCCGTTCAAGACAAAGCTGGACGGCGAGGCGGAGCAGCGGGTCATTGCCCGCATGCGCGGCTACGGCGCCGACGCCGTGGCCCTCGCGGGGTTCATGCGCATGGTCAAGCCCGGGCTGCTCCGCGCGTTTCCGCGGCGCATCATCAACATCCACCCTTCCCTGCTACCCGCGTTCCCCGGCCTCGAAGCGTGGCGCCAGGCGCTGGAACACGGCGCCAAGGTCACCGGCTGCACGGTTCACGTTGTCGACGAGGGGATGGACAGCGGACCGATCATCGTCCAAAAAACTGTGCCGGTGCTGGACAACGACACGCCGGCCTCGCTCCACGCCCGCATCCAGGAGCAGGAACACGTGGCCTACCCCGAGGCGCTGCAGATGATCGCGTTGGGGCGGGTGCGCGTCGAAGGACGACGCGTCGTCGTGGAGCGTTGAGCGTGGGAGCGTGGTGAGCGTAAGACACTCGGACGCTCCAACGCTCCAACACGCTCCTACGACCCGACGATCCCACGACACCCGCCTTCGTCAAGACTACGGCGGGCAGGCTGGACACTGGTCACTGGTCACTATAATATTCGCGCCCCTTGAACTGACCGGGGGAAACACACATGGCTGACAGCAAGAAAATCGTGCTCGGATTGCCGAAGGGCAGCCTGCAGGAATCCACCTTTTCGATGATGAAGAAGGCGGGGTTCACGATCACGTCCGGATCGCGTTCCTACGTCCCGAACGTGGACGATCCCGAGATCGGGGCGCGATTGATCCGCGCACAGGAGATCAGCCGCTATGTCGAACAGGGCATGCTCGATGCGGGCCTGACGGGCCATGACTGGGTGGTCGAGAACGGGTCGGACGTCGTCGAAGTCGCCAACCTCGTCTATGCCAAGCAGGGGCTGCGCCCGGTCCGCTGGGTCCTGGCCGTGCCGACCGATTCGAATATCCAGTCCGTGAAGGACCTTGAGGGCAAGCGCATCGCGACGGAGGCCGTCGGCCTTTCCAAGCGGTACCTCGCGCAGCACGGTGTGAACGCCGAGGTCGAATTCTCGTGGGGCGCGACCGAGGTCAAGGCGCCGGAACTGGTCGACGCCATCATCGAGATCACGGAGACGGGCTCCTCGCTGCGGGCGAACAACCTGCGCATCGTCGACACGGTCCTCGAGTCCACCACCCGCTTCATCGCGAACAAGACGTCCTGGCAGGACCCGTGGAAGAAGAAGAAGATCGAGCAGATCGCGATGCTGCTCAAGGGTGCGCTCGCGGCGGAGACGAAGGTCCTGCTCAAGATGAACGTACAGCAGGGCTCGGTCGCCAAGGTGACCGCCCTGCTCCCGGCACTGCACGCGCCCACGGTCAACCCGCTCTCGTCAAACGGCTGGTCGTCGGTCGAGTCCGTCGTGGACGAAACCGTGGTCCGGGGGCTCATCCCGCAGTTGAAAGACGCGGGCGCCGAGGGCATCATTGAGATACCGCTGAACAAGGTGGTACCGTAGCTTTTGGCGAACGCATCGTGTTCGCCGTTGTCCCAAACAGGAGATAGCATGGGCTCTATCAAGAAAAAGCGCCGCAAGAAGATGGCGAAGCACAAGCGCCGCAAACGTCTTCGCGCGAATCGCCACAAGAAGAAATAAAGAGTGTCGGGTGTCGGGTGTCGGGTGTCGAGGGGGTCGTGTGGTTCCCTCGGCACTTGGCACTCGGCACTTCCTCCGGCTGAAAGGTTGCGAATGAGGTCTCACGTACTACTCACCGCAGCAGGTATTGTTTTGTCCCTCTTCGCGGGGGGCGGATGCCAGAGTTCCGCGCCTTCGCCCGAAGCGGGTGCGGCGGCGGCGCCGACGTTGAGCCCCGACCGCGCCGTCTTTGCCGAGGCCCTGGCCCAGTACGGGATGGGCATCGCCAATGAGACCGTGGGCGACTACGACGCCGCGCTGACCAACTTCGTGCGGGCCGCGGAACTCGACCCGGACAACGAGGAACTCCATCTCCAGCTCGCCATGGCGCTGATCCAGAAGAAGCGCTACGACGAGGCGCTGGTGGTCATGGAGAAGATCAGCCGCCGCAGGCCCGACTCCGAGAAGGCGCTCCTCTGGCTGGCCCTGATCTACCGAGCGACGGACCAGACCGACAAGGCCCTGCAGACCTACCAGCGCGCGATGAAAGTAGCCCCGGAATCGTCCGTTGCCTACATCGAGACGGCGTCGATCTATTCGAAAACGGACCGTAAAGCGGACGCCGTCAAGCTGCTCGAGCGCGGCATCGGCCGGGTCGAGAAACCGGGCGACCTCTACCGCATGCTCGGCGGGATCTACCTGCAGAAAAGCCCGGATGCCGGCGCGGCAGCCGATCCGGAGATGTTGAAGAAGGCCATCCGCCTCTTTGAAAAGGGTGTCGCCGGGAACCCGGACGACACGTTCCTGCTGCAGCAGTTGGGCGACCTGTACATCACGGCGCAGCAGATCGAAAAGGCTATCGTCTGCTTCGAGAAGATCGAGAAGATCAATCCGGACGACCTCGCCATCAAGAAAAAGCTCGCCATGAGCTTTGTCGCCATCGGCGACAAGCCGAGGGCCATCGCGACCCTGGAAGAGATGGCGGAGGAACAGCCCGGGAATGCCCGAATCCCCTTCTACCTGGGCGAACTCCATGAGCAGGAAGGCAACAAGACCAAGGCCATCGAATCCTATAAACGCGCTACGAAGGTGGAGGTTCCCGAGCCGTCTGCCTTCCTGAAACTCGCGCTGCTCCTGGCCGCCGAGGATGAGGATGGCTCGATTCGCGTGCTCGAAGACGGAGCGGCCAGGTTCCCCGACGATTCGCGCCTGCCCGAGATGGCCGCGTACATGCAGCTCAGCAAGGGAGGGTACGAGCAGGCGATGGAATCCTTTGCGAAGGCCGACAAGCTCATCACGGACAAGGGCGGCAAGCCGCTGATGAACAACTTCCACCTGAAGTACGTCATCGCGATGCAGCTCGCCGGGAAGACGATGGAAGCCGCCGGCCAGCTCCACAAGGCCATGGGCATAAACCCCGCCTACCTCGACGCTTACATGGAATACATTCTACAGGACGCGCGGGAGAGCAACATCGTCGCCAGCGTCAACATCCTGAACCGCGTCGGCGAAAACACCCCGGACGATCCCAGCTTGTTCCTCTACATCGGCCTGCTCAACAGCTACGCGAAGCTGTACAAGGCCGCGCTGACCGCGTTTGAAAAGGCGGGGCAACTGGCCGACGAGTCTTCCGCCAAGGACGAGATTTTGACCCCGGTCTTCTATTTCTGGTACGCCGCGGCGTGCGAACGCGACGGGCAGATCGAACGCGCGGAAAAAATGTTCCTCAAGTGCGTCGAGTTGGATCCTGACCACGCCGAGGCCTGCAACTACCTCGCCTACATGTGGGCCGAGAAAGGCATCAATCTCGATGAGGCCATGGAGATGGTGCGCAAGGCCCTCAAACTAGACCCGTCCAGCGGTGCCTACATCGACACCCTGGGCTGGATCTACTTCATGCAAGGCAAGTACGATGAAGCGTTGAAGGCGATCGGGAAGGCGTCGGAAATCCTGCCCGACGACCCGACCGTCATTGAGCACCTCGGCTCGGTCTACGACAAACTCGGAAATCCGGACAAGGCGCTCGAGTACTGGAAGCAGTCCATCACGCTCGACCCGGACAACCCCACCCTCTCGGAGAAGCTGAAGGGACTCGACGTTGACCTGAAGCCCCTGCTCGACCAGGCCGACGTGCTGAAGAAGGAACGGGACGAGGAAGACGCCATGACGATCGAAGAGCAACTCGCGTTGCCCGACAACGAGCCCGAAGCTGAGCCCGCCTCCACCAACGAACCGCCGGCGGTTGCGCCGCCAGCGGAAGAAACGATCCCGTAGGGGAGCGGGGGGGGAGCGGGGGGGGAGCGTAGGAGCGTAGGAGCGTCGGAGCGTCGGAGCGTAGGAGTGGAGTGGGAGCGTCAGAGCGTAGGAGCGTGTGACGCTCGGACGCGACAGACGCTCCACGGACTGCTACTTCGCGGCCGTGACGACCGTGCCCACTTCGGGGTCTTTTTCGCCTTCCGTCACGTCACAGTAGGACATCTTCTCGGCTGTCTTCGCAACCTTGACCTTGCCGATGACTTCCCCGTCTTCCTTGCCGAGGATCGCGCCGGTATCCGGATCGAGGATTTCTTCGCCTTCCGTGACCATCTGCAGTTCCTGGCCGACTTCCACGCCGAACTCGGAACCACGGTTGATCAGGACCTGGCCCTTGTCCGTGACCTTGATCACGCTGCCTTCGAACGGGAATTGTTCCATCTTCTTCGCAATAAACGCCGCAGCCTGGTTGATGCAGTCCTGCGCGGCCTGTCCGATCGGGGTCTTCTTGAATCCGCCGAGGTCGGTGCTGAGGCCGCTGACCGAGAGACCGATGTTCAGCGACGTATTGCCCGCCTTGCCGGTGATGTTTTCCTTGGCCACGATCTCGCCCGTCGTCGTGTCGATGAGCTTCACGATGAGGGCGATCTGCGCCTCGGACTTGCCGCCGCCGAGACTGATGCCCTTGAACGAAATCCCGCCGGTACCGCCGGACTGGCTTTCCTCAACCGTCGTGATCGCACCCGTGCCGATGTAGCGCGCGGAGCGGATTTTGCCGGTCTGGGCGACCTTGCTCTTCGCCGTACGACCGCTGGCGGCGAGGTCCTGTTCAGCCACCACGTCGGTCAGCTTCTCGCGCTCGACGATGACGAACCGGCCGGAGTCGTACAGGGCGGACTCGAGCATGATCGACATGTTCTGGCCGATGTCCCAGCTGCCGGACCAGCCCGCCTGGTTTTCAAAATCCTTGCAGCCAATGGCCTGCTTCAGGCCTTTGTACTCGCCAAGGTTCATCTGGGCGTTGCTGGACTCGGTCTTCGTCTCGGTCTTGCCCCAGAGTGCGAAGGCGGAATGAGCGGTCAGCGAAACGGCGATGGCGGAAACGCAAACGATGGACAAACCCTTATGACTCATGTGATGTCCTCCTTGGCTTGTTTTTTGGGTCCGGGGTCGTACTATGACCAAACCCGCGTCGTAGCGCAAGGGGGCAAAGGGCTTGGCAGGTGTCAGTTGGCCGCCGATGTAGCGTTCGTTTACCCCGGAAGCCGGGGAAACGAATAGTTCAGGCCCGTTTCGGTTTCCCCTTCGCGGGGTAAACCGACCCTACATTTCGGCGACGAACGGACACACTGCAAAGGGATTCTCCGGGATAAGGCCAAGATGTTCAGTTCCATACAAATTTGCCGCGTCTTCGGAATCCCGATCCGGGTGCATTTCACCCTGCTTCTTTTCCTGCCCTTTTTTGCGTCCGAGTTGGCGCCGCGGGACAGCCATTCCGGCATATTCTGGGGCCTGCTGGGGGCCGTCGCGCTCTTCGCCAGCGTGGCGCTGCACGAGCTCGGGCACTCGGTCGCCGCGCTGGCCAAGGGCTACCACGTGCGCGATATCACGCTCTGGCCGATAGGCGGTGTGGCCATGCTGACGCAGTTCCCGACGCGGGCATGGGATGAATTCGTCATCGCCATCGCCGGTCCCCTCGTCAGCCTTGCCCTCGGCATCATCGGCATGCTGGCGGGCCCCGCCCTGGCCGTCACCGGGCTGGGCGGCCTTGGCTTCGTGACGACCTACGTCGTCGGTTACGTCAACATCGGCCTGTTCCTGTTCAACCTCATCCCCGCGTTCCCGATGGATGGCGGCCGCATCCTTCGCGCGGCGCTGACCAAGCCATACGGCCGCCTGGAGGCTACCCGCAAAGCGTCGTCCCTCAGCCGGTTCCTGGCCGTGGTGTATGGCGTCTATTCGCTGCTCCACGGGAATTTCATCGCCGCGCTCATCGCCCTCTTTGTCTTCAATGCGGCGGGGTCGGAATACCGGATGGTGCAGTTGCAGGAAATGCAGCAGTGGAATCCGCTTTTCGATTTCTTCGGCAGGCCGGTCGTGCCGCCGGCGCCGGACATCGAGGTCGAGGTCAGCCCGCCTCCCTACAAACGATGACCCTGCAATCCGCCTGTACTGGTTCACTTTGCCGCCGAGATGTAGTGTCGGTTTACCCCGTTCCCACGGGGAAACCGAAAAGGGCTGAGACTCTTCGCTTCCCGGCGGGAGCCGGGTAAGCGAACCCTACATCAGGGCAAATGGTTTCGCCTCACAACTCCGCGCAGAACGCGATGTGGGCCTTGATTTCCTTCGCGATGGTGCCGATGACGTCGTCCGGAACGGCCCTGTTGACCTTCAGAATCGCGATGGAGTTCTGGCCCTTCGAGTCGTGCGGGTTGCGTACGTCATCGATATTGATGTTCGCCTTCGCCAGCGATGCGCCGATCTGGCCGAGCACGCCCGGACGGTCCTCGTAGATGAAAACCACGACGTGGCCCTTCGGCTCGAAGTAGAGCTTCTGGAAATCATTGATCCGCGCGATCATCAGCGTGCCTTCCGCGACCGTTCCGCGGATGCTCGCATGGCGCAGCGTGTCGCCGTTCACGCTGCCGGTCAGGTCGACCGTGATGGAACTCTCGTACCCCTTCCGGTCATCCGTCTCGCGGTCGTTGTAGTCGACGCCCATGTCCTTGAGGTACTTGCACGCGGCCGGAAAATCCATCGACCGGTCGAAGTCCTCGCTCAACGCGGCGACGACCGGCACGAGCAGCCAGTTGGCAAAGGGCTTGAGCGAGCCGTAGAAGCTGGTCTCGATGACCTTGAGCTTGGCGTCGCGGCCGATGACCTGGCGGCAAAGCTTGGCGAGCACGTGCGCGAGTTCCGCGTACGCCTCGTCGAGGCCTGGCGGAATGTCGCGGTTGATGATGTAGCTGGTGATGCCCTTTTCGTCGAAGTCGATGAGTTCCTGGGCCGCGTGCACCGCGGCCTTGTAATTCGCCTCCTTCGTGCTGGCGCCCAGGTGCGGCAGCATGATGTCGGCAATGTCGGCGACGGACTTGGGTCCCTCGGCGTCCTTCGGGTACACATCGTTGAGGAAGCGCAGATTCAGCTCCGCCCTGGCCTTGCGCAAGTCATCCTCGTTGATGATGCCGGCCCGCGCGCAATTCACGAGCGTCGCGCCGTGCTTCATTTTCGAGAGGACGGAGGCGTTGACCATGCCGCGCGTGTCGTTGTTCTCAGGGACGTGCAGGGTGACGTAGTCGCTGCGCTCGAACAGGACCGGGAGGTCCACCACCTCGACGCTGATCGCGCGCGCGCGCTCCTGCGAGATGACCGGATCGTACCCGATGATGGTGACGTCAAAACCGCTCAGGCGTTTGGCGACGAGCTGCCCGATCGCGCCGAGGCCGACGATGCCGACCGTCTTGCCGCTCAGTTCGCGGCCCATGAAATTGTTCTTCTCCCACTTCCCGGCGCGGGTCGAGGGATCCGCCTTCACGACGTGACGCGCGTCGGCGAGCATGAGGGCAACGACCTCCTCCGCCACGGCGTTCGCATTCGCGCCGGGCGTGGTCATGACGTCGATGCCCTTCTTGCGCGCATACTTTGTGTTGATATTGTCGTAGCCCGAGCCCGCGCGGACGATGACCTTCAGCTTCGGCAGCTTGTCGATCACCTCCGGCGTCACCTTCTCGCTGCGGACGATCAAGCCGTACGCGTCCGCGTGCTTCTCCGCGAGAGGCAGCAGGTCTGCCACCTCCTGCACCACGGTGTAGTTGCCGTTTGCCTCAAGGAGGTCGCGGGCCGCCTTGTCCAGTTTCGTGGGGATCAAGATCTTTTTCATAAGGGCTTGGAGCGTAATGAGGTGTTCCCCCGGAATCAAGCGTGAGTCTTTCGTCCGTCCTCTGTCATCCGTCGTCTCCCGGCGCCTTGCCGCGAGCCGGATGCGTAGTGGGAGCTGGGCTTGCAGCCAGTGACCAGTATCCAGTGATTCTTGATCGTAATCGTAATCGTAATCGGCAGCTCGATCAGGATTACGATTAGGATTACGAGTAGGATGACGATGACGAAGGCTGGAACTGACAAACCATCGATTCCCTTCTTGACCCTCCCCTCCCCTCACTCCTACTGTCTGGCCTATGTTTTCCCGGTCATTCCCTCATCTGATCATCGGCGCCGCCCTCGCGCTGTCCGTCGGCTGCGCCACGTCGCAGCCCTACACGGAGACAGAGCACACGCCGTTCCTCCAGATCTTCAACCGCGTCTCGAAGTCCGATTCCGCGGCCCAACTCGCCTACGCACAGCACCTGAAGGCGCGGAGCAAGGAAAAGGCCGCGGGCAAGGCGTTCAAGGCGCTGGTCATCCGCTGGCCCGGGTCGCCCGAGGCCCCCACCGCGCAGTACGGCTACGCACAGTACATGGACAGCCGTGGCAAGTTCCTGGAAGCGTTTGACGAGTACCAGCTCCTGATGGACCGCTATGCCGGCCAATTCCCCTACGAAGAGGTGCTGGCACGCCAGTTCGATATCGCGAAATTCATCCTGAGCAAACGGAAGGGCAAGTTCCTCTTCTTTGGCGGATTCCAGGCGCCCGAACGCGCGGTGCCGCTCTTCGAGAAGATCGTGCGGAACGCGCCGCGCTGGAAAAACGCGCCTGAGGCGCAGTACCTCGCCGGCCGCGCCAACGAGCTGAGCGACCAGTACGAGCTGGCCGTCGTCGCCTACCTGACCCTGCAGAACGTCTACCCCACGAGCCCATATGCCGAGCTGGCCGCATTCGGCCGTGCGACGTGCTGGTACAAGATGTCGAAGGAAAGCCCGAATGACGAGGACGCGCTCGAACAGGCGTGGGCAGCCGTGTCCCTGTTCATGGCGTCCTTCCCCTCATCGCCGGACATCCCCGCCGCGAAGGCGTACAAGGACCGGCTGTTCAAGCGGCGTGTCGACGCCTCCTACGACCGGGCGCTGTACTACGACAAGATCGCACGGAAGCCGGAATCGGCCTTGATGAGTTACCAGACGTTTGTGAAACTGTTTCCCACCTCGGAATACACGAGCGTGGCGACGGCCCGCATCGAAGAGTTATCGAAGACCGTGGAGACGACGCATGAGAATTAAGCTTTTTGCCCAGACCTTGGCCATCGCAGTCCTCGCCTTCGGCCTCTCGGGCTGCGCCGGGTATCACGTCGGGTCCATGCTGCCGCCCGACATCAAGACCGTCTACGTTCCCACGTTCGTCAACAAGACAAGGGAGCCTCTGCTCGAAGTGGAAACGACCGCCGCAGTGCTCGAGGAAATCCAGAACGACGGTTCGCTCCAACTGGCCAACAAGGAAGACGCCGATGCGATCCTCGATGTGACCCTGACCCATTTCTCCCTGGACCCCGTTTCGTACCGGCGGGAATCATCGACCAAGACGGCGGCGCGGGAATACCGGCTGACGATCACCGTGTCCTACATGCTCCGCCGCCGCGCCGACGATAGCATCGTCTCGGAAGCACCCTCGGTGTCCGGGGATGCGGTGTTCGAACTGATCGGCGACCTGAGCTCGTCGAAGCTGCGCGGGATTCCCCTCACCTCGACAGACCTCGCCCACAAGATCGTGGAGCGACTGGTCGAGACGTGGTAGTGAAATGAATATCAATAACCAAATTCCAATAACCAAACGAACGCTGAAGCCCTTGGTTATTGATTATTGGATATTGGTTATTTCCTGATGGACCGCACCAGGTTGGCCGCGCGGGTCTTCCTGCGGATGGCGTTGTTCTTCGTGATAACGCCGCCCTTGGCGGACTTGTCGAGACCGGAGAAGAAAGCCCGGAGCGCGGCATCGCTCGCCGCCGGATCCTTCGCCGCAACCGCCTCCAGAAGTTTCTTCCGGAGGTTCTTCATCAGCGAACGCGCGGCGCGATTCGAAGCCTGTTTTTCGGCGGACGTTCTTGCACGCTTCTTCGCACTCTTCGTGTGGGCCATAACGCTAAAACTCCCTGATTGATACGCCGGGCCTTGAGACATCCCGGCTTGACAGGACCCCGCCAACGGCGGTTAATCCCGCAAAAAAGTTTCGACATACTAACGACGATCACCGGCAAGTCAACTGACATTTCAGCCGCCCCTCATGTCCTTCGCGCCCCCACCCGAATCCGAACTGGTCTCATGGAACCGCCTGCGACCGGGCTGGCGGGCGCTGCCCCGGGGCGAACGGCAGGCCCTGCTCCGCGCGGCCGCGGATGGCCTGCACGACACCTGGTCCTCCGGCGCGCGCCTCTCCGCCCTCTCGCTGAGCCACCTCGCGTTCGAGCGAACGGGAGGCACCGTCACCGCCAGGCTTTCCGGCACGGCCCGCCCGCCCGGACGGAAGTCCTCGCCCCCGCACGACCTGCTCAACACCATGGCCGCGTGGAACGTCCAGGTGCGCGATGCCCTCTCCCCGCGCGATGCGCTCCACTTTCTCCGGCGTTTCATGCGCCACGAACGCATGGACCCGGCCGCCATGCGCCACGCGATCCTGACCGTGGCCGCGATGACGGAGAGCCAGGTCCGCCGCCGCGCGGCATCGCTCTACCGCGCGAGCCTCGAGGAGGAGCATCCCGACGGCCATGAAACGCCCGGCGTCCTGCGCTGCGAATGGCACCCCGACACATCGGTCGACGCCCGAGCCCTTTTTGCCGCGATCGAACGCATCGAGCGGGCGCCGGAAACCCGGACCCTGAAAAGCAACCCGATCATCCGCGTCATGCGCGCGAACCTGCTCGGCCACGACGCCCTTATCAAACGCTATGACCTGCCGCGGCGGATCGATCGACTCAAATACCGCTTTCGCGCCTCGCGCGCGCGGCGCGCCTGGGCCGCCGCACGGACCATGCTCGGTCTCGGCATTCCCACGCCCGAGCCGCTCGGGTTCCTGGAAATCTACAAAGGCGGCGTCGCCGCGCGAAGCTACGTGTTCACCGAGTTCATGGCGGACGCCGTGTCGACCTACCGATGGATCAAGGCGAACTACCACCGCCGCCCCGCAGACTGGCGCGTGCAGTTCCGCCGCGACCTGCTCGCCTGCCTGCTTGCGCTCTACGACCGCGGCATCTACCACGCCGACACGAAAACGCCGAACCTGCTGATGACCCATCCCGACGACGCGGCCCGCCGGACCTTCTACTGGATCGACCTCGAATGCGTGATCGCCGGCGTGACGCCGGGCCGACACGAAATCGTCCGAAACCTCGTCCAACTCAACGGCTCGTTCCGGCACTGGGTCCCTGAAGAGGACCGCATCGCATTCCTGCGCGACATCGCGCGCCGCTACCCCTGGCTCGACCGCCCCCGCATCGTCAACAAAATCCGCCGCTGGACGCTGAAACGCTGGCGAAACGAAGTCAGCAAACACATCGGGCCCTGAAGAGAGTGAACCGCGGATTACGCGGATAACGCGGATTTCTTCTTTCTTCCCATCCGCGAAATCTGCGTAATCCGCGGTTGAAAATCCGAATTGAACAAAGCCTTCAAGTTTATCCTCGGCGTCCTGCTCCTTCCCCTCTGCGTCGCTGCGACGCAGAGCGTGGTGGCGTTGCTCCAGTTGTTGAAACCGGACGATGTTCGCGCGGTGCCGCTCGCGGCGTGGTGGCTCGCGGGCGGGTTCGCCTTCTGGCTGATCCTTTTCTACGCCCTGCCCCGCCCGACGCGGACCTATGTCCTGGCCCACGAGCTGACGCATGCAATCTGGGGGCTGCTGATGGGCGCGACGATTTCGAAGATCAAGGTCTCGAAAAACAGCGGCTACGTATCCCTGTCAAAAACCAATTTCCTGATCGGGCTCGCGCCGTATTTCTTTCCGTTCTACACGATGTGCGTGATCCTCGTGTATTTCGCGCTCTCGTTCTTCATCGACATGGGCCGCTACGAACTCTTCTGGCTGGCCGCGGTCGGCCTGACGTGGGGATTCCACCTGACGTTCACCATCGCGACGCTGATGACCCACCAGCCCGACATCACCGAGCATGGCCGTCTCTTCTCCTACACCGTGATCTACCTTTTCAACATCCTGGGCATCGGCCTCTGGATCGTCGCCGTCACACCCGTGGTCCTGGCCGCCTGGAGCGAGAGCATTCTCGGTGAATCCCGCTCCGCCTACCTCGCCGCATGGCAGGGGCTGGAACACGCGTCCGCTACCGTTCTCGCTTTCTTCCGATGATCGGAAGTAGCCGCGCATCTGTGATGCGCGTCAGGACTGCGCGGCTCGCAGAGCCGCGGCTACACTTCCGATCATTGGAAAAATCGTCGGCGGAATTTCCAGGCATTGGAAAATCCCATCCGTCGGCTACAATAAACGGCGGCCCGGGACGTTCTCTTAGCAGCCTGTGGTAAGATTACGATGAGCAGCGCGGTTCAGATTGCGCCGCAGATCAAGGCGCGCCGACGCAGGCGATACTCAAGGGTATCGTCGAGGAGGCGCAACGCCGAGCTGCGGCGCAAGATGATGCCGCCCTCGCGGGTTTGGGCGGCGCCCAAACGCTGGTCATCGTAATCTTGCCACAGGCTGCTGGGACGGGAGCGGCCGGAAGGATGCATCAGGACCTATGGATCAGCCGGAAGTTGTATGGGTGGCCGAGTACCGGCGCGGGAACGCCGACGCGCTCGGGCGGCTGGTCGAGCACACCCGCCGGCCCCTGTTCGGGTTCATTCTCAGGATGATGGAGGGCCACGCGGATGCGGAGGAGGTCTTCCAGGAAGTGTGGTTCCGGGCGATCCGGCACATCGACCAGTTCCGGGACCGCAGCTTCCTGAGCTGGCTCTTCCGGATCGCGCACAACCTCGTGATCGACCGCGCGCGGCGGGCAAGACCCGCGGTCGACCTCGAGGCCGGCGCAGGCGAGGACGGGAACGCGATCGAAAACAGGGTCGTCTCCCCGGCCCCATCGCCCGACGGCGTGGCCGCGGGCCGGGACCTGGGGCGCAGGATCGCAGAGGCGGTGAAACGATTGCCGGTCGAGCAACGTGAGGTGTTCCTGATGAGGACAGAAGGCGACATACCGTTCAAGGAGATCGCGAGAATCCAGGGCACGTCGATCAACACCGCCCTGGCACGGATGCAGTACGCGCTGAACAAACTGCGGACGGACTTGCAGTCGGATTACGAGTCTTTGCATAGGTAGGGCGGTTCGTCCCGAACCGCCGCGGCGCGCCGGGACGACGCGCCCTACCGGAAGAGCATCATGAAACGAGAAACGGCAGAACAGTGGATGCTCCTGGAGCAGTCGGGCGAACTCGGTCCGATCCGGCGCTGGCGCTTGCGCCGCCATCTCGCCCGGCATCCTCAAGACCGGCAATTCCTCGCCGATGCGGACCGCATCATGCGCGATGCAAGGACGCTCGCGGATATCCCGGAACTCAGCGCGCAAGCGCGTGCAGCGATCCGCGTCGCCGCCTCGGAACGCGCGATGGCTGGAACCACCTTGCGCTGGCAGCCCGCGCTGGCCTTCGCCGTTCTCGCCATCGCCCTGCTCGGCGGCTGGTTCCTCCTCCGCTCCACGCCGGAGACTGTCCCGGCGCCGCAGGTGGCCAAGGCGCCCGCCGTGAAGGCCGCGCCGGATATCGATCTCGCGTGGGATAATGGGATTGACGCCGAGATCCGCGAGATGGAAAACCTATTCGCAATGAGTCCGGACGACACGGACACGACCGAGACGCAGAACTCGGACGCGTCCGACATCGAATCCATCGCGAGCGAACTGTTGCAACTGGAAGGCTACGAAATATGAAGACCACGACGCTGATCGCCGCCCTGATCGCCACTGCCCTGCCCTGCGCATTGCTTGCGCAGGACGGACCGCCTCCCGGCGACATGCCGCCGGGCCTGGACATGCCACCGGGGCCTGGCCCGGGTCCGGGCTTGCCGCCTGGCGATCCGCACGTCGGCAGACGCGGGCCGGAGATGGTCGAACGCTGGCTCGAACAATTGGAGGACAAAGATCCCTCCGAATACGAGCGGCTCGTAGAACTGCGCGAGGACGACCCGGACGCGTTCCGCAAGGAACTGCGGAACAAGCTTCGCAAAGAGCAGGCGCGCGTGTTCATGGACAAGCATCCCCAACTGCGGGAATCCATGATGGACCTTCCTCCCGAGGAACGCGATGCGCGCATGCGACGCCTGATGCAGGCGGGGCCCGGACCCGGCGGACCCGGCCCCGGGATGAAGCGCGGCATGGGCCCGGACGATGGCGGCGGCGACATGCGCACGCCTGAAATCAATGCGCAGCAGGAGGAGACGCGGAAACAGGTTGCCGCCTACAAGTCCGCCGCGACGCCGGAAGAAAAAGAGAAAGCCAAGGCCGAGCTGAAAACCTCGCTCGGCAAGCTCTTCGACGTGCGCGAGCAGCAGCGCGCGAAGGAAATTGATGAATTCGACCGGCACATCGCCGAGTTGAAGGCGAAGCTCGAGAAACGCCAGGCCAACCGCGACCAGATCATCGAAAAACGGATGGAGGAGGTTACGAGCGGGGACGAACTGTCATGGTGACCCGGAGGGGGGCAGGTTTACCCCGCCTTCGGCGGCGCTGGAGGCGACCAGGGATCCTGCCTACCGCGGGGACGGGCAACGTGGAAGTTGCCCCTCCAGATTGATGATCCACGTTACGACCGGAGGGGCAAGTTTACCCGCCTCCGGCGGCGCCGAAGGCGACCAGGGCTCCCGCTTGCCCGAGGGCGCGGGACTACTGCCTACTGAACCCGCACCGCGTCATTCCACAGTCTCTCCAAGCCGTAGAACTCGCGCGTGTCGTGCGAGAAGATATGAACAACGAAGTCGATGTAGTCGACGACGATCCACTGGCTCTCCGCCGCGCCGGCACGGCGGAAGCAGCGCCGGCCCTCGGCTTCCATCACGTGCTCCACCTCGGCGGCCAGCGCCTTGAGGTGGGGACCGTTGTTGCCCGTGGCAATCACGTAGTAATCGGTGACATTCGAAAGACTCTGAACGTCCAGGATGGCGATATCTTCACCCTTTTTTGCTTCGAGCGCGGCGCGCACTTTTTTCACCTGTTGCAGCGTATCTATCGTGGAATCTCCTGCGATTGATAAAGTCGTGTGTCGCGAATATAGCGTTCAACGGGCTCGGGCACAAGGTAACGAATGCTTCTTCCGTGTTCGGCTGCGATACGGATGTCGGTCGAGGAGAGTTCGACCAGGTGCCCGAGGATCACGTTTCGGGCGAGCCGTTCGGGCCACGGGTCCTTGATCCGGAGTTGGGCCGAGGTCAGGTTGTCGACCGCAAACCCGGGCCGGGCCAGGGTGACGAAATCGCAGAGCTCGAGCAGCGTGTGGATGTCCTTCCACGTGTGCAATTCGCGCAGGGTGTCGCTGCCGATGATGAAAAATAGCGCCGCGCCGGGATCATGTTCCTTCAGATGGCGGATCGTATCGATCGTGTACGACACCCCGCTTCGCCGGATTTCCTCCTCACAGACCTCGAAGCGCGGGTCCGGTTCGACCGCGAGCCGCAGCATGGCCAGGCGGTGTTCGGCGGATGCGACATGGGGCCCCGCCTTGTGAGGCGGCGTTGATGCAGGCAGGAACAGGACGCGGCTCAGGCTGAACTGTTCGAACGCATCCTGGGCCATGACAAGATGCCCGAGGTGGACGGGATTGAACGTGCCGCCGAAAATGCCGATACGTTCTTGCATGTGCGTTCAGTATACCGCCGCGCGGGGCGCCCTCAATCCGCATTTTTGCACTGGCGGCAAGCATGTCGGGGAAAACACTGGTAGTTGCCGGTTCTGAATTCAGATGTAGCCACGGCGCTCCGTCGCCGTGAATGCGCGCCGAGCCGTTTTCGCCAGACTTCGGCGGGCTGGGCAGAGCCGCGCGGCTGCAACGAGAACAGGCAAACCATGCCACTGCGAAAACACTATCCATATTGAACCTCGCAAAATATTTTAACAAGCGCCCGGTCAGCTTGCCCGCCTCGGGCGGGGTGACCGGGCCTACAACCGCTGTACGCCACGTCGGGTGCCTGCAGCGCCACACTATTTTGCGAGAGCCAATAGGTAGGGCGCGGCGTCCCTGCCGCGCCGCGGCGTCCGAGCGAAGGCGGGTCCCGGACCGCCGCCCCGCGACAGGGCTCGAAACA
>JAZDKY010000047.1:0-3967 GCA_043802525.1 bacterium
CTGTAACGATTCGACGTCTCTGTGTCCTCTATGTTCTCTGTGGCCCCGCTGTTCGGCGCTATAATCCCAACACGGCGCAGCGCTCGTCCAGGAGCTCGCGGTAGAAGCGCTTCTGGTCGTCAGAGAGGAAGCACACGCTGAGGAGCGAGTGCCAGGCCGGCAGCGCGAGCTTGAACTCCTGCAGAGCGTCCGCGACGACTCTTTCGTTGAGGCGAAGGCGCTCGCCGCCGAAGTAGTCGAGCCACAGGGATCGCGTGAGTCGCTTCTTCCTTCCCTTGAGCGGAAGGGCAACTTCCTCGATGTCGCCGCGCGGTTTGCCGATGGCCACATACGCGATCGTGGTGTTCAGGAAATCATAGGCCGGGGCCAATTCGATCTTGCCGTCGCGGGTGATGACCGAGAAGTTCTTGAGGTGCATGTCCTCGTTGCCGACCAGGTAGTTGAAGAAGCACCGCTGAAAGAGCTTCTGTTTCTCCAACGCAGGGAACGTGCAGTATCGGTCCAGCAGTTCAGCCAAACGCTCCATGCTGGATTCGTACTTGGTCTCCCGGTTCATCCCGCTGAGCTGGGCGAAATCCTCCGTCGCCACCTTCTCGCCGCGGCCCAGGCGGTCAAAACGCCGGATGAAGTACGACAGGGCCCCGTCCTGGCAGTAGACCAGGCCGTGGACCGGTACTTCGATGCCCGCCAAACCGGCCATGTGCATCGTCACGGCCTCATTCTCGGGAAGCTGGGGAAAACGGTCGTGCTGAGGCTTAAGCACGAACCGCCCGCCGCGATCAACGATTTCGAAGATGCCGTCCCGCACGCTCAGCCTCACGCTGAGTTTGGGCTGAATGCCCTGGATGGACATCTTGGCCGCGCGGATCACCGCCTCGCGCCGCTGCTGTTCCGAACTGAACGGGAAGTCGCGCAGTTCGGACAGACGAGGCGACAGCAGTCGGAGCCCCTCCTCGGAGTATTTCTCCGTTCCGCATTCCTGGTACGTGATGGGACACCGGTTCACGCGGTGATCTCCTCCACGGTGACCGCGCCCACCAGTTCGTGACCCACGGCGACAAGCTGGCCAAAGTAGTCCTGCGCATCGATTTTTCTTTGCCGCAAAAGACCATCCAGCATCGCACCCTCGGGCAGGAGCCCATCGAAGAACGGAGGAAACCGGTCGAATTCATACGGCGAAGGGGATACCGGCATGGTGAGAGACACCGGCAGTCCGTCGTATGTGGATTCGTAGACGAACCGATATTTGCGTCCGGGCTCCAGTTCCTCCAGGAGGCCTGCCGGATGACCCCTGACGAAGATACGCGCTTTCCTCATCGGGACGCCTTGTTACTCCGGGTGGACTGCGTTTTGAGAAATTCGGACATCAGTGGACTGGTGGGTTCCAGCTTGATGTTCAGGATGTCCAGGATCTTCAGAAGCGTGTCGAACTGCACACTTTGCTTGCCCTTCTCAACGTCGAAGACGACGGTCTTTCCAACGCCCGCCATCTTCGCCAGTTCGGCCTGTGTCAGTCCGGCTGCACGCCGGTGAAAGCGGACAATAGATCCAATTTCTGTTGCTGTTTCCATTTGGATATCAAACTCAATAACGCATTCTTTCTACCATTCTGGCAGTAAACTATGCGCCTTATGGCACTCGGTCAACATTAAAAAGCCAATATTTGCTGTTATAGCAGTAACGCAAGCCAATATTGACAAAACAAGGCCATTTCAGCGGATGTTTCCGTAATGATTACTGTTACAGCGGTAATCTGGGTCGTCAATGTGGGTCATCATGGGCGGACCATGGCAACTTGCTGGATACTACCGCCGAGACGTCTTTCAGGGTCGGGCAGCGCGGATGCGATAGAAGCCTTCGGCCAGGTCGTTGGTGTCCGACAGGAAAAGGACGCCCCCAACCCCCTGCACGTTGCCCTGGAGGTTGGTCCAGGAACCCGTCATGAGGTCGGACCTGTACTGCAGGGAATAGACCCGCCCGGTGGAGCTGGAGATCCCGACAACCCGTTCCGATGCGTTGGAAATGAGGATCGAGGCCACCAGCGTGGAGGCGGCGTTGGTCGGATTCGTGTCCGCGTAGTACTCCTGCAGATCGTTCAATCCATCCTCGTCGGGATCGGCAGCGGGATCGAGATCACCGCCATACCGGATCTCCCAGTGGTCGTCGATCTGGTCCGCGTCGCTGTCCACGAATCCGGCCTGCGACAGCTCGAACTGCATGCTGGAGAAATCGAGGCCGTTCGTGAGCATGCGCACTTCCAGCACGTGCGTGCCGGCGGTGAAGGCCAGGTTGGTGACGGCCGTGTGTAGCCAGTCGTCCCATCCGGCGGTCTGCGGGAGCGACACCGCGCCGGTCAGATTGGTGCCGTCCAGCAAAAGCTGAACCTGCCGGTCCGTATTGGTGGTCGCGGTGCAGAGGTCCAGATCGTAGACGCCGCCGGGAAGGATGCGCACCGTGTACTTCAGCCATTCGCCGGGCTCGACATGGGCCACCTTGTAGCCGTTGCCGGTGCTGCACGTGGAAATGTCCGCGCCGTCGCTCCGGTAGGTCCAGCCCAGGTTCCAGCCTTCGCCTCCATACGATGTATTCTTGTACCGCGTGTCGTGGTAGGCGACGTCCTGGTTGCCCACGTCGTAGTCCGACAGGTACACGAGGCCCGGGATCGGATGGTCGGCGAACGGCTGGGGCGAGGCGTTGAACAGGGGGTCGAATAACGCCTCGAAGTAGCCGGGCTTGTAGATGCAGTTGGTGGTGGCGACGTTGTTGGCCAGCTCCATGAGTCCCTTTTTGGCGCGGACCGGATCGATCGGGCTGTCTCTCCAGTTGTCGATGACATACTGGTAGTCAGGCGTTTTCTGGACATGATAGACGACGGAATTCGCGTCCACCTTCTTGAACCCCCACCAGAAACACCCGATCCGGTTGCTCTCCATCAATTGCTTGATCTCGTAGACCCACGGATTCGAGTTCTCGCCCGACTCGGTCATCAGCAGGGGCACGTCGTAGGTGGTGCGGGCATCGAGGTAGGTCTGGACGACCCCGTCCTCGTAGCCCGTCTCCCGCCAGTACCGGTGAAAGGCGATCGCCATGTTGTCATCCCAGGGCGGCGTCAGGCCGTCGATGAACTCGGCGAAGATGTTGCCCTCCACGAAGACGATGTGGTTGGTGTCGGCCTCGCGGACGGCGGACGTGATGCGGATGAAGAGATTCCGCATATCGTTCGTCGTGACGCCGGACGATTCGTAGAAATACGGCTCATTGATGAGTTCGTAGCCGAGGATCGCCGTCTCGTTGCTGTAGCGCTGCGCGATCTTCCTCCAGAGGTCGACCGTCCTCTGCTTGTTGGTCTCCGGCGTACGGCCGGTGTTGGCGAAATAGGTCTCATTGGATTCCCAGAGAACGGCCACGCCGTGTTCGAACCACACCCCGCTCTCGTTTGTGGACCAGTAGGTATGCTCGGGGTCGGCATACGGATCGTGCGACTGGCCCCCGGGACATGCGTGCATATCGAGCAGAACAGCCAGTCCGTTCGTCTTGCACGACTGGATGATGCCGTCGAGGACCTGGAATCCTTCTTCGAAATACACATCCGGCACGTTGGTCACGCTCATCAGGAGCCGGTAGTTGAAGGGCACCCGGATGGCATTGAAGCCCCGCGCCTTGAACTCGGCGAGGTCGGCGCCGGTGACGTAGTTGGAGGTGTAGGTGTCCCAGAACAGCTTCGCATCGTCGTCATTGTTCAGGATCCGGCGAACGTTCACGCGGAGGTCCGTGTAGGCGTTCATGTTCCGGTTGTGGACCTCGTTGAGCTTCAGTCCGTACGCTTCCGGCACGAGCCACCCGCTCAGCACGAGGCCGCGGCACAGGAACGGGTTCCCGGCGGCGTCCACGATGTTCGTTCCCTGGCACCGGAAGAACGACTGCGCCTGCGCGCCGGCCAGCCACAGCATCCAGCACACCATGATGG
>JAZDKY010000048.1:0-11994 GCA_043802525.1 bacterium
ATCCGGGCTCCAAGCGCCTGCTTGCCTGCGGATGTGTACTGTTCATCAAGCATAGAAAAGCAATTCGGCAGGAATTTGTCTAGAAAAAAGTGTTGTCCCAGTAAATCGGCCTCATTCGCGGACAAAGGGAAAGACCATGCCCAAGGCCGCCTACGTCGCTCTTCTAGATTGACTGTCTGTGACTCGGACGCCAGACTCTTCCGCCCAAAAGGACGCGCGATGAGCAGGAACCACCACCTCGACGATTTCATGAAGGCTTTTCCCCACGAAGGCCTTACGTTTGACGACATCTCGCTGTCCGCGCAGTACGCCGATTTCCTTCCCGCGGAAGCCGACCTGGCCAGCCGCCTCACAAATCGCATCACGGTGAACATGCCGTTGGTCAGCGCCGCGATGGATACCGTCACCGAGGCCCGCATGGCCATCGCCATGGCCATGCTCGGCGGCATCGGCATCGTGCACAAGAACCTGACGCCCGAGCGGCAGGCCCACATCGTGCGCGAGGTGAAACACCACCTGAACGGCCTGATCGGAAGCCCTGTCACCTTCCGCGCCGGCCAGACGCTGAAGGACGTGCGGAAGACACGGGAATCCAAGGGCTACTCGTTCAGCGGATTCCCCATCCTCGACGACGAGGAACGCGTGGTCGGGATCCTCACTTCCGCGGACATCAAGTTCGCGCGGAACCAGGACGCGAAGATCAGCGACATCATGACCAAGGACGTCATCACCGCGCCGCGCGGCACCACGCTGCAGCAGGCGTATGACCTCATGATGAAGAACAAGATCGGCAAACTCCCGATCGTCGAAAACGGCAAGCTGGTCGGGCTCTACAGCTTCTCCGACGTCCGCACGCTCATCCAGAATGTCGAACCTCTCTATAACCGCGACGCGCAGTACCGGCTCCGGGTCGGCGCGGCCGTAGGCCCGCACGACGAAGCCCGCGTGGATCGGCTCGCTGCGAGCGGCGTCGATGTCGTCGTGGTCGACACCGCGCACGGCCACTCCAAGGGCGTGATCGAGATGGTGCACTGGGTGAAAACGAACAAACCCGACATCGACGTGATCGGCGGCAATATCGCCACCGCGGAAGCGGCGCTCGCGCTGCGCGACGCCGGAGCGGATGCGGTCAAGATCGGCATCGGCCCGGGCTCCATCTGCACGACCCGCGTAGTCACCGGCGTCGGCATTCCCCAGATCAGTGCGGTCTACGCTGCCGCGCACGCACTGGATGGATCCATTCCGATCATCGCCGACGGCGGCATCCGCTATTCCGGGGACGTGGTCAAGGCCCTCGTCGCGGGCGCCAGCACCGTCATGATGGGCTCCGTCCTCGCCGGCACCGATGAGAGCCCGGGCGAAAAAATCATCTATCAGGGCCGCCAGTATGTCGCCTACCGCGGCATGGGAAGCCTGACCGCAATGCAGGCCAACCGCGGCAGCCGCGAGCGGTACGGCCAGGCGGATTCCTCCTCCGAGGATCCCGTGCCCCAGGGCATCGAGGGCATGGTTCCTTTCGCAGGGACGGTCAAGCAGGTGATGACGCAGTATATCGGCGGGCTCAAGGCTGCGATGGGTTTCTGCGGATGCCGCAGCGTACCGGAACTTCAGACCAAGGGTCGCTTCTTGCGCATCACTGGGGCGGGCGTCGCCGAAGCGCATCCGCACAACGTGACGATCACGAAAGAAGCGCCGAACTACCGCTCCTGACGGGACGGCTGCAATCCAGACCTGAAACAAGCGCGTTATCCATCTTTGAGACCCCCGCCAGTTTGTCTCGCGTTTCGTGAATAAACCGGGCTAGGACTAGAACTCCGCGTGGTACGCGAGTCCCGCTGAAAAGATATCGCCGGGCTCGTACACGATATCGTCCTCGGAATCCGTGCGGGCCACCAGGAGGACCGGCGAATCCTTCGCGCGCGCGATGCTGTTCCTGGACGAATTGGCGTAGACGCCCGCTCCCAGCACGACCGCGACAACGACGACGAGGAGCACAAACGACAGATTGCTCGCCTCGGAATCACCCGAGTTGTCGGACTGCCCGCCCCCGTCGGACGTGACAACCTGGGCCGGGGCGGCAGCAGGCAGGCCAAGCACCACGAGGCACACGATGAGGAAGGCCGCCAGGTATTTCATGTCAAAAGGCCCCGAAGAAGATGCCGCTGAATGTCGACACAGGCGAGGTTTCGCGCACGTCGTCGATCGCCGCCCGCACTTCCTCGATCATCTTCCTCAACTCGGTGTACAACTCCTCGTCCCGCGCGAGTTTGCCGATCGTGCCTTCGCCCCTGTCGATGCTGCCGGAAATGCTTTTGATGGAAGCGACCGCGTCAGAGAGGTCGTTGTACAGCTTGTCGTCCTCCGCCATGAGTTTCCCAAGCGTGCCTTTTCCTTCCGCCAGGCGGTCGGTGACGTCCTTCAGGTTGGCCACGATCTGCTGTACGTTCGTATACACCGAGTCATCGTTCACCAGCCTGCCGACCGTCCCCTCGCCCTTCTGGATTTTCGCTGTGATCTCCCTGAGGCTTGAGGCGGCGTCCTTGACTTCATTGTAGAGCGCGTCGTCGTTGACGAGTTTTCCGAACGTACCCTCGCCGTTCTTGATCTTCTCCGAAATGACGGCGATGTTGGTCATCGTCATCGTAAGATTGTTGAGAATCCCGCCCTCCTCCATCGCGTCACGGATTGATTTGATCGTATCGGTCGTCTCGCCGATGAAATCGACCGGACCGCGGCCGACGAGTTCCGTCTGATCCGGCAGCGGAGCGGCGTCCCGGGAGCCCTCGTTCACCGACACAAATTTCCCGCCGAGGATCGAGGACGGTTCGACGGACACGGAATAGTCTTCGTGAAAGTTGGGTTTGTACTTCAGCGACAGGACGACCTGGACGCCGCGCTCCGTGATGTCCATCGCCTTGACGCGACCGACGTCGACGCCCTGCACGTAGACCTTGTCGCCCGTAATCAGTCCGGTGACATTATCGAAAAGTACGCTGACCTGATAGTTCTTCACAAAGATGCTCTCACGGCTGAGGATGATGGTGAAAAAGCCCAGCAGGAGCAGCATCATCAGGATGAAGGTACCCACCGTGACTTCCATCGCCGTCTGTTTCAGTCGACTCTTTTTCATGACTTCACGTCCTTCGCCCAGAACCCTGACTTCGTTATGTATTGCGCTTCCAGGAAGCTCTGCACAACTTCATTTTTCGAATTCACAAACTCCTGCGGCGTCGCCAGCTCGATAATCCGGCCCTCGTGCAGCATGGCGATGCGCGTGCCAATCGCCAGGGCGCTGTGGAGGTCGTGGGTGACCACAATGCTCGTCACACCGAGGCCCTTGCGCGTGTCGTCGATCAGCGTGTCGATCGCCCGCGACGTGACGGGATCCAGGCCGGAGGTCGGCTCGTCATAGAGGATGATCTCCGGCTTGGTGATGATGGCGCGCGCCAGGGCCACGCGCTTGCGCATGCCGCCGGAAAGGTCTGCGGGAAACTTGTCGATCGCCTCCTCGAGATTGACCAGCGCGAGCTTCTCCCGGACGAGCGCCACGATCTCGTCTTCCTTCATGTCCGTATGCTCTCGCAGGGGCAGGGCGACGTTGTCGCCGGAACTCATCCACTGCAGAAGCGCGCCGCTCTGGAAGAGGACGCCGAACCGGGATCGGATGCGGTCGAGGTCCTGCCCCGTCGCCTCGCTGACCACCTCGTCGCCAACCCAGACGCGGCCGCTGTCGGGCGTGAGGAGGCGCAGCATGTGTTTCAGGGTGACGCTTTTCCCGGCGCCGGACAGGCCGACAATGACAAACGTCTCGCCGCCGCGGATTTCGAAATCCGCCTCGTCGAGGACGACCTTCCGGCCGAGTTTCTTTGTGACTCCTTCGAAGCGGATCATAGCGTGTAGAAAAGACGGGATATCATGTAGCCGAGGGTCAGGATGGTCAGGAACGAGATGATCACGGTGCGGCGCGTCGCCTGGCCCACGCCCACCGCGCCTTCGGTCGCCGAAAAGCCCTGGTGGCACGCCACCGTGGCGATCACGATGCCGAACACGACGGATTTCAGGAGCCCCACGTAGAGATCCTTGTTTTCCGCGAAGATCTTTGCGTTGTCGAAATACGCGGCAAACGAAACCTGCAACTGCGTTGCGCCGACCACCGCGCCGCCCAGCAGGCCGAGCGTGTTCGTGTAGATGGTGAGGATGGGCATCATGATGATCAGTGCGGCGAGACGCGGCATGACGAGGAACCGGACCGGACTGATCGACATGATCTCGAGCGCGGCGATTTCCTCGGACACGGTCATGGTACCGAGCTGCGCCGCGATCGCAGACCCGACGCTCGCGGCAATGATGAGCGCCGTCATGAACGGACCCATCTCGCGCATCATCACGACAGTGACGGCGGTGCCGATGTTGTTCTGCAGCCCGAAGCGGCGCAGTTCGAGCCCGGTCTGGAGGGCCAGGATCATCCCGGTAAACATGCCGACAACCGTAATCACGCCCAGGCTCTTGATGCCCGTCACGTACAACTGGTTCAAGACATCGTGCCGGCTTCGTTTGGATAGAACCAGCCGGAGGTCCAGCATCGCCTCCATAAGCATGATGACCGCGCGGCCCGTGTTGCGAAGCGACATCAGGATGATGCGTCCCACGCTGGCGTAGGCATTCATCGGCGGATCAAGAAATTCTGGTTCGCGCGTGATTATGGCGTCGCTCCCTTCCCACCAAAGCGCAGGAAATATAGCAGCCGGACGGTCCCGCGTGAACCCTGCCGTTCATAGCCGACCAATCCTTTGAGCAGCGACCAGGACCGGTGCCGGTCCGGGCCGCTTTCGCGCTCCCAGTCATAGAGCGGGAAGAGCGAGGACGCATAGTAGTCAGGACCCCTCGTACGGGACCGGTAAAGACCCCAGAGGAACTCCACGTCGCGATCATGGCCTTTCGCTTTCCGCGAATAGAGAGTCCACAGCGGCACCCAGTTATACTCGACCGGCAGGCTTTCCACCAAGGGCGACAGCGCAAGCGTGCGGAACAGCGATTCGTCGCCGATGCGCCGGTAGGAAAAAAGCGGCCAGACCTTGCGCTCCTTCGCCACCACCACCCGCTCGGACGCGGCGTTCGGCTTGTTGGAGACTACGGTCTGCGAGAAGTAAAACGGAACCATGTTGAACCGGTAGCGCGTGGTGGTGGTCTTGTCGAAAATTTCGTGCGAGAAAATCGGCCAGAGTACGAAGGTGTAGTGCAGGTTCTCGATGCGCTTGTGCCCCCAGAGCGGCCAGATGTAGAGCTTGTCGATTTCGCCGCGAGACCACTGGACAAACGGCCAGGGACAGAACACCTTGTCCATCTTGTCCCCTTTCGTGAAACGGAATAACGGCGGCACGACCCACACCGTCTTCTGGTCCTGCAAGCCGAGGTAGCCGCAAACCGGGAACAGGATAAAGCCCTTCCCCTGCGAGCCGGGCTCGAGGTACTTGACCGAATTCCAGATGGGCCAGAGCACAAACTTCTTCTCAAACTTTTCGTCCGTTTTCGAAGTTCCATAGAAGGGGAAAAACCTCATCCTGTGGATGTGCTCGCCGGTCGTCCTCGAGATGAACGGCCAGAGCCAGTTGCTGGTACGCAGGTCATCCAGGCGGCTCCACGAATGGATCGGGAACAGGACGAACCCGATCTCATCGCGCCCGAGCACCTCGTGGATGCTGCCGCCGAACGGGAAGACGGCACGGTAGTTCACGCCGTCCTTGTCGCGACCCTGGTAGTAGAACGGGAACAGCCAGAACCGGTACCGGTGGCCCTTCTTCTGGTAGTCATGGTTAAAGCCATACCACACGAGGAAACGCCACTGGGATTCCGTCCTCAGCGTGACTGACGCATAGAGGGGCCACGCAACGTAGCGGTAGGACTTGTCTTTCTTGTCGGTCGATACGCGCGCGTACAACGGCCGCACCGCGGTGAGTTCCATGCCGTTGGTGTTGCTGGACCACTCGAGGATCGGGCCCAGCGCCTTGATGCGCGTATCGCCGTGCAGGTCGTCGTGACGGCTCGCAAGGAAACCCAGGTCAAAGTCGCGGGGCGCGCGCGTGGAGGCGCCCACGGGATGCGCGAACAGAACTACGGCGAGAATGGCCAGACCATGTTTCATGACGGGAAGCGACGGACACAATATATCAAGTCGTGACTATTCCATTGAGGGAACCGCAAATTTCCCCTCCTTCGTCCCGCCTCGGAGGCGGTACTGCGACGGGCAGGCGCGAATGGACGCGAATTTCAGAAGGAAACGACGTATCTGTACGTATCGCTTTACGCTCACCGATTGGTGAGCATGTTTGACTCCTGTTTTCCCCCACTCTTGATTCGATTCTTATTCGCGCCAATTAGCGCTAATTCGCGGTTTCCGCCTGAGGTGGATCCGCCTTCGGCGGAGAACTGAATCGTTACGGCTAGATCAGCCGATACACCTCTTGACCGTAGCGGTCAGCGTTTCGGTCAGGCGGTCGGTGATTTCCTGGGTCGGTCCCTCAACCATGACCCTGCACAGCGATTGGGTGCCCGAGTAGCGAACCAGCACGCGGCCCTGGTCCTTCAGTTCGGCCTCGGCGGCGAGGATCGCTTTCCGCAGATCCACGAGTTCCTCGAGCGGCGGCTTTTCTTTCACGGGCACGTTGAGCAATTTCTGCGGCGTCATGCTCACGATGCCGGACAGTTCGGAAAGCGGCCTGCCCGAGGCGCGCATGGCCGACAGGAGCTGCAGCGCGGAAATGATGCCATCGCCCGTGGTATGATGCTGGCGAAAAATGATATGCCCGGAAGCCTCGCCGCCCAATACGGCGCCCTTCTGGCGCATCATCTCCAGAACGTACCGGTCGCCGACGGGCGCGACCTCGTGGCGAATGTCGAGTTTCCTCAACGCAATGTACAAGCCGAAGTTGGCCATGACCGTGGTCACGACCAGGTTGTTGGGCAACTGGCCCCGGTCCTTCAACATCCGCGCACAGATCGCCAGCGTGTGATCGCCCGTGAGCTCATGCCCCTTCTCATCCACGGCAATCATGCGGTCGCCGTCGCCGTCGAACGCCAGGCCCACGTGCGCGCCTGTCTCCCGGACCCTGGCGCAGAGATTCTGTGTATGCTGCGAACCGCAGCGGTCGTTGATGTTCACACCGTTCGGTGCGTCGTGGATGGCCACGACATCCGCACCGAGTTCCGAGAAGACGATCGGGGCGACCTTGTACGTCGCGCCATTTGCGCAATCGAGGACGATTTTCATCCCCTCGAGGCTCAGATCCTCTGGAAACGTGTTCTTGCAGAAGACGATGTAGCGGCCGCGCACGTCGTCGATGCGGTGCGCCTTGCCAATGTCCTCCGCCGTCGGCCGGATATCCTTGATGTGTCCGGACGTAATCAACTGCTCGATCGTGTCCTCCTCGTCATCGGGCAGCTTGTAACCGTCGCGCGAAAAGATCTTGATGCCGTTGTCCTGGTACGGGTTGTGGGAAGCCGAGATCATCAGGCCCGCGTCGGCGCGCATGCTGCGCGTGATGAAGGCGATGCCGGGCGTGGGCATGGGCCCGGTCAACAGAACGTCGACGCCCATGGAGCAGATGCCGGCCGTCAGGGCATTCTCCAGCATGTACCCGCTGAGACGCGTGTCCTTGCCGATGAGGATGCGGTGCCGATGGTCCTTGTGCTGCTTGCAGACATAGGCCGTGGCGCGGCCGATCTCGAGGACCATTTCCGCCGTCATCGGGGTCATGTTCGCCACGCCCCGTACTCCGTCTGTTCCGAATAAGCGTCCCATGGTTAGGCCGTGTGTGCTGGTGTTTGCGAGAGCGTGGGAGCGTCGGAGCGTCGGAGCGTGGAAGCGTCCGAGCGTGGGAGCGTCGGAGCGTTGACGAAGTATTCGCCCTGTGACTCACGCACCCGATCGATGCTGTCGCACCATGATGGCGCATCCGCCATCATCGTTGATAGTTGACGGCAGATGTGGTCGTAACGATCACGGAGCTTCGCATGTTCTTCGTCATTGATATAGCCGCACGCCAACGCAAAATCCAAATGAACCTCCGTCTCCGCCGCTTCGGTATCCGAGTCGCTCAATTTGCTCACAAATGCGCCTTCATATCTGCGCTTTCGCCACGCTTCTGCAATGTTGGTGCACACGGAACGTGAAGAACGACGTACTTGATCGGTCAGCGAGTACTTCTCCTCCGCCGGAAATTTCTTACTGAGCCAAAAAATCTCCATGGCCGACTCAAAGCCAGTTTGATAAACCCGCAAATCCTTGTAATCAGCCACTCTCATAAACACTCCCCCCGCTTCTCACGCTCCCCACGCTCTCACGCTCCCTCACGCTCCCACGCTCCCCACGCTCCCACGCTCCCACCCCCCCCCACTCCCACGGACACCCTGCCACGACGCCATGAGGCTGTCCACCGTCGCCTGCAGCCATACCGTGCCCGCGCGGCGCGCGTTGGGACTGAGGCGCTTGATGGCCTTGAGGTAGTCGGTTTCCCCCTTTAGTCCACCAAGTTCCGCGATAAGGACATCATGGTCTTTGCGACCCACGTGCTCGGCGGCGGGGCGTGCGACCACGGTTTCAAGAAGCGGCCAGTCCTCCACAAACCGCTCCTGCTGCGCCAGCGCCCGGGCGTGGGATTCCCGCCTGTCGCCACGGAGGATCTCGACAGACGCGCCGACCCGCACAGCTAGTTCCGCGAGCCGCTTGCAGCGCTCGGCAACCGCGCCGTCCATCTGGCGAACCGCGCCGTCGAAACACGCCTTATGGTAGACACCCGTCATGAAGCGCGAGCGGACCGAGCGATACCACGCACGCAACGCGTGCAGGTTAGCGAGGTAAAGAAGGTTGTTGTGAACGATGCGATCGATCTCACCGTAGACCTCCGTGCGGTACGGGCGCGACTTCTTTGGCATTTCCACCGGCGGATAAAGCAGCATGCCGCCTTCCGGAGCGTCGTGCCGGTAGATCACCCCGGCCGGAATGACGGACCCGAACCCGATGTGCACCGGACCGACCAGCCCGCCCTGCCCACCGAGGAAAATCGGGCGCTGGTTGAGCATCACCCCGTTCGGCACGTCGCCGATCAGGGAGGCCGTCGCCTTGTCCTGGTGCGGCGTGTAGTTGAAATGGATGTAGGAGGACCCGATCTCGCTGTGGTCCTTCCGGCTCGTGCCGCCGGACATCAGGACATCGCAGAGATTGATGAGGCTCCCCGCGATCACGTAGGGAAAGAAGATGGTTTCCTTGAAGGCGACATTGTGCGCGCCGCCGGACTCCTCCTCGAGCAAGGTGCCCGGGCGGACATGGGCACCGCTGCCCATGGTTACACCGTCAAGGAACGTCGAGCCGGAAAAGGTCCCGCCCTTGAGCTGCACCCGCGCGCCGAGCTGGGAATCGTGGATGGTCGCCGGGGCTTCCGCCCCAATCTCCGATTCGGAACCGATGGACGTATGCTTGCCGGCCAGGCGGCATCCCGCATGGATGACAACCCCGGGCGCAATGCGGGTCGGATCGACACTGTCGTCGATGTCGACCGAGGCCGGCGCGCGAATGATGACACCGCGGTCGAGCAGTTGTTGTACGCCGGTGGATGACGGGGTGGAGTTCATTTCAGGAGAATACCGATCACGACCCCGAGCGCGACGGCGCCGAGGAGCACGATGGATTTCGCGGCCGCCACGGTCGTGACAAGCAGGTTCACGCTGACGCTGCCCGTCAGGAATCCCTTGTTGATGATGAGCGCCAGCGCGATCAGGCCAATAAGCACAAGTGCGATAATTTTCTTCGTATCCATGTTGAATCCTTCAACTCAGCCGGCGAGAGTCGCCGCGATCAGACAACAGCCTTGATGTACTTTTCCTTCAGCAACCTCCAGAACACAACCAGAAAAGCAGTCAGCGGAATGGCAAGGATCATGCCGCTGATACCGCCCATCGCCGTGCCCCAGAAAAACATCGCGACCATAATCGTCACCGGGTGCAGCCCCGTGCGCCGACCCATGATACGCGGAGTCAGCAGGTAGCCCTCGATCATCTGCACCACCGTGAATGCAGCACCCACACCGATGAGCGGGCCCCATCCCCCGCCCTGCTGGAAAAAAGCGAGCGGCAGCGCAAGCAGGAGACCGAGCAGGCTGCCGAGGTAGGGAATGAGATTCAAGAATCCCATCAGCAGGCCGATGGCCAGGCCGTATTGCAGGCCGGCGATCGCGAAGCCGATCGCAAACAAGACACCCTGGCAGAACGCGACAATGACCTGACCGCGGAAAAAAGAGACCATGATGCCCAGGAATTCGCGCACGAGATAGATGAGGTCGCTTCGCGTCTCGGGCTTCAGGAAAGGCAACTGACTTTCGATCGATTCCACTTTGAGGGGCTTTGCCATCAGGAAGAAGCCGAAGTAGATCGGGAATACCACCCAGCCGAGACAGCCCGTGACCGCACGAAAAAGGCCCGCGCCGGCCGCGAGGGCCTGGCCGCCGATGGCGGTCAGGCCGTTCAGGATTTCGCTCCATCGCGCCTGCAAGGCCACGGACAGGCGCCGCCCCAACTCGTGCTCGCGCCAGAACTGTTCCATGGCAGGCAGTTTCTGGCGGACCCACGTCGCTGTGGATTCAATCCAGCCCGGCAACCTATCCAGAAGCCCGGACAACTGGCCCACCACCAAGGATCCGAAAAACCATGCGAAGAGCGCGAAAGGCACGACCAGGGAAACAAAGACGGCGACCAGGGCTATACCTTTGCGGCCCGCTCCCCGCAGGAGCCATTCGTAGTAAGGCTTGATGACCAGCGCGAGAATGGCCGCAATCGCCAGCGGCATGAACACGCCCGAGAAGACACTGAGGAAGTAACTGAGCGCAAGGATCGCGCCCAGGGCGGCAGCCATGATCAGCGCCGCGGAAAGCAGCGTGATGGCCGCTGCAACCGTCGCACCCTGGCGTTCATTGAACTGCAGTCCTGGCATGGGGATCCTCTTCTCGCTTATTGGAACACGTCCTTGCGCCTGCGCAATTCCGTAAAGACCGCAAGGTCCGTAGCCTTGGGCATTCCGAGTGTGGAACGTAACTCTGCCGAATGCAAACGCAGGAACGGGTTCGTCTTCTTCTCCAAACCGATCGTTGAGGGCACCGTCGGCATCCCTTCCTGCCTCGAAGCAACCGCTGAGGCGAGGCGCGCCTGGATATCTGCGTTGCCGGGCTCCATCTGTGCGGCAAAGCGTAGATTGTCCACGGCATATTCGTGGCCACAGAAAAAACGGGTCGTGTCGGGAAGTGCGGCGAGTTTTTGCAGCGAACTCCACATGCGTTCGGGAGGGCAGTCGAAAAGCCTCCCGCATCCGCCCGCGAACAAGGCATCGCCGGTCCACAGCAGCCCGCGAGCCGGATCATGAAAGGCGATGTGCGTGTGGCTGTGGCCCGGCGTGGAGATCACCTTGATCGACCACGGCCCCGCATCCACCTCGTCCCCATCAGCCACCGCAACGTCCACGCCATGGATACGCGGGTCATCCGGGCCGATGACGTGACAGGCTGCGGCGGTCTTTAGCTCCGCGACACCCGCGACGTGATCATGATGATGGTGCGTTACAAGGATGTGGGTCAACGTGCAGTTGCGTTGTTTGAGGGTGCGAAGGACGGACGCTGCTTCCGATGGATCGATGACCGCGGCGGCGCCGGCCGAGATCAGGATATAGATGTAATTGTCCTCCAGCGCCGGCAGCGTGAGAATCTCGAGTCCGCCCGTCTTGTCGGCCCAGGATGTGAACACGCTCATGGGCCGTGAACGTAGCACCATGGCCCATTCATATCAAACGCCGATGGCATCGGTGGTGTCCCAAGGGCGCATGGCAGTTCTGCGGGGGTCTTTTCCGTGGAGGCCGGTGAGGCACGGCTACAGGCGGTTCTGATTCCTGTTCGAGCGACGGGCGAAGGCGCTCGGAGGCGGTTTGGCCCTTGTGGTTGGCGTTTGGCTGAAAAA
>JAZDKY010000049.1:0-33997 GCA_043802525.1 bacterium
TCAAACGCACCGGTCAGTTCTGGAGCAAAACCGGCTTCGCCGCGCTCCTGCAGGTCACCGTCAGACATTGGAACCGGGAACTGGACTCCCTGTGGCTTGTCGCCGCCTGATCCAGATCAATGAAGCGCAGATGCGCCCCCCTGATTGCAGTCCGCTTGCCTCGGGCGGACATGATGGCTACATTGGCCGCCGCGAAAGATGACCACCGATAGCAAACCCCTGAGCCCGGGCGTCCTCGCGGCGCGCATGGTCGTCTATGCAACCGCGTTCCTTGCTTTCATCCTGGTCCTCGTGCCGTACGCCTTCCACTGGCTGGGCACGGCCGCAGGAATGCAGCCCTTGGGGGAGAAGCTGTTCGACCTACTGGGCCCGGCCCGGCCCGCTACGGGCGCGGGCATCCTGTTCGTCGGCGTCGCGGCCTATTTCATCTGTTCGCTGTGGCTCGTGATCGTCGGCAAGGGGCCCTTCGTCGAGTTCGACCCGCCGCGCGAATTTGTGTCGAGCGGACCCTATCGGTGGATGCGGAATCCGGTGGCCGCGTCGCTGATCGTCGCCGGCCTGGGCGAAGCCATTCTGTTCCGGTCGTTCGGGATTCTCATTTTCGTGGTGCTCGGCCTTCCGATGGCACAACTGCAGGTGACGAAGATCGAGGAACCGCGCCTCCGGCAACGTTTCGGCGCAAGCTACGAAACCTACTGCCTCAACGTAAACCGCTGGCTGCCGCGCAGGCCCTCGGACTAGCCTTGGTCCAAGCGCGTTTTGCTGAAGACCCTGCCCGGCAATCCGGCAGGGAGCGTCCACATCTCATGGCACCCAACGAACCGTCGGCTCCGGCCGCGGCAACTCCAGGTTCGCACCCGTGTCCGGCGCAGCGACACGGCGATAGCCGCCATCCTGCCACGCCATGAATTCCAGGGCCGCGCCGTCGAGCGGTTGCTTGAACGCAAAACGCACGGACCGAATGCCCTCGCTGCCGGTCTGCAGCACCGTCGCCGAAAAGGCCGGCGTCTCGAATACCGTCCCGGCTTGCGGCGGCTCCTCGCGCGTGTGGAACACGCGCTCGTACCGATGGGCCAGCAACGGCGGATCGCCGGCACGCATGACGACGGATTGTGGATCCTCCCATAGAAAGGTCACAGGTCGCCGCGCGATGTTGAGCATGTAGATCGGCGTCGCGGGATCGTCGTGCGTGACCGCCCAGGTCGGGGACATGGTCAACGCCAGCAGGGACGAGGGGCTGTTCAACAACACGACGGTCGGGGATGCGCCCGCCCGGCGATCGATGTCCATCGCCGAAATGGCGGAGCGGTCTGCTGCCGCCATGCGGTGAAACATTTCCCCGCGCAGGAGGCCGGCGGGAATCGCTACGAGCAGGCCCGTCACCACGAACAGCAGCCCGGGCCACCGTTCGCGCAGGTTCCCCCGCACACCACCCCACCCTCCCAACTCGTGCATCAGCAGTCCCATCGCGAGCGAACTTCCGATGGACGCGCTCATGAGCAGTCGGTCGGACAGTGTGACACCCGCCATGGGAACAAGCGCCGCGACCACCCAGCCCGCCGCAAACCACGCCGCGGGAACCGCTCGCAGCCAGCGCCAGCCAATGCGAAGCAGCAGGAGGAAGAGCGCGGAGCTCAGCGCGAGAACGGGCACATGGAGCTGCGGGCGCGTGAAAACAACGTCCGTCGCGATGCCGAAGAAAAGGCTGCCCGTCGCGAGCGGGAGCAACGAGGCCATGCGGGCGAAATAGGCGCCGGATCGATGCAAAGGCGTCGCATAGTTCGCCGAGAATGAGCCGTGACCGGCCAGCACGTAACCGGTGAGATAGACAACGGTGACCAGCCCGAAGACCCACGCCACGGGCGACCGCGCCACATGGCTACAGCGCGCGAAGACGCCTCGCGCCGAGGGCGGCGCTTGAATCGTGAACAGGTACAGGCCCGCCAGCGGAAGCCCGATCAGGCCGGACTCCTTCGCCATGCACGCGCAAAGGAACAGGACCGCCGCCGCGGCGAGCCGGGCCCGGCCACCCATGCGGCCATGGCGGCAGAGGCTGATCATCATGGCGACGGTAAGGAGGCTGGCCAGGACTTCATTGCGATTGGCGATCCAGCCGACGAGCAGCGCGTGATTGCCGTTGAAGGCAAGGAACGCCAGGGCCCACAACGCGGCCCGGCGCGGCACACCCAGTTCGAGAAAGAGCTGGAACGTGAGCAGCAGCAGCAGTGCGAACGCCGCGAGATTCGTCGCGTGGTAGCCGGGCGCCCATCCGTGATAAAGCTGGTAGTCAGCCCAGATGCTCAGGCTGCTCAGCGGCCGGAAAAAACTGAGCTTGAAGTCGGGCGAGACCCACCACGGTGCGAGGACCGTGGTTGCGTGATCGCGCGAGGCATGAACCCAGTAACTGTAATCGTACAAGCGCCACGGACCCGCGTCCGGCCAGTCCATCGCATAACGCAGAAGGTACTGGTGAATGAAATCGTCGTACTCGAAACCGTGCCCCAGCGAGGGGGCGTGCAGGAGGAGCGCGGCGGCGATCACGAGGAACGCTGCGAGCGGGATCCGCCGGGAGGTTGTTGGCTGGCCTGTCATCACAGGGATCCGTAGAGCTTGATGTAGCGCTCCCTGAGTTGAAGGCTGACGTCCCGCGGGCTCATGCCCGGGCGGCGGAACTCTTCGAGGAGGAATGGATCGCTGAATTCCACGGCCAGGGTGAGCGGCTTGCGGAGCCGGCGGAACCAGTGCGGATTGAGCATGCGTACCGCGTCCCGCGGTTTGGTGCCCGCAACGTGGATAAAGACCACCCGCGCGGGCACGTCGCCGACCTTCGCGGCAATATGCCCCACGCCGTGCTTCCAGTTGTCCGACTTCGCGATCGTGCCGCCCGCGGGAAGCATGGCCAGGGTGCCGCCCTGCGTGATCACATCGGCAGCCCGCGCGAGCGACTTCACATTGATCCTGCCCGCCGCCGCGGGCGTGACACCGTCGCGAAAGCGATAGATCACGTGCGCGCGGAACGCCTCCTTCGGCTGCGTTCTGAACCGACCGACCGTGTACACGGGCAGGCAGTTTTCCGTGACGCTCCCGCCCATTTTCATCCAGCCCGGGGCGCCGAGAAAGAGGGTGTCCAAACGCGTCATGAGGGAGAGAACCACGAACCCTGCGAGCGGCGACGGATCGTTGCCGAGAACCAGTTGCGGCCCCTCCCGGCAAATCCCTCCCCGCCGGATGTCGAGGGTGACATTGCATTCGCGCACGGCCCACGCCATCACCTTCCACAAGGGGTCGCGGGCGGAGCGCTCGCGAATGCCGCGGATGAGCCTGAGGTCCAGCGGATGGAAGTACTCGGCCAGGGAGCGTGTTGAATCGGCGTCCGTATCTTCCATGCGGGGCTTCTACCACCTCGCCGAGTGGGCGTCCAGCAGCCTGTGGTCCAAGCGCGTTTTGCTGAAGACCCCCGCGGCCTTGTGCCGCGGGTGAATCGGTTTGGCGGCTGCCAGACAGGCTGGCGGGGGTCTCAAAGCTCGAAAACGCGCTTGTTTTAGGGCCAGCGGCGGACTGGACCGCTCCCGCCGGCGCGTGCTAACCTTTTCATCTCAATGAAGACACGATACGTGCGTCTGTTCGCTCTCTTCGCCCTCCTGCCCGCGTGCGGACCGGCATTTTGCGACACGGTATGGACGTCGAAGGAAACCCTCGAGCAGCGCGCGGCGACGGAGAACCGTGCGGAAACGCAGGGCACGTCCCGCATGGAAATCCTCCGGAGCGGGGAGCGCATTCGCGTCGTCGAGGACCGCAGGCAGCAAAACGGGACGAGCTATCGATTCGAGGTGGAGTTCGAGCCCGCCACGCTGATACCGATCACGTGGACGCGGGCCAAGGTCACCGGTGAGAAGGAGCAACGCACCGAACTGCGCGTCGAAGGCGGCGTGATCGAGACCAGGACCTACACCGGGAATACGTTGACCGGCACGCACCGCATCGACACGCCGGGGCAACCCTTCTGCATCGTTCCGCTGCTGCGATTCCAACTCGCCCTGCTCGCGTCCGCCGACGGTGTCACGGAGACGATACGCGTCGTGCGGGTGCAGGATGACGGAGCGATGGCGGTCGACGAAGTGCATGTTGAGAATCTTGCGGAGGAAGACGTGACCGTGCCGGCGGGAACCTTCGGTTGCCGCCGGCTGCGCCTCACGCCCCTGTCGTGGTGGATGTCCACGGCGGTCCCGCCCGGGCACATGTACGTCGCGACCTCGGGCTTTCACCCGCTCGTGAAGATCGTGATGTCCCCGACGCGCATCAGCGCCCCCATCATCACCGAACTGCTGACGTACGAAGTCGAACAGGAAACGGCCGGACCGCCTGCGGGAGCACCATGACGAACGCAAAGAATCGGGCCGCGCTCGTCACGGGAACGTCGGCCGGGATCGGCCGCGCCATCGCGCTGGAACTCGACAAGGCCGGATATCGCGTCTTTGCCGGGGTGCGCCAGGCGGCGGACGGCGAGAACCTGAAGCGCGATGCCTCGCCGCTGCTCACCCCGGTCATCGTGGACATCACGAACGCCGAACAGATCGCGGCCATGGTCCGCACGGTCGAAGCCGCCCTGGGCCCCGATCAAGGCCTGCACGCCCTGGTCAACAACGCGGGCATTGCGATTGCGGGGCCGCTTGAATTTCTTCGCGCGGAGGAGATTCGCCGTGTTCTCGACGTGAACCTTGTCGGCCAGCTCGCCGTGATCCAGGCCTGCCTGCCGCTGCTCCGAAAAGGCGGCGGGCGCATCGTGCAGATCACGTCCGGCATCCGGAATCTCGGCCTGCCTTTCCTGGGCGCCTATGCGCTGTCCAAGGCGGGACTTCACATCGCGTGCGATGTTCTCCGGCGCGAATTGCGGCCGTCACGCATTCCCGTGTCGGAGGTCGTTCCGGGCATCGTAAAAACGCCGATCTGGGACAAGTACAGGACGCCTGCGGACGACCTGCAGCGATCGATGAAGGATACGGCCGACAGCCAGGCGCAATCGATGGGCAAGGGCCGGCGCTTCTTCGATCGCCTCGCGAAGCACGGCCACGAGCCGGAGAAAGTCGCGCGCGCCGTCCTCCGCGCGCTGGACGCGCGTTGCCCGGCCATCCAATACACCGTCGGTTGGGATACCCGGTTTGCGCTGCTGCTTCCGCGCATCGTTCCCGCCCGCGTCATGGATGCCCTCATCGCGGCCGCGTTGAAGGAATGATTTTCCCCCTCCGGGCTTTCCGCGGTCACGCGAACGTGTACTTCTCGTAAACATCCTTGAAATCGTCGCGGATCTTTTCGGGCGTGAGGTTGAACGCCTCCAGCGACGTGACATGCCTGCTCTGGAAGTTCCTCTGACGTTCGTCCTCCGCCTTCAACAGGTCATCGAACGCCGGGGATACGTTGTACCCGAATTTCAGGAGGCAGGCCCGGATGGTTTCCCGCGGCCGCCGCAGGAGGTCGTTGTGGACGATCACCTCGCACGTGGCGGGGTCGGATTCTTCGAAGTTGGCCAGCGGGTAACGGTACATCTCGTGGATGGTCGGATAAAGCCAGGCCTGGTGAACGTCCCAGTTGTTCAGGTTGGCCGTGGTCTCCCAGTATTTTTTCGCGACGTCGAGCATGGAAGGAACGGCGGTTAGCGGGTCCCGCAACGTGTAGATAAGGCGGCAGCCGGGAAAGTATTCGCGCAGGCTGCGCACACGGAGACACGCGAAGGGCGCCTTGGAAACGAGGATGCGCCGGCCGCCCTTGAAATAGGCCTGGCGACGGAGGCACTCCCGGTAAAACCTCATGATCCGGTCCTTATCCCTCCGGCTCGCCCGCTCGTCGAAGTAGAGCAGCCAGTCCAGTTCGCCCGGATGCACGAACCACATGAGGGCAAGCGTCGAGAAGGTGTGCAGCGTGAGCTTGTCGTCCTCCTCGGGCTCGAAAAAGCTCAGCTCGTGGATGTTCGCGTGGTAGCTGCCCATCTTGCGCGCCTCGTGGCGGCGGATCGCCTTCTCCATCGGGCGTCCCAACGCCCGGTCGAGACGACCCAGCGCGGACAGGACCTTCTTCTGAAGGATCGACGGAAACATGATCTCCCAGGAACGGAAGCAGAAGAACTGCTCTTCGTCCTTCGCCAGCAACCGCTGCACGTACGTCGTTCCGCTGCGATGGGGACCGACAATGAAGAGCGGGGTTTCGAGCTTCACGCGACGGAAGCCCGGAAACAGGACGTGGTCGAGGAGAAGGCATATCGCCGTGAACAGTTCGAAGATCGGAAACAGCAGGAAAAACAGAAGGAGACCGGCAAACCTCCGAAACGTCATTTTGAAGTGGACGCTTCGGCCTTTGAAAAAGGCCAGGTAGAGAAAGCGAAAGTACGTGCGGAAATCAAAATACATGGGCACCCCGGACCACGTGAGTACAAGAGGTAAACCGCGACTGCAAGGGTCGTTTTTTATTCCCGGCCATGGAAAAACCTGTTACGGGGGAGGTCATGGCCATGAAAACCTTCCTGCCTATCACCTTCATAGCCGGGATGCTCCTGGCGACCGCGGGCGGAAGAGCCCGACAGGAGGAACCGGTGAAGGTGTTCGACGCGGGCGCCGGCGCGAACGCGCCCGGCTGGCACGAGCAGAGCATCCCGGTCGCGGACACGCAGCGGTGGTACCGCTATTACCTGCCGACGAATGCGGCGGCGAGCCCGGCCGTGGTCGTGCTCCTGCACGGCGGCACGATGAGCATGAGAAAGCAGTTCGAGCGCCGGGTCGGCGGCGCGCACGCATGGATTGAGATCGCGGACAAGGAGGGATTCATCCTCCTCGTGCCCAACGGCACGAATCCCGAGACCGGGGACACCCGCGGCGACGAACAGAACTGGAATGACCTGCGCGCGGAAGGCTCGGGCCGCCACGCGAGGAACGACGACGTGAAATTCATCCGCGATCTCCTCGACTGGACGATCGCCACGCTGCATGCGAACCCGCGTCGCGTCTATGTCACCGGCGCGTCCAACGGCGGCATGATGACGTACCGCATGGTCATCGACGCATCGGACCGCATCGCCGCCGCCGCCGCGTTCATCGCAACGCTCCCGGCCGATCTCCCGGGCATGAAGCAACCCGCGCGACCCGTTCCGCTGATGATCGTCAACGGGACGGATGACCCGATCATGAAATGGGGCGGCGGCCACATCCCCGCCGGCGGTCCCGATCAGTCGTCCACGCCCGACACGGTCGCCTGGTGGATCAAGGCCGACCACGCGACGACGAATGGCGTGACGACCGAGGCGCTTCCCGACACCGACCCGAAGGATCACTGCCGCGTCTACAGAACTCTTTATCCGCCAGAATCGGGCGGTGCGCCCGTCCTCTTCTACAAGATCGAAGGCGGCGGCCACGCGATGCCGTCTCGCGAACACCAGTTCCGCGAAGGCCCGATCATCCAGAAGGCGTTCGGCCTCCCGCGCGATGTCGAAGGCGCGGACCTCGCGTGGACATTCATGAAGGGCTTCACGTCGCCGCAACCCGGCGAAGACGATCCATCACTGAATCCTTGAACACGGACCACTGCTCCGCGGTCACGTCCGCCCCACCCACCCACACGCACAACCGGCCGTTGATGGTGACGGCCCAGACATTCAGCGAGGGGCCAAGCCGATCGCTGCGCGCCAGGGTGATGAATTCTTCCAGCCGCAGGTTTCCATGGCTGGCCCGAATCCTGGCGACGCCGAAGTAATTGATCATCAGCGTATCCCGCTTCGGCAGCATCCGCATTTTGACGATCCGGATTTTCCCGGCGAGGTTGTAGAAGAGCTGGGGACCGCCCGATGTCACATAGGTCTCCATGTCCCGCCAGACCAGGCGGCCCAGTTCCCAGAAGGAGGGTGGACGGCTGACCTCGTAGATCTTTTCAAAGCGGCTGATGAAGCATCCGATGTCCTGGCTCGTGACCGGGCCGGCGGGGCCGGTCATGGCATAGCGGATGTTGACGGGGAGCCGGCAGCGAAAACGCAGCTTCTCCGCCGGCGCCGCGTCCGCGAGACCGCAGACCCCGGCGGCAAAAAGCGCGCCGCCGACCGTCGTTCGTTCTTCCCGGCACCGCGTCACAAGGGTTGCCGTCTCCTGCTCCGTGAGCACGTACCGCTCCACGAGCGGGTACGGGGGCGGCTACGCCGGTCGCGGCAGCGTGATCCAGCGCCCCCTTCGCTTGCCGATGCGCTGGCCGGCGATGCTGAGCAGCACGGACAGCTTCTGCATGAAACGCGCGGACGTATTCGCCCGCGCCACGGTGACCAAGGGCAGGGACACCACGGGCGCAAGGTCGCCGCCCCGCTCGGCTTCGGCGTAGTAGTCCAGCAGGTCATCGATGATCCGCAGCGCCGAGGCGCCGTCGGCAATGGCGTGGTGGGCGACGAAGATGACTTCGCAAACGCCCTCAGCACGGTTTCGCAGCACCAGCATCCGGGCCATGGGTCCGATCGTAACATCCATTTTCCAGCACAGCGCCCGATACGCCTCCTCCATCAAGGGCGTCGGCCCGGTCTCGTAATCCTTGATCTCGAACGGGATGGCGGGAGGATCGGAACACATGTCGTAGCAGCGCCGCCCTGCAGACTGGATCACGCGGGCCCGCAGCTTCGGGTGGCGCCGTTGAAGGCGCGACAGGGCGACCCGGAGCGGCGCCTCCTCGAGTTGTCCCCGGACGCGAGCCACCATCGCGCCCGTACCGTCCCCCTCAAACAAGTCCGCAACGGTGAACAGCAGGCTCTCCTGCGGACTGACGGGAATAGGATCGGGTGACGACATGGCACGCTCGTATGCGTTTTCATGGGCGCCGTCAATCCAAGACACCCCATCCGTACGGCTATTCATAAACCAAACCCAACATCTGTCCGCCTTCGGAGGGCCTGCCCGCCTTCGGAGGGTTCCGTGGTCGACTCCAATCTGGTTGCGGCCCTGCCGCGCTGGAGCGGTGCAGCGTCGGTTGTTCCATCCGCAGTTCAGACTGATGCACCACAGCCTCTGTCATTGCCTTTCCGCCTCGGCCGAGGTACTTAACCATGGAAGGAGATCGGTAATGACGCGTGATGAAATGCTTCGCGAGCTGGAGAGAATCCTGGAAAAGCCCCCGGGGACGTTCAAGGGAGCAGAGCGTCTGGCCGACATTTCGAACTGGGACTCGCTCGCCATTCTCACGTTCATTACCGCGGCGGACCGGTTGTGCAGCGTCCGTTTGAAAGCAGAACAGATCCTCGCCTGCGCGACGGTGAACGATCTCCTGGCGCTGGTCCGACTCTAGGTAAACGCCCATGTCATCAACAAAAGGCAGTGTACTTGTAGCCGGCGCGTCCCGCGGGATCGGGGAACAGATCGCGCGCCGTCTCTCGGCTTCCGGTTACAAGGTCGTGCTCGCGGCCCGTTCCGCCAAACAGCTCGCCGCCATCGCCGGAAGCCTGCCGTCGGCGGCTGCCGCACCGGTCGATTTCTCGGACCTCGCCGCGCTCGAAGGCTGGTTTGAAAAATGCGCGGCAGAACACGGACCGTTCAGCGGCCTCGTCTTCTGCGCGGGCGTGTTGCCGTCGAGCCCGTTGAAGGACGTGGACCTGCCGATGCTGGAGGCGACGTTCCGCGTGAATGCCATGGCCCCCATTCTGCTCACGAAAGCCTTCCGTCGCCCCGACGCCTTCAGGGCCCCGGCCTCCATCGTTTTCATCAGTTCCGTCATGGGCATCGTCGGCCAGCCCGTGCGCACCCTGTACAGCGCCTCGAAGGCGGCGCAGCTCGGCTTCGTTCGCTCGGCCGCGCTCGAACTGGCGCGCCAGGGGATCCGCGTCAATGCCGTGGCGCCGGGCGTCGTCGAGACGGAGTTCACGAAGCAATTCATGTCCATGCTCTCGGAGGACCAACGATCCGCCGTGGTCCACGCCCACGCGCTGGGCCTGGGTGCGCCGGACGATGTCGCACAGGCGGTCGAGTTCCTGATCGGCGAGCAGTCGAAATGGATCACGGGCACGACGCTTGTCGTCGACGGGGGCTATACGGCGAAGTGAAAACAGACGTGCGTGCGATCATTCGCGATGTGGAGTACGTGCTCCCGGAGAGGGACCTCACCAACGAGGCGCTCACGGGGATGTTCCCGGACTGGCCCGTGGAAAAAATTGCCCGCATGACGGGCATACGTCACCGCCGCATCTCGGGCCCCGACGAATTCACGTCGGATCTCGCCGTCCGCGCCGCGGAAAAACTTTTCTCCAAAGGCGGCGTGGGCGCGAACGATATCGATGCCTTGATGCTCTGCACGATGACGCCCGACTACCAATTCCCCGCCACGGCGTGCCTCGTCCAGACCCGGCTCGGCCTGCCCAAGACGTGCAATGCCTTCGACCTCAGCATGGGCTGCACCGGCTACATCTACGGCCTCGGCCTGGCCAAGGGCCTCATCGAGACCGGGCAGGTCCGCAATCTTCTTTTCATCACGTCCGACACGCTGACCAAGATCCTCCGTCCGGACGACAAGGGCACGCGGACGATTTTCGGCGACGGCGCGGCTGCGACGTGGCTGACGGGCGTGCCCGGGGATGCCGATTTCATCGGACCGTTCGATTACGGCACGAGCGGCAGCATCAAGACGATGGCCGCGGTCGCAGGCGGGATGCGCGGCAGCGCCAGGCGCCTCGCCGGCATTCCCTGGGCAACCGAAGACTACGCGTTCATGGACGGGCCGGAGGTTTTGAATTTCACCATCGACGTGGTGCCCGGCGCGGTCACCCGCGCGCTCGATCGCGCGGGCCTGCGGCTGGAGGACATCGATCTTTTCGTATTCCACCAGGCCAACAAGTACATGATGGAATACCTGCGCCAGAAGATGGGCATTCCGAAGGAACGATTCTCGGTGCAGATCGACTTCAGCGGAAACACCGTGTCCTCCACCATTCCCATCGCCCTAACAGCCGAGCGCGAGGCCGGGCGATTGAAGGATGGGATGCGGCTCCTGCTCGTCGGTTTCGGCGTCGGCCACTCCTGGGCCACGACCGTTGTCAGGTGGTCGACGACGTAGTGTCGAACTTGCACTGATCGAACACGTCTTTGAAATCCTCGAAGACCTGTTCATGCGTCAGGCCGAACGGCTCCAACGACGTCGGGTGCCCGCTGCGGTACGAGCGTTGTTTTTCGTTTTCCCGCTCCAGCACGTTTTCAAACTCCTGCGACATCGTGTAACCGAGCTTCGCATACGTGGCCCGCACCCTCTGCGCCGTCTCCCGCAGCAGGTCCGCATGCCGGACGATTTCCCACGTGGCCGGATCGGCCTCCTTCAGGCTGGCCAGCGGGTGGCGATACGTCTCCCGAATGCCCTCATAGAGCCATCGCTGTTGCGTGTCCGCATTCCGGATGTTGGGATTCGATTCCCAGAACGTCTTCCCGAAACTCAGGAGCGACGGCACGGCTTCCAGGGGGTCTCGCACGGTGTAGATGAAGCGGCATCCGGGAAAATACCTCGAGAGGCTCCGCACCCGGAGGCTGGCAAGGGGCGATTTGGACAGCAGGTTGCGATGGCCTCCCTTGAAGTAGGCCTGGCGCTTCAGGCAGGCCCGGTAGAAACGCATGACCCGCTCGCAGTCGCGTTCGGTCACCTTCTCGTCAAAGTAAAACTGCCAACCCGGTTCGCACGGATGAATCAGCCAGAGCAGGCCCTGGGAGGTGAAGGAGTGCAGGAAAAATCGATCGTCCTCCGCCAGCGCGAACAGCCCCATTTCGTGAATGTGCCTGAACTTCTCCGTGCGACGTTGCTCCCGGCGCTCGATGCCCGCCTTGAGACGGCCGCCCAGCTTCCGGTCCACCCGCCCCACCCACGCCATCACTTTTTTCTGGAGGATCGATGGGAAAAAGGCTTCCCACGCGCGGATGCTGAAGAACTGGCGGTCATCCTGCGCGAGCAGCTTGTGAAGGTAGGTCGTCCCGCTCCGCGGGTGCCCGACGATGAAGAGCGGTCTTTCCAGTTCGATGCGCCGGAATCCCGGGAAGAAGACGTGGTCGAGCAGCAGGCAGATCGCGGTGAACAGTTCGAACAGCGGGAACAGAAGAAAGAAGGCTAGAAGGCCGATGGTGCGGCGAGCCGTCGGCCGGTGATACACGTCCCGGCCCCGGAACAAGGCCAGGTACATGAACCGGAAATAGGTTCGCACATCAACGTACATCCGCAAGCCTCCGGGGAAACTCGAATCGGTCGAACACGTCCGCCAGCTCCGTGACAATCCTGTGGCCCGGAATGACAAAGGCGTCCAGCGAATAATGGTGGCCGCTGCGGTAGGCGCCGGCCTTGGACTGTTCCTCTTCGAGGACGGCCAGGAAGTCATCCGTCACCGTCCATCCCATCCGATCGTACAGGCCCGCTATCGTGTCGCGCGGTTTTCCCACGAGGTCGGGATACCGGACCACCGGGCACACGCAATCCGCGTGCCCGGCCAGGTAAGCGAGGGGGTGCTGGTAGAATATCTTCGCCACCTCATAGACCAGTTCCTGGAATTCCACAGGCGGAGCGGCATCGCGCCTGGCATGGATGCAGCTGGCATGGCCTTCGCTGATCGTGGAGGGGATGGCCTCCAGCGGATTCCGCACGAGATAGACAAACCGGGCATCCGGAAACGTCGCGTGCAGCGTGGCCATCTTCCCGCTGAAGAACGGGTTCTTTGAAAGGAAACATTTCTCCCGACCGCGCGCGTAGGCCTGCCTTTTCAGGCAGGACACGTAGTATCGCATCAATCGCTCGCGTTGCTCCGGCTCCACGCCGCCGTCGAAATCCGCGAAACGCAGGAACGTGCCGGGCATGGGGAAAAAGAAGACGAGATAAAGCGTCGCGAAGCAGTGCAGGAAAAGCATTTCATCCTCTTCCGCGTGGAAAAGCCCGGTGGGGTGGAGTTCGCGAAAGGTTCCGAGGATGCGGCGTTCCGCGCGCTCGATCACACGGCGCAGCGGGCTTCCGATGGCGGCGTCCACCCGGCCGAGGAAGGAGCCGATCCGTTTCTGAAGAACCGAGGGGAACAGGATTTCCCAGGTCTTGAAGACGAAAAAGCGCCCGGTGTCCCGGCTCAGCGTCCGGTGAAGATGAGTCGTTCCGCTCCGCGGATTGCCGATGATGAAAACCGGCGCGGTCAGTTTGACGCGGCGGTAGCCCGGGAAAAGCAATTCATCGAGCAACAGGCAAATCCCGTTGAAGATTTCCAGCGCGATGAAAGCCAGCAGCCCCGGGATCATCCGCAGGCGGAACGAACGGGAGATCACGCGACAGAACAGCGGGAAATCGAAAGGTATCACGGTCCCCGCCCCCTGCTGTCCCTGGCGGACCCGGACGGCTGTTCGTAGTACGCGCGTTTCCTCGCGCGGGCCGCGCGCGTGAACGGCGCGATGAGGAGTCGATGCAGAAGCGCGACGGGCGCGGCGATCGCAAGCAGGACCAGAAGGCACGCGCCGAAAAGGAGGAGCACGGGCCGGCGCGCAACCTTCGCGGCCCGAATGCACCTCGCCCAAAAGCAAAAGACAGGGCGGGCGGCTTCCTCCTGCAGGATCGTTCCGTCGTCCACGCGCACCGCACCGAGGCCTTGCAGGACGGACGACTCCACCGGCCCCCGTTCCAGGGCGGCGTGGATGGCCCTGCCGAATCGCGAGGCATCCCGAATGTCCTCTTCGCTCACGCCGGCGGCCGGAAAACATCCAAACGCTTCTTTTTTTCCGGTCCACATCCAGCGAAGCGTCGTCACCGTGTGCTGAAGTGTCGTCCCGGCATGGATGAACGCGACGTGATCGATCAACCGCGCCCCGATCCTCCCCAGCTCCGCTTTCACCAGCTCCTGCGCGGTCAACCACTTGTCGCGCGCGTTCACAACGGTGATGACCGGGCATCCGCGCATGACATCGGCGGAGGGAGACCGGAGAAACGCGCTCACGGGCAGGGACGGAGCGAGGTACCAGACCGTGTAGGCCAGCACGACCAGGTCGAAGGTTGCAGCGGGGGCGGCGGGCAGCGGCTCGAGCGCGGGCGGCACCATAAGCACGGATTCCGGAAAGACATCCAGGAACCGCGGCACCGGCCACGGAAAGGGGTACGACGGACGGGGTTTCAATTCCCACCAGGTGAGTTCCACCCCGCTCAATGGGGCCAGCATGGAATCGAGGATCCGCCGCAACTGGCCCGTCTGCGAATAATAAATGACGAGCACGCGTTTCATGATCGGTGCATCTTCTGGAATCGCTCGAAGAGCCAGTTGCCGCGGAACAGCGCGAAGGCGAGGATCACCGGGATCAACAGCGCCGGGTGCTCGAGCAGGGATCGGGCGTTGCCGGTCTGGACGAATTCAATGAGCTCGCCGCTCAGCCACGTCAGCAGGAAGACCGCGGGCGCCACGCCGATCAGCGTGCCGAGCAGCACGTTCCGGTAGCGAACGCCCGAGATGCCGAGCGCCCAGTTGAGTACGGGATTCATGAACAGCACGAGCCGGAGCAGGATGACATTCACCAGTTCCCGGCGCGAAATCCGCGCCTCGATCGCCTGCATGCGACGGCCCATCAACCGCTCCACGACGGGCCGGCCGAGCCGGTGCGCAATCACGTGCACGAGCGAACTGCCCGCGGCGATGATGACCATCGAAACCAGGCCGCCAACCACGTGGCCGAAAAGCGTGACCGCGAGGAAGACCACGATGATGATCGGGAAATAGACAATCGTGGCCACGGCGCACACCGCGATAAACGCGAACGGCCCCCAGATGCCGTAGCCCTCGACCCATGTATGGACCGCGGTGAGCGTCGCTGCCAGGTTTTCGCGGCTGAAGTACTGCGCCAGGTTGAGTTCGCGGCGCAGCGCGAAAAGACACAGCAGCACCGACGCCAGGACCAACCCGCGCAGCCACGCCACGCGCCGCCTCGGCGCGCGCGAAAGCGGTTCGGCGGTCCCGGTCGGCTCCGCCGGGCTACAAGGTAAATTCGATGCCGAGCTGGTATGCATGGTCGTAAACCGACGTGAACTCGGAGTCCCGCGACCCGAAGTTGTGGCTCATGATGGCAAAGACCTGCCATCGATCGCCGACGTTGTACTGCAGGATCGGAATCACCTGCACCGAGCCGTCGTCGAGGTTGAAGGTGTTGCGCAGGATGAAACCCAGGTTGCCGACCACCTGGATCTGCTGGTACTGGAGCAGGATGTAGTTCCGGCGGATGAACCGCATCCCCACGTCCTCCGCCTGCGCCAGCGTAAGCAGGCCGAGCGTGGGCAACGGCTCCGGCTCCAGCAGGGCGTTGTCCGCATGATCGCGCAGTTCGTAGTAGCGGTCCGCTTCCGCGCTGTCGTATCCGGCCCCGTTGTACAGGTACTCGGCGACAAGCGTTTGTCCGCCGAGGAATGTATAGGTGCCGCCGACAAGCATGACGCCCCGGAAATCGTCCTCGTTGAGACGCGTCGGCGCGAGGCGCAGCCCGATCGGCGACGAGGCATCCTCCACCGGATAGAGCTCCTGTCCGCGCAACGAAGCGGAGCCCTCGGCGTAGAGGAGCATCGCATCGGACGCGGTCCAGCCCGCGTAGCCGCCGAGCCGGATGCGCTCCGGCGCCTCGTCGGTCTTGTCCGTCTCCTGGTAGGAAGCGATGGCGGTCGCGTACTTCTGCAGCGTGGTGTAGTCCACCTTGGCCGCGTACTGCCTCTGGAACGTCCTGTTGTACGTGTCGCGCTGGAGTGCGGCCTCCTGGTAGATTTCCGCCGTGGTGCTGTTCACCTCGTCGATCGCGGCCTGCTGCTGCTCCGCCGCCAGGGCGTCCAGCGCGTCCGCCTGCGCGTTGGCTTCCTGCGCAAGCGGCCCGCGCGTGCCCGGCGCGCTGTTCCGCAGTTGATCGATCTGCGCGAGCCCGGCCTGGTACTGGCGTTCGATTTCATCGAGTTGCGCCTGGGCCTCGGAGGCGACCTGGCCAAGAAACGTGTTGTATTCGGAGTCGATGTTTCGGGAAATGGACGCCTCGCCTTCGTCGAGGTTTGCGATGAGGCTCACGGACCATCCGCTGTTCGGAACCCAGAGGAGCTTGGCGTAGTCGAGCCCGGGGACTTCACGCTTGGGATTGTCCTGTCCGTTGTCCGTGATAAGCGGATTGGACGGCGAAAAAAGGTAGGACGGGCCCCACTGCAGGTTTTCCCTTCCGTAGGAGGCATAGAGCCGGTCGGCGATCGATAGGCGCAGTTGCCACTCGTTCACGTAGGATTCGGTATCCGACTCGGTTTCGCCGTCGAGGGTTCCCTCGTCCCACCGGAGTTCCTCCGCCACGAACCGCGGTTTGATGAAGAAGGCCACCGGACCGAGTTCGGCGTTCACGTCGAGACGCACCTGGCTGTTGAGGTTCCGCGACGGTATCTGCAGGACGTCGTTGTTGGGATTCAAGGACGAATCGGCCGGCTCCTGCTCGTTGATCGAGGCCTGGAGCTTGAGCAGGTAGCGCCATTCGACCTGGTCAAGCCATCCGCCCTCGTCGTCGGCGCGCGCCGCACCGGGGGCGAGGCCGACGGCCATCACCGCAAGCAGCAACGCGAATCCGAGTCTGGCGTATCGGGCAGGCACAGGAGGTTGTCCGGGCTATCGGCTCATCAGCAGGTTGGCGTCGAACGTTGAATCCGGCAGTTTCGTGATTTGCGGCGCGCTGAAAATCATGGTCGTGACGTTCTGGCTCATGACCGCGTCCGTGATGATGATCCTGGAGATGAACGGTTTTTCAACGCCGTCCACCTTGACCTTCTCGTCGAATTCGAACCGGGCGCTCTTGAACATCTTCCCCGAGACCGTGTAGTACTCGGCCCTCACGCCGACGCCGCGGTCCCTGGACACCCAGTACTTCACCCGGTCATAGGTGGTCTGCTTCGTCTTCGCCTTCAGGTCGAACACGTAGCAGGCGATGCCGTCGACCGTCTCGTCCCCCAGCCGTGCCGGCTCGTAGTCGTTGGCGTAGTCCGTGGCGGCAATGTCGCCGTACGCCGCGCCGCCGACGAGTTTCTGGCGGGATGAAATCGGGACCGGCTTGCGGACGCCCGGCTTCGTGTACCACATGTTCCGGTCGGCCTGCAGGACGCGCTGGCCCTTTGATTTCGGCGGCGAAAGAAACATGGCGAGGAAATCGTAGCCGCGGGCGCTGACGTTCATCGAACACGTCTGGTGCTCCCCGTTGTCGAGCGCGTCGATGTCCACCATCCACTTCACGCCCCCGAGGTTGCCCCGCGCCTCGTCCGCGATGCGCAGGATCTCGTGCGCGGAGGGCCCGGCCGCGACCGCGGCGGCAGGCGTTTCCGGTGCGGCCGCGACCGCGCCTTCCGCGAAAGCTCCGCAGCCACAAGACAGGACCAGGAACCCGGACAAGAGCGCATGTTTCGAAATCATGTTCAGTTCCTCCGTCAGACGTGTCCCAGGGCATCCACAATATTCTGTCGCGCCGCGCGGCGGGCAGGCAGCAGGGAAGCGATCAGGCACAGCACCAGGAGGAAGACCGTGCTGAACACGAGCGTCCGCGGCACCCATTCGATCCAGATCACAAACCGGTTGCTGAGCCCCGGCGGCATCCAGGTCGGCTTGACCATCTGCACAAAGGCCCAGCCGAGGAACGTCAGGAACACGCCGAACAGGGACCCGGAAATGCCGAGCAGCAGGCTCTCCACCGCAAAGAGGTGCAGCACCCCGCCGCGTTTCAGCCCCATCGCCCGCAGCGTGCCGATCTCCCGCGTCCGCTCCATCACGGCCATGCCCATGGTGTTCACCACGCTCATGACCACGATGATGAACACGATGACGAACAGGAACTGGAAGATCGTGTCGAACATCGACTTCACCTTCCGGTACCACTCGCTCATCTGCACCCAGGTGCGGATGTCGGTTTCGAGGCCACGTTCCGTACAGGCCTTCGAGAGTTTAGCGAGCACCGCATCGGTCTGCCTGGTGTCCTTGAGCAGGACCGCGATCCGGTCCGCGCCCTGCCAGTCGTAAAGGCTCTGCGCGAACGCGAACGGAACGATCATGAACTTGTCGTTCATCTGGTCGGAACCCGCGTTGAAAATCATGACCAGCTGCGCGTCCAGCGCGTTCATCTGGCCCGCGGCCGTGTTGCCCATCGCCACCGCGTCGTCGTCCAGCCCCAGGCCGAGCAGCTTGGCCAGCCCGCCGGAGACGGCGATCCCGTAGTCCTGGTCGTCCTGCAGGGGCCGGCCCTGGATGCGGTCGCTCATCTTCTTCCGGCTGTGCCCGGCCATTTTTTCCAGGTGCGACACAAAGGTCATGCGCGCCGACGGCACGATGCCCTGCGCGACAAAAATCGTGGAGACCCTGCCGTTGCTGAGCAGGCCCGTGATGTACAGCTGCGGCGTGGCCAGCTCCACTTCCGGCAGGCCCGCGCAGATGTCCTGGATGGTCCGCACGTCCTCGGCGCTCAACAGGTATTTCTCCGGCTCCGTGCGTCCCTTTTCCATGAAGCCCTTCTTGAACACGGTGAGGTGGCCGGACGCCTGGGCATAGATCGCCACGCTCTGGTTGCCGGTGTGCATGTAGGTGGCGAAGCCGTCGAACAGGTTCACCGTGGCGAACGCCATCGCGATGGCGAACGTGGTGATGACGGAGCGGCGCGCGTTCTTCACCAGGTTCCGCGTGCCCATCTTGATCCAGGCCGTCACGACGGTTCCCCCTTCAGCAGCCCGTCGACAAGCTCGATGCGCCGGTCCACATGGTCCAGGAGGCGCTGGTCATGCGTGGAGAAGAGGAAGGTCGTCCGGTCCCCGCGATTGAGGTCGCGCATCAGGTCCACGATCTTCAGCGCCGTATCGGAGTCCAGGTTCGCCGTCGGCTCGTCGGCGATCACCAGGGCGGGCCGCGTCGCGAGCGCCCGGGCGATGGAGACGCGCTGCCGCTGGCCCCCGGAAAGCTGGTCCGGCCGGTGGTGCGTGAACGGCGCCAGTTCGACTTCCTCAAGGCAGCCCATGGCGCGCGCCCGGGCTTCCGACGCGCCCATGCCACCGATTTGCAGGGGCAGCATGACGTTCTCCAGCGCGGACAACACGGCGACCAGGTTGAAATTCTGGAAGACGAAGCCGATGGTCTTGTTGCGCAGCTCGGAGCGCCGGTCGTCGTCCAGCGCGGCCAGGTCCTGCCCGCCCAGCTTCACCGTCCCGGTGGTCGGCGCGTCGATCGCGCCGATGAGGTTCAGCAGCGTGCTCTTGCCTGAGCCCGACGGGCCCCAGACGGCTGCGAATTCGCCGGACGCCACCGTCAACGTGACACCGCGCAGCGCCGGGACCGTAGTCTGCCCCAGCCGGTATTCCTTGGTCACCCCTTGCAGTTCGACAACATTCATGTCAGGCCGATGTCCTCCAGCGGAAGACAGGGATGAAACCGTCTTCCGTACTTCGATTCAAGCTCCGCGAAATCCCTGCGGACCTTCGCCGCGCCGAAGGTCCGGGCGATCTGCAAGGGACCCGCCTGCATGAGCAGCACTTCCTTCAATCCGTGATCCAGGTCTTCGGGGCTGCCCAGACGCCGCGACAGGCTGTGGAGTGCGGCATTGAGCACCGTATAGAACAGCCGCGCCGCGATCTCGTCGTCCGCCAGCGGGTGGGCCGTGGTTCCCGGACGGAGATAGTACGACGGTTCGTCGTTCAGGGTCTTGTCGCCCTCGTAGACGAAGAGCCCGCGCGAAACTCTTCGACCGAAGCGGTTCGCCTGCTGGAGGTGGCCGAACAGCCACGGCACGTGGAAACCGGAGCGGCCGCCGGCCTTGCCGGGGGGCAGTTCCGTCGCGTCGTTCCGGAGCCAGTCCAGCGGCTGCGCGTTCATGCTCATCGTGAACATGTGCAGGCCCTGCAGAATGAATTCGATGCCGAGGGTATCCATGGCTTCGCAGGGGCCCGGGGAGAAATACCGGCGCGCGACCTCGTCGATGCGATCCGGCAGCGCCGCGCCCTCCTCCAGCAGATACAAGCCCTCGAAGTACAGGCACGCCAGGATCCAGTTGAGCGGCGAGCCAGGCCCGTCCGAAACCACGATCCCCGGACGGCCCAGGACCCCGCACAGTTCGAGGAGGCGGCCGGACGCGCCTGCCGCCAGGCCGCGCCACGTGATGATCTCCACGAGCGGAATCACCATGACCGGATAGAAGAAGTGCAGGCCGCAAAACCTGTCGGGACGCCGGAGCGCCTGCGCCAGCCGGTCCAGCGAAATGAACGACGTGTTGGAGAGCACGAAGGCGTCCGGGCCGGCGGCGTCCTCCATGGCGCGCAACACCGGCACCTTTACCTCCAGGCTCTCCGGGGCGGATTCCAGCGCGAAGTCGGCTCCGGCGATGTCGGCGATGCGGGTGGTGAAGCGCACGGACGCCTTGCGGGCCTCCGCCTGCCCGGCTGTGATCGCGCCGCGCCTGGCCGCGCGCTCGAGCTTGCGCAGGAAACGTCCCTCCTGCTGCCGGAGATTTTCCTCGCTGCGGCTGCAGAGCGTGAGCGCCACGTCACGGTCCACAGCCCACTGGAAAACCGCCGTGCCCATTTTCCCCGTACCGATGATCGCCAGATGCATGGAACGTTCCTTCAAAACGGCGTCACGGCATTCTTGACAAGCCACGCGAACGAGCGCGCGGCGGCTTCGATGGGGCCGCGCTCGTAGACAAAGCGATGCATGGCGACGAGATCGAGCAGCGATTCGATCGTTTCGGCCGGCGCGGCGATGATGGCGCGGATGAAGTTGTTGACGTTCCCAAGAAATCCGTCCGACGGAAAGACGCGGCTGACCAGGCCGTAGGCCAGCGCCTTTTCAGCGGTGACCAGATCGCCCAGCAGCATGAGTTCCAGCGCCCGGGCCTCGCCGACGACGCGCATGAGCCGCGTTATGCCGCCGAGGCCGGGCACGACGCCCGCGGTGAGCTCCGGCAGGCCGATGCGGGCCTTGTCGCAGCAGACGCGAACATGGCAGCAGAGACTCAACTCGAGCCCGCCGCCGAAGCACGCGCCATTGATGGCGGCGACGACGGGCTTGCGCACGTGCTCGATGCTCGTGAAAAGCCTGTTGGCCTCGACCACGAATTCCTCGTTGATGGCTCCGAATTTCGCCTTCAGCTCGTTCAGGTCCGCGCCTTTCGAAAACGAGCGGCCCGCTCCCGTGATGACGACGGCGCGTATGTCCGGCGCGACGATGCCATCGCGCGCGGCCTCGAACGCGCTGAAGAACGAGCTGTCCATCAGATTGTGAGGCGGGTTGTTCAGCGAGATCCAGAGCACGCCTTCGTCGTTTCGAAGCAGCAGCGGACCGGCTGTCCCGGGGTCCGTCACGCGCGCTCCATCAGGAACCCGGCGTGCATCCACTTGCTCGACTCCGTCACGAAACTCAGGATCTGCTCCCCGGGTTGAAGCGGCATCTCGCGCAGGTATTCCTCCAGCGCAATGATGATGGCCGGCGCGCCGGGATAGCCCCTCGTGGCGAGTTTCGTGTAGACCGGAATATCCGCGCGCCCGAGTTCCTTGCTCATGAGTTTGACGCCCAGGTCCATCATGTGCTTGGTCGGGATGTTGAGGAAGAGGCAGCGGACGCGATCCAGGTTCACGCCCCAGGCGTCGATCATGTTGCGCGCGCCCTGGGCGCCCAGTTTCGGCGCCAGCTCCGCCACGGTCTTCAGGTCCTGCGTCAGGTGGTGCCAGCCGTTTGCGTAGATGTCCTGCAAATTGGAGTGGGCCGCCCCGATCAGCATGTGCATCGTCGGCTTGATGCCCACGCCCACCGACTCCAGATACGTGTCCACGATCTTCATGCACGGGCGCGCCGGCTTGTCGGATGAAAGAACGATCGCCCCCGCCCCGTCGCTGAGGAACCACCGCAGCACGGCCTGTTCCTCCGTGATGACCGCCTGGTTGAAATACTCGGCGCGGAGAAACGGCGACGAAAGCTGGGACGAAACCACGAGCGCGTTCCTGTACCGCCCGCAGGCGACGAGGTCGGATGCGACCTGCAGCGCCTTGTAGATCGCCGTGCAGTTGGAATGGATCGCCATTTCCGCGCAGCGCGGAATACCCAGCGCCTCCTGGACAAACACGCTGGTCGGAGGACACATGTAGTCAAACAGAATGCCCGCGTACACGATCAATTCCACGTCGGCGGCCTTCAACCCGGCCTGTTCCAGGGCGACGTTGGCGGCACTGGCGACCATCGACGTGTTGTTCTCCGTCTGCTTGCGGGTCACGGGATCGATGGCGTAGTGCGAGTACTCGATGCCCAGCATCTCCTTCATGACCCCGCGGAGGCGGTTGATCCGCTTGATGACTTTCGGAGGCGCCTCCGTCAGGGGACCCAGGACCTCCTCGATCCTGTCGAACGGCACCGGCTCGCCAGGCGAATGGCTCGCAATTCCCGCAATGTACACGTCTCGTCCCGTACGCATGGTCATCCTTGTCGAGTCTGCTCCTGAACGCCGCGCGGTTTGGTCGAAATCAACCGTGGCCCGTAATCCATATCAGTTTGCAGGCCGCCCGCGCAACGCCCAAAACCGCGCGTTTTCCAGGGATTGGAAATTTCCGGCGCCATTTTTCCAATCCTTGGACACTGCGAAATGAGCTGCGCGGCGCGGGCAAATTGAACATCCTCCTGGAGCGGAGGTCGGAGGCGGAGAGGGCACACAATCCAGGGAGCACACGATGAAGTCGACACTCACGATGGCGGCGTTGGCGATGGCCCTGGTTCTGTCCGCGTGCGCGGAACGCAGGCCGGCGCGTGCCGCAGGCGCGCTGCACAATGTGGAATACGGCCGCGGCGGCGCGCGCGCGCTGAAGATGAACATCTCGCTTCCGGAGGGCACTGCGAAAAACCTCCGGCCGGCCATCGTGTGGCTCCACGCCGGCGGCTGGAGGCACGGCGACAAGGACTCCAGGATTCATCCGGTGGTCGGCAAACTGGCCCGGCTCGGCTACGTGACGGCGAGCGTGGAATACCGGTTGACCGACGAGGCGATTTTCCCCGCCCAGATCGAGGACTGCAAATGCGCGGTCCGTTTCCTGCGCGCGAACGCGTTGATGTACGGCATCGACTCGAACCGCATCGGCGTCATCGGCGCATCGGCCGGCGGACATCTTGCCGCCCTGCTCGGGACCTCGGGCGGTGAACCGTCGCTGGAGGGCGACGGCGGCTGGAGCAACGCGTCCAGCCGCGTGCAGGCGGTCGTCGATCTTTTCGGCCCGACGGACCTGCCCGGGTTTGTGGAAGATGCCAGGCGGAATCCGCATCAACGCGGCGCCGAAGACGTCGGGGCTGCGGACGCGCCGTTGTCGAGACTGCTCGGCGGGCCGGTGCTGAAACACCCGGAGGAAGCGCGACGGGCGAGTCCGCTGACTTACGTCGACAAGGACGATCCTCCCTTCCTCATCCTCCACGGCGACCACGACGCCACCGTACCGCCGGCGCAGGCCCGGCGTTTGTACGATGCGTTGAAAGAAGCCGGCAACGATACGGAACTCGTGATCGTGACCGGCGGGCGGCATGGCCTGATCGAGCCGGAGGTAACGGAAAGGATCCTCGTGTTCTTCCAGGAAAAACTGCCCCTGGAGTAGAGGCTGGTCTTCACGCAATCGCGTCAACCGGCTTTGAGACCGCCGCCAGCTTGTCCGGCGGGTGAATCAGGTGGGGGGCGCGGCCCGGTGCCTCTTGGCGGCGGGCACCAGAACGTGCAGGCCCGCGTCGACGGGCAGGATGGCGCCTGTCACGCCGGACGAAAGGTCCGACGCGAGATACAGCGCCGTCCCGGCCACGTCTTCCGCTTCCACGTTGCGCAGAAGCGGCGTGCATGTCGCGACCACATCGCGGGAAGCGCGGAAGTCTTCGATGACCATCGAGGACGGCGTTTCCACCGGCCCGGGGGAAATCGCGTTGACGCGGATGCCGTCAGGGCCCAGGTCGTACGCGAGGTACCGCACCGAAGCCTCCAGCGCGGCCTTGGCCACGCCCATGATGTTGTATCCGGGGGTGACGAAGCGGCTGCCAAGAAACGTCATCGTGAAAATCGAGCCCTTCCCCGCGGCCTTCATGTGAGGCCGCGCGGCACGGCTGAACGCGACGAGGGAATAGGCGCTGATATCCAGCGCGGTCTGCCAACCCTTTCGCGAAACGACGACAAACTCGCCGCCGAGATCGTCCAATTCCGCGTAGGCCACCGAATGAACGAGGACATCGAGCCGCCCCCCGCCGAATTCGGCGGCCCGGTCCGCGGCGCGCGTTATGTCGTCGTCGTTCCGCACGTCGCACGGGATGACGAGCGCGCCGCCCACGGTTTCGGCCAGTCGCGTAACGCGGCGTTCGAGCGACGGCATACAGGCCATGGCGATCCGCGCCCCGTGCTCGTGCAGCGTCCGGACGACCGCCCACGCAATACTTTTCTCGCTGGCGACGCCACAAATGAGCGCCGTCTTCTGCTCGAGCAGCCTCGCGCCGCCCGGTGCTTTGCCTTGTTCACCCTGCATGTGCACAGTATAAGTGACCCCATGTCAGCCGCAACAGAATTGACGCTTCCCTTTGCCGGCAGCGTGCGCGCCCTGGACGGACTTCCCTGCCGTGCGTACGCCGCACAGGCGAACGTGCCGGTCGATTTCGTGGAGCCGGCGGGATGGTTGACGTCCGCCGAGCAGCAAAGCATGCCGCGCGCGTGCTCCGGCGAACGGAGGCGCGAATGGCTGGGCGGGCGCCTGCTGGTCAAGCAGATCCTCCTCGACGAGGGACTGGTCGACGACCCGTGCGAGGTCGAAGTCATGGCCGACCTCCGGGGCCGGCCGTCGGTGCGCCGCACCGGCTGCGCGTCGCCCTTGGGCGACTGCTCCATAACCCACAAGCGCGGCCGCGTCGCGGCACTCTTTACGCCGGATGCTCACTACCGGGTGGGCATCGACCTGGAACAGGTTTCCAGCAATTTCGCGCGACTGGAATCTTGCTTTATGAACGCGGATGACGATACTTCCTCGCCTTCCGATCGGGCGCTGAATGCCGCCGTTGGCTGGACGCTCAGGGAAGGTTTTTCCAAGGCGACCGGCCAGGCCTTCGCGGTGCTGTTCGACGGGCTCCGCTGCAGCAGGGATGGCGCGAGGTGGTTGATTCAGCATCCTTCGGGCGCCGTGGCGCAGGGTGTCGTCGAGGAAGGCCGGGGATGGATCACGGCTTGGGTTTCGATCCGGACCTGTATACTAATGAGCATGGGAGTATTTGCATGACCAGGACGTTGACGGACGAGGAAAAGAAAACGATCTATGACGAGGTTCGGAAGTTTTTCATCGAGGAACTTGAGGTACCCGCCGAGAAGGTGACGCCGGACGCGCGCGTGATCGATGACCTGGGCGGCGATTCGCTCATGTACCTCGAACTCGTCGACGAGTTTAAGAAGAAGTACGACGTCGTCATCGAGATGCGGATCATCGGCCAGTACTTTCAGAGCCATCCCGTGCACACGGTGGCCCAGATTGCACAGGCGGTCTGCGATATCGTCGAGGGCGGCAACGCCCTTATCGGCAAGAAACCGTGAACCGTGGGAGCCAGGTCCGCATGCCGGTCATCACCGGCATCGGCATGATCACCAGCCTCGGCACGAACACAACGTCCTGCTGGGACGCCCTGGTCGCGGGCAGGACCGGCATTCGACGTCTCCAACGCACGGATCCCCGCGACTGCCCCGTCCGCATCGGCGGCGAACTCCCGGACGCGTACTACGACCTGGAAAACGACGCGTTCCCCCGCCGCCTGCGGAACCAGACGCTGACCGGCACCCGCCTCGGCATCCTCTGCGCGAGGGAGGCGATTGACGACGCGGGATTCACACCCGACGCGCCCGAATGCGTCGGCGTCATCAGCGGTTGCGGCCAGCCCTACTTCCAGGAAGGTCAGGATGCGATGAAGCCCGACCTGGGCAGCTACCTGATCCTGCGCCAGATGGTGAACGCCATTCCCGGCTGGATATCGATTCGCCACGGCTTCAGGGGCCCCACCTTCAACGTGGCCGCGGCCTGCGCGTCCGGCGCCTTCGCCGTTTCCACCGCGTCCGACCTGGTCCGTTCCGGCCGCTGCGACGCGGTCGTGGCGGTCGGGCTGGATACGCTGTTGACCTACGAATCGCTGATGGGATTCAGCGCGCTCACCGCCCTCTCCGATCTCAATGAGCGGCCGGCCGAGGCCAGCTGCCCCTTTGACAATCGCCGCACGGGCTTCGTCCTCGCCAACGGCGGCTGCGCCGTGCTGCTGGAAGAGGAGGAATGTGCCCGGCGCCGAGGCGCTCGCATATACGCGCGCCTCGCGGGCTACGGCGCCTGTTCCGAGGCGTACAACATCGTTGCGCCCGAATCGTCCGGCGTCCACATGGCCCGCGCCATGTCCCTCGCCATGAGCGACGCACACCTGGCCCCGGAGGATGTCGGCTATATCAGCGCGCACGGCACCTCGACGCGGCAGAACGACGCCGCGGAAACCGCGGCGGTCAAGATCGCCTTCGGGGCGCACGCGCGACGGCTCTGCATGAGCTCGCAGAAATCCATGACCGGCCACACGATCGGCGGCGCGGGGGCGATCGAATGCGGGGTCACGGCGCTGATCCTGCACCACGGCATCGTCACGCCGACCATCAACCAGCGGGAACCGGATCCCGTGTGTGACCTGGACTACGTCCCGAACGAGGCTCGGAAAGCGCCGGAACTGAAGGCCGCCCTGTCCAACTCGTTCGGGTTCGGCGGCCACAACTGCACCCTCGCGCTCACCCGCGCGTCCTGACGCGCCGTCAGCCGACGACGAGGTTGAGCAGCTTGTTCGGAATGAATATCTGCTTGCGCAGCGCCTTGCCGGCGAGCTGTGCCTGAACGCCCTGCACCTTCTGCGCCTCGGCCACGACCAATTCCTGCGTCGCGCCCAGGGGAACATGGACGGTGCCCCGCAGCCTGCCGTTGACCTGGACCGGTATCTCCACGCTGCTCTCAACGAGGCGCTTCGGGTCATACACCGGCCACGGTACATGCGCCAACGTGTTTTCGTGGCCCAGCTTCTGCCATAATTCTTCCGCCACGTGGGGCGCAAAGGGGCTGAGCAGGAGCACGAACGCATTGAGGATCGATCGCGGCCGGCGATCCCATCCCGTGGCCGCGTTCACTAATTCCATCATCGCGGAAATCGCGGTATTGAAGCGCATCGCTTCAATATCCTCGCCCACCTTCTTCACCGTCGCGTGCAGGACGCGAAGCTGGTCGTCCGTCCCGTCCTCCTCCACCACGGCCGGCAGCACGGCGCCCGTCTCCTCGTCGCACACCAGGCGGAAGGCGCGGTTCAGGAAGCGGTGCACGCCCTCCACCCCGCGCATGCTCCACGGCTTCACCTGCTCCAGCGGGCCCATGAACATCTCGTAGAGCCGCAGCGAGTCCGCGCCGTACTGCTTCACGACGTCGTCCGGGTTCACCACGTTGCCCCGGCTCTTGCTCATCTTCTGGTTGTCCTCGCCCAGGATCATGCCCTGGTTGACGAGCTTCAGGAACGGTTCCTTCGTCGAAACGTGGCCCGCATCGAACAGGACCTTGTGCCAGAACCGCGCATAGAGAAGATGAAGAACCGCATGCTCCGCCCCCCCCACGTACAAATCGACGGGCATCCAGTAGTTCTCTTTCTTCCCATCCAAAAACGCGTCCGCGTTTTTGGGGTCGATGAAGCGCAGGTAATACCAGCACGAGCCGGCCCACTGCGGCATCGTGTTCGTCTCGCGCGTCGCCGGGCCGCCGCACGTCGGGCACGTCGCCTTCAACCATTCCGTTGCCTTGGCCAGCGGCGGCTCGCCCGATTCCGGCGGCGCGTAGTCGGTCAGGTCCGGCAGCGTCAGCGGCAGTTCCTGTTCGTCGACCGGCTGCGCGCCGCACTTCGGGCAAAGAACGACCGGGATCGGTTCGCCCCAGTAGCGCTGGCGGCTGAAAAGCCAGTCGCGCAGTTTGTAGTTCACCTTGCGGCTTCCGATGCCTCGAGATTCGATGTATTCGATGATCCGTTGCTTCGCCTGGGCCGTCGGCAGTCCGTTGATGAGCGGCGAGTTGACGGCGACACCGTCGCCGGTGAACGGTAGGGCGGTTTCGCCGAAACCGCCGCTCGGCGCGCTCGGCGAGCGCGCCCTACCTACGACTTCCTTGATGGGCAACCCAAACAACCGGGCAAATTCGTGATCGCGCTCGTCGTGGCCCGGCACGCACATGATCGCCCCGGTCCCATAGCCCCAGAGCACGTAATCGGCGACCCAGACGGGAATCTCTTCGTCGTTGACCGGATTGATCGCGAACGCGCCGGTGAAAACGCCGGTCTTGGTTTTCTGCAGCTCCGTGCGCTCGAGGTCGCTCTTGTGCGTCGCCTGCTCCGCATACGCCTTGACGCCCGGACGCTCCAACGCGCCCACGATCTCTTCCACGAGCGGATGCTCCGGCGCCAGAACCATGTACGTCGCGCCGAACAAGGTATCGGGTCGCGTCGTGAAGACGGTGATTCGGGATTCGGAATTCGAGATTCGGAATTCGACCTCGGCTCCCTCCGAGCGTCCGATCCAGTTCCGCTGCATCTCCTTGATGCTCTCGGGCCAGTCGAGGCCTTCGAGGTCATTGAGCAGGCGCTCGGCGTACGCGGTGATCTTCAGCATCCACTGCCGCATCGGCCGGCGCTCGACGTTCGTGTGCCCCTTGCGGTCGCACTTTCCGTCCTTGACCTCTTCGTTGGCCAGCACGGCCTTGCAGCCGTTGCACCACCAGACGGGCATGCTGGCCTCATACGCGAGGCCGCGCTTGAAGAGTTGGAGGAAAATCCACTGCGTCCAGCGATAGTACTCCTCGTCCGTCGTCGCGACCTCGCGGTCCCAGTCGTAGGAAAAGCCGAGCGACTTCAACTGCGCGCGGAAGCGGTCGATGTTCTTATAGGTCGTGTCGCGCGGGTGCGTGCCCGTCTCGATCGCGTACTGCTCCGCGGGAAGCCCGAACGAGTCCCACCCCATCGGGTGCAGGACGTTGAAGCCCTTCATACGTTTGTAGCGGGCGAAAATATCCGTCGCGGTGTAGCCCTCGGGGTGCCCGACGTGCAGGCCCGCGCCGCTCGGGTACGGGAACATGTCGAGGATGTAGCATTTCGGAAGTGGCGAGTGGCGAGTGGCGAGTGGCGGTTTCCCCTCGACACTCGACTCGGAACACTCGTCACTCGTCCGGAACGTCTTGTTCGCGTCCCAGTACGACTGCCACTTCGGTTCAATCTGTTGAAAGGGATAAGCCATCGGATTTCCTCGTTTCTCCACTCACCGGAACCAGGATCGAGAGGGCGAGAGTCTAGCAGTCCCGCCCCTGCGGGCAAGCCTGCCCGCAGGGCGGCACGCGACCTCTTTCCTCCTGATTGTAGCCACGGTACTCCGTCGCCGTGAAGGCGCCTCATGAATGAAGAATCACGAATAACCAACGGATCTTCCTGAACTGATTCCTGGCCTATCAGGTTCATGGACGACAGCCCCAACCGACAAGAGCCCCGGCGCATTTCCCGGGTGCGGCGTCCACCCTTGAAGTCGCATCGCGCGCGTGTGATAGTACGGACGTGAGCGATGGAACATATGGGCCTGGCAGAGGGGAATTCATCCGCAAGACGGCAGGTCGACCCTTGTCGCGTCATTCCCTGTTTCACCGCATCGAGGCGCTTCGACAGATTCTTCGCGACCAGGACGCATGAGTTGTGACGTGGAAGCCGGCACGCTCGCCGGACAAAGCCGATGCCCGCCCGGCGCCCAGCCTTGAGCGGCGCGTTGCGCCGGCAGCGGCAGGGGCATCGGCAGGCAGGAGCGCATCGCCGCAAAAGTTCCAATCCCTGGAAAACGTCAGCAAGGAATTTTCAAGGTTTGGAAGGAAGAGTGTCGAGTGTCAGGTGGCGAGGGAGTGGCCCCCTCGACACCCGACACTCGTCACCCGGTCTCTCACGGCCGCGGATGGAACACCATCACGCGGTTCGGCAGCTCGTCGGGATTGCTCTCATGGGGCGGCAGCGCGTACGCGGTCAACTGCGCCGCCTCGGCCACGGCGGTAACAAGGGCATCCGCGATCTTCCCTTTCTTCAAGGGCGCCAGCGCGGCATCGCGAATCCGGCGCAGGCCCTCGTCGCCCAGCGCATCGGCCGCGGCCTTGCCCGCCAGCACCACCGCGCGCCGCTCGAAAAGCGACACGTAGATCACCACGGCGGCCCGGCTCGCGATGTCCTCGGCGCTGCTGCGCGTGAACACGTGCGACGCGGCACGCCAGGTCTCCGACGCCATCTCCCCGTTGCGTGTGAAAAACCGGCGAACCGGGTGGACATGGCTCGCAAACAGGGAGCCCGCGATGAAACCCGCCACGACCGCCGCGCACTGCCAACCCAATTCAAGCCCTTCCGCCGACGCCCATTCACCCGGCTGCAGCATAAAACCCGTGGCATGGACGTGTGTCAGGCACAACGCAACGAGCCCGAAGACCAGGCCGACGATCGATTCCGCGCGGTCGTAGCGCCCGGATTCCGTCGCCACGGCGCAGACGATCTCGGCCGAGGTTGTTTTTTCCGCCTCGGCGATGGCCTGCGCAATCTGGTCCTGGATCACTTTTGTTAACACATGTGTTGCGTTCATCGTTGACCTACCAACTGCCCGATGCTCCACCGCCACCCGAAAATCCGCCCGTACCAAATCCGCCGCCGCTGCTGTAGCCGCCACCCGCCCCTCCACCCCGCCACTTGAGGAACATGGCGGCAACCACCAGGACGAGCCAAAACAACCAAGCCGCCGCAATGAGCGTGATGCCTGCGATCAGCAACGCATTGCGCCGGACGGGGAAGAAGAAGGACGCGGCTATCAGAACAATGCCAAGCGCACTCATGCTGAGGATGATGTATTTCGGCAGTGGGCTCGTCGTGACTGCGCCCGGACCCGTGACCTTTTCCACGAAATCCTTCGTCCGGTTCACAACCTGTGACGGCGGCGACGCATTCGGACCCGCGCCCGCCATGGTCCCGAGCACAATGACACCGCTCAGGATGCCTTCGGGGAAGCGGCCCTGCTTGAACTCGGAAATGATCTCCGCGTCCATGATGTGCGTGCAATGCCCGTCCCAGGCATGACCCCAGTCCGCGCCGAGTTCGATCCGGGCCTTGCGGTCGCCCATGCTGACGAGCAGGAGGATGCCGCGATTGACGAAGGTCTTGTCCATGCGCCGCCTGCCGATCTGCCACTTGCTGAACAGGTCGCGGGCGAAGGTCTCGATGGTCGACCCGGCATAGCCGTAGTCGGCCATGGACCGTATGGTCACGACGATGATCGGCGTGTCGTTGGATTCGAATGCCGTTTTCTGGATGACACCGATCTGCTGGCGCGTCTGCTCCGGAATGATACCCGCGTAGTCCTGGATGAATTTCTTGTCGGCCGGGATCTCGGGCAGCCCCGCCGCGGGCGCCGTCGCGGCAGCCTGCAGGATGACCAGCGCGCTGAAAAGAAAAAGTCGCAGCTTCACCATCGCCTCACTTCATCGACAACTTGGTCTTGGGCTTCTTGGTCTTGGGCGCAGATCCCGGCGCGGGCGACGCTTCGGGTTTGTTCTCCGCTCCGCCTTCCTCATCCATGACCCGGTGCGCATCGAGCAGGAGCGACATCGTCGCCTTGTTCACGGTCTTGGTCACACCGTCGCGTGTCTCCTTGGAAAACGTGTAGGAACCCTTCTTGATCCGGCAGATCGCGTAAACCGCATCTTCGCCCCGTTTGCCGTCGCATGCGGCATCGATAATCTCACCCAGTTCGAAGACCAGGTGGTTCGGCGCCGCGAGCCCCTCGCACTGGATATCGAGCATGCCAGTCTTGGTGGTTGAATGAACGAACTGGATCAGGTCGCCCATCGTGAAGGTATCGAGCGACCCGGCAAATTCATCGTTCGATTCCTTCGTGATCTGCGCCTCGACCGCGGCCACCTGCTCGCTCGCCGGCTGGAACGGCGGCGGCGACACGGCCGGCCGTCGCTGCAACAGGGCCGCGGAGTTGCGCTTGATGATGACCGGGATGGCCGCGAGGATCGCGAGGGCCAACAGCAGTTCGAGGAGCCAGATGTTGCGATAAACGGCGGCCGTGACCTTGTCTTTGAACGTCTGCGGCGTGGTCGCGACGTCCACCACGGACGGCGAGTCCAAGGCCGCGGCGTCGAAGGTACCCGTCGCCATGCCGGCAAAGACGGTCTCCATGGAGGCCTCGTCGTCGTCCGTCATGGACAAAGACGGGATGGTGTCGTCCAGAAGACGCGGCGGTGGTTTGGTCGAGAGCGCGATGGGCTCGTTGGTGTCGCCCGTCGTTGCCGAAGGCCTGGCCGGCCTCGCCGGCATGGCCGGCGGCGGTTTGGGTTTCTCGGCGGCAACCACATCCGCCGACGATGGCGCCGGAACGTACGTCACATGCGGGATCGATTTGGGTAGTTCGAGCTCCACGACGCGGCCGTACCGCTCGACCTGTACGCGATACAATTTCCTGGTCTCGAAGACAACGGGCAGTTTCTCCCCGCGGATGAAATAGAAACGCCCGTCGCAGGACCGGGTCCGCACGCCGAAGAAAAGATATTTCTCGTTGGTCACCCAGGCGGTGCCCTGGTCCCGAGCATAGACGCGGGGAACCGCGCAGAGTCCGGGCGGGTCGTCCTCGTAGAGCACGATCGCCACGTAGCAGTTGTCGTTCTGCTGGAACAGGGCGAGCTGCTTGCCCACGTCGAACGTGAGCTGCAGATCTTCGATGGGAATCCAGAGGTTCTCCGCTTCAACCACAAGGCTCGGCAGCTCGCTCGTCGCGACCGACGCGACATTCGTACCCGTCACCGCGTTGGTGCCGGAACCCGATGCGGAATCCGCGGCGCTCGTTTTCGCGTGGGAGGACAAGCTGCCGGCTAGAAGCAGGATCAGTACGGTCCACCTGTTTATCGTGCGCGCGTTCATTAAGCATAGAGCCGCATCAACCCAGGACAGAAACTCCTCATCAGACGCGAGCCGGATCTTGGAGTGCGGTGGCTTGACACCGCTTTTTTCGCCGCGGCTTGACGCGGCCTCGTTTCAGCGCGCGTCAAGCCGCACGCTGACAAAGCGGCGTCAAGCCGCCGCACTCCAAGGCCAACGCACATCGCGTTGGCAAAATTAGCCATCATGTGCCGTATTTCGATCCGATCATGCTTAGGTTGACACGCACGGCCTTCGGCGGTGCGGCGTCGAACCGCGCCCGGCTCGTGCTACGCAGCGAAGCTGCTTCGCAGAGCAGCAAGGTCGCGGTCCACCTTATGATTCGTTCAAACTGGCCCCTGTCCTTCATTTCACCACCGCTCCCGTCGGCAACTCACCTTCCACCGTAACGAGCCGCAGCACATCGCCGCTCGACGCGGCGAGCAACATGCCGTTCGATTCCACGCCCCGGATCTTCGCGGGCTTCAGGTTGGCCACGATCACGACGGTCTTTCCGACCACGTCCTCCGGCTTGTAGTGCTGCGCGATGCCGGCAACGATCTGCCGGCGCTCCGCGCCGGCCTCGACCTGCAACCGCAAGAGTTTGTCCGCGCCCTCGACCCGCTCCGCTTCGACGATCTTGGCCGTGCGGAACTGGACCTTGGCAAAGTCATTGTACGTGATCTCCGCGCTCGCCGGAGCGACCGCGGAGGTTGCGACCCGATCTGATCGGGTCGCTTCGATCCTCGGAAAGAGCGGTCCCTCCTCCTTGACCTCGCGGCCCGGGGACAATTTGCCGAATTCATGGAGTTCCGCCCACGCGCACGGCCCAAGCAGGCCCAGCGCTCCGCGCAACTGTTCCATTTTCGCGGGCATGACCGGCTGCAGGAGCTGCGAGATCACACGCAACGATTCCGCGGCCAGGTAGAGCGTCGTGTGCAACGGCCCCTGGTCCTCCTGCTTGGCCAGCGTCCACGGCTGCTTGAGTTCAAAATAGCGATTGACCGCCTTCAC